>NZ_ASPX01000010.1:0-257346 GCF_000517965.1 Paenibacillus sp. FSL R7-277
GGACGGCGAAATGAGAGGGATAAATCCTATTAAATGCGCCGAAAGCGGGCTGGACGGCGAAATGAGAGGGATAAATCCCATTAAATGCGCCGAAAGTGGGCTGAGCGATGAAATGAAGGAGATAAATCCCTCTGATGGTGCTTAAAGTTGCCTAAATGGAGCAAATGAGGAGCACAAGTGCCCCTGATTTCCCGGATGCGGGCCAAATGGAGCAAATGAAGAGCACAAGTGCCCCTGAATCCCGGGAAAGTTGGCTAAACGAGCAAATGAAGAGCATAAGTGCACCTGATTTCTCGGATATGGGCCAAATGGAGGAAATGAGGAGCACTAGTGCCTAGTACTTAACTAACTAGCTTCTGCCGCCGCGAACTTGTGCGGCGAGCCCTTGGCACAAGAGTCTTGAATCCAGGTCTTGAATTCCGGTCTTTAATTCCATTGTCTTGGATTTTGTTGCCCTATACTCTTGTTCTCTCCAGCCGCTAGGTCAGCGGCGACGCCTTGGAACAAGCGGCACTTAAGAGTCTTTGAGCTTTTGAATCTTTCTCCGCTGGAACAGCTAGGCGGCAACCAGGGATTCACTGTCGTGAAGGCAGGCTGCCGGCAACCAGGATTTCAACTGCTGCTGCTGCAAGTATAGCGCGGCAGCCCGGCCCCCTTGCCGCTATAACAAGCGGCAATATCGGATCTTTAGCCGGGAGCTTCGCCTGCGGGCGAAGCGGATATAAAATCACAAGCCTGTTATGAAATGGAGCGGAGGGGAATTTTGGAGCTGTAGGAGCGTTAGCGTCCGCCTTTGTATTTGGATTTCTACCGCGAGAAGCGGTTTTAATCAAGAAATCCAAATACAACAGCGGCCGTAAGCCCAAAATTCCTTGCAGCGACCCTCATAACAGACAGGTTTTTACCACACAGACGCAACAAGAAATACCCAATAACAATACGATATGGAGGGTTCACTATGAAACTAGTACTTCTATCAGGCGGCTCCGGCAAGCGGCTCTGGCCGTTGTCCAATGATTCACGCTCCAAGCAATTTCTGAAGGTACTGGCAAGTCCGGCAGGTGAACCGGAATCAATGGTACAACGGGTATGGAGACAGCTGGAGGAGAACGGCATGGCCGGGTCCTCTTATCTGGCGACCGGACGCAGCCAGGTGGAGATGATCCAGAGCCAGCTCGGCAGCGGGGTGCCGATCATCGTGGAGCCGGAGCGGCGGGATACCTTCCCGGCTATTGCGCTGACGGCGGCCTACCTGTATTCCATCGCGGGGGTGTCCCCAAGCGAGACCGTGGCGATTCTGCCGGTGGACCCATACGTGGAATCCTCCTTTTTTGAAACGGTGCTGCAACTGGAGAACACCATGCTGGTGAGCGGGGCGAACCTGGCGCTGATGGGCGTAGTTCCCGAGCATGCTTCGGAGAAATACGGCTACATCATTCCAACGGGCGCAGATGCGGGAGCGAATGGTTACCTGCAAGTGAGCCACTTCCAGGAGAAGCCTGACCGTGTGCAGGCCGAGGAGCTAATCAGCCGGGGAGCGCTCTGGAACTGCGGAGTATTCGCCTTCCGTCTGGGCTACCTGCTGGATATCCTGCAGCGCAAAGGGCTGCCGCTGAATTACGAGGAGCTGCAGAAGCAGTATAAGCTGCTGTCCTCCATCAGCTTCGATTACGAAGTGGTAGAGAAAGAAGAGAACATCGTCGTGCAGCCGTACGCCGGATTCTGGAAGGACCTGGGTACCTGGAACACCCTGACCGAGGAAATGACCAGCAACCATGTCGGCAAAGGCTTCATCACCGCTGACTCCGAGGGCACCTGCCTCATTAACGAGCTGGATATTCCGATTACGGTCATCGGGGCGAAGGATCTGATTATCGCCGCCAGCCCGGACGGCATTCTGGTAACGCATAAGGCCGAGAGTCCGCGGATCAAGGAAGTGCTGAAGACTTTTGAACAAAGACCGATGTACGAGGAACGCCGCTGGGGACACTACAAGGTGATCGATTATGTGAAATATGATGAAGGCAACGAGGTGCTGACCAAGCGGATCTTCATTAACGAGGGCAAAAATATCAGCTATCAGCTGCATCACAAACGCAGTGAAATCTGGACCTTCGTCAGCGGGGAAGCCAGCATTGTCATCAATGAGAAGATGCATACGGTGAAGGCGGGAGATGTGGTGCGGATACCGGAAGGGACCAAGCATGCCATTCTTGCTCTTACCGATGTGGAGTTCATTGAGGTGCAGACGGGGTCTGAGCTGGTAGAGGAAGACAATATCCGTATTACTCTGGACTGGGAGGATATCGCTCTACATCAGTTCATTTCTTAGGTCTAACTTATCTATTTAACCAATTGTTACAATTTTAAATCAGGTATTGAGAACTATTTTTTAGACAAATTTTGTTTTTACTCTACATTAAATTTGCATATCGACGATACTTACGGTAAGAGGGATTGATCCTTCCAAAACGACAATGGCAAACCTAATCGAAAGATAGGGACGCAAAGCTATAGGGCCTTCGCAAGAGTGGCAGCCTGGCTACCGAAAGGAAGAGAATATTGTGAAAACTTACCGTAAGTCTCGTTTGCTCTGCGCTGTGCTGTCGCTGGCCGTGGTATTGTCTGCTGTACCCGTGGGACTGGGAATCGCCCCGTCCACTGTCAAGGCTGCTTCCTCTACAGGAGCGCCCGTGAACCCTAATGCCTCAGCCGAGGCGGTCAAGCTGCTGAACAATCTGTGTGATATCTCGGGAAATGGAATTATTACAGGGCAGCATGACTATTTCGAGAGTCCGGATGAGCTGAGCAACAAGCTGAAGGGAACAAGCGGACAATACGCCGCACTGCATGGTTATGAGCTTGGAGCAATCGGTGGACAGAGTGAGAGCGGAGTAGCTGCACAACGCAAAAATATTGTCTGGAGTGCGACGAACTGGTCCAGAGCGGGCGGCATTGTCGCCATGACCTTCCACCAGAATCTGCCGGGTACCAAGTACGAATGGTCCAATGTGCAAAAGTCAATCAGCCAGGCACAGTTCAACAAATACGTAACCCCCGGCACCACGGAGTATAACGCGCTGATCACCGATCTGGATAAAGTAGCCGTCTCGCTTAAAAGCCTGCGGGATGCCAAGGTTCCCATCCTGTGGAGACCGTACCATGAAATGAACGGCGGCTGGTTCTGGTGGGGGAAGAAAGATAATTTCTCAGCTCTGTGGAATATTATGTATGACCGTTTCGTAAACGTTCATCAATTAAATAATCTGATTTGGGTATGGAACCCGAATGCGCCGAATGCCAACTCTGATCCCTATGCACGGACTTATCCGGGTGCGGACAGAGTGGATGTGCTGGCAGCGGATATATATAATAACGACTACTCGAATAAATATCATGATGATCTGACCAGCCTGGCTGGCGGCAAACCGATCGGCATCGGCGAGAACGGTGAAATGCCGAATATCTCGAAGCTGAAGCTGACCCAGCAGAATTACGTGTTCATGATGAACTGGGGCAAGATGCTCTATGAGAATAACAGCACGGCAACGATCAAGAATTTCATGAACGACAGCTACACACTGACCCGTGACCAATATAAGGCCTGGTCTGCTCCGGCGGCGGCTCCTAAGCCAACAGCAACGCCGACGCCTACAGCAACACCAACGCCTACAGTAACACCAACGGCAACCGCAACGCCAACACCGACAGCAACGCCAACCGCAACATCGGCACCAACCGTTGCGCCGATTCCGAAGCCGGTCCCAACCTCCGGTGATACGGAGAGCAAGCCTGCCCAGAACGGGTTGCTTGGAGAATACTTCAAGAACATGACACTCTCGGGGACACCGGTTATGGTGCGTAACGATGAGGTCATCAGCTTCAATTGGCGTCAGGGTGCTCCTAATGCCGCACTTGGCACAGATTACTTCTCGATCCGTTGGACCGGCCAGATTAAGCCGGCTTACAGCGAGACCTATCAGTTCTATACTACATCGGATGACGGTATCCGCTTATGGGTGAACGGCACAGCAGTCATTGACAGCTGGGTCAAGCAGAGCGGAACTGCCCGCACAGGAAGCATAGCCTTGACTGCCGGGCAACTGTACGATATTAAGGTAGAGTATTATGAGAATGCAGGCGATGCGAATGTCCATCTGATGTGGCAGAGCCCCAGCCAGGTGAAGGGAACCGTACCTGCAAGTGCGCTTTTCTCCAGAGCAGGCAACACATCCATACCTGCTCCGGCTGCAACAGCAGTACCGACAACGGTACCAGCAGCGACAGTAGCGCCAGCACAGACAGCAACGCCGGCACCAGTAACGACACCAATGCCAACACCAGCACCAACACCAACACTGACGCCAGCACCGACACCAACGCCAACACCGGTGCCTACGCCGACAGCGGCTCCCGTTCCTTCTCCTACAGCAACACCGGTGGATCTGCCGGTAGAAGTTCCTGCTGCCAATGGACTGTACGCGGAATACTTCAATAACATGACGCTATCGGGCGAACCCGCTGTAGTGCGTACCGATGCTGTGCTTGATTTCAACTGGCGCCAAGGCTCGCCGGATGCCGCTCTCGGCATAGACTTCTTCTCTGTCCGCTGGAGCGGGAAGATGAAGCCGCTGTACACGGAGACTTATCAGATCTATACCCATTCCGATGACGGTATCCGCGTACGGGTGAACGGTGAGCTTGTGATTGACAGCTGGGTGAAGCAGAGCGGCACCGAACGCATGGGCAGCATCAGCCTGACCGCAGGCGAGCTGTATGATATTCAGGTAGAGTATTATGAGAATCAAGGGGATGCAAAAGCGCGGCTGATGTGGCAGAGTCCAAGCCAGGCCAAAGGAACCATTCCGGCAAGCGCGCTGTTTCTCCCTTCCGCTTCGTAAGCTCATAAGGTCCGCAGCTGTGTTCAACATTGGCGCTGTTACTGGTTAAGACGTTACAATTATAAATCCTGCAAGCCACTCTTAATGGCCCTGCTTACCAGCAGGGCTACTAAGCTATAGACGACCATCCGGGAAGCGTAACCGCTCCGGGGTCTGCCGAAGCGGTGTGGCTGGAGAAAGGAGATTACATTGAACACTAACCGTAAGTACAGGCTATTTACAACTGTTTTTCCTCTTATCCTTATCCTTTCATTGCTTCCATGGGGGGAAGGGCGCAGTCTTCCGGCAGATGCCAAGGTTACCACACTGGCCTCCCCTGCCGCCGCTCCCATTAAGCCCATTAATCCTTCGGCCTCCAAGGAGGCTTCCGCACTGTTAAGCTATCTCCACGATCTCAGCGGCAAGGGCATGATATCCGGCCAGCATGATTATTTGGAGAGCCCCGATGAATTCAATAATAAGCTCCGCACCACAACCGGCCGCTATGCCGTTCTGCATGGCTATGAGCTGGGAGCCATAGGTAACCAGTCCAAGGCGACCATTGCCAAGCAGCGTCAGGCTGTCGTGGACAGCGCCATCCGGTGGCATAAGGGCGGCGGCATTGTCGCCATGACCTTCCATCAGAATCTGCCGGGAACTGCGCCGGTATGGACCAATGTGCAGAAGCCGCTTAGCCAGAATCAATTCAAGCAGTACGTCACTCCCGGAACGCCGCAGTATAAGGCTCTGATTGCCGAGCTGGATGAAGTGGCCAAGTATCTGGGTGAGCTGCGGGATGCCGGAGTTCCCGTGTTATGGCGGCCCTATCATGAGATGAACGGCGGCTGGTTCTGGTGGGGGCAGAAGGATGACTTTGTGAAGCTGTGGGACCTGGTCTATGACCGCATGGTGAATACGCATAAGCTGAACAATCTGCTGTGGGTGTGGAATCCGAATGCCCCCAACAAGTCGTCTGAGCCGTATGCCGCCTATTTTCCCGGCACCGCCAAGGTGGATATTCTGGCCGCCGACATTTATGACAATGATTTCAAGCAGTCTTATTATGACAGCCTTCTGAAGCTTGCGGACGGCAAACCGATAGGCATCGGGGAGAGCGGAGAGCTGCCAGACCCTGTCATCATGTCTCAAAAACAAAGCAAATGGGTATATACGATGACATGGGGCAAGATGCTGGTGGAGAATAACCCGACCGTGAAAATTCAAAGCTTCATGAACCATAAATATACGGTCTCGCGGGAGGATTACAAGCTCGCAGCGGGTGCCAAAACCCATGCGGCGGCTGTAAGCTCAAGGAACGGCCTGAGAGGCCAGTATTATGGCAATATGGACCTGTCCGGCACACCGCTGCTTACCCGTAACGACAGTACCATTCAGTTCAACTGGCATGGGAATTCACCGGCATCCGGCCTTCCCAAGGATTCATTCTCGGTACGCTGGACCGGGACCCTTAAGCCTCTCTACAGTGAAAAGTATACGTTCACCGCTTCTTCGGATGACGGCATCCGCGTATGGATCGGCGGCAAGCTCCTGATCGACAGCTGGAAGAACCAGAGCAGTGCGAGCAAGGAGGGCAGCATCACGCTCTCTGCGGGTACCCCCTATGCTATCAAGGTTGAGTATTACGAGAACCGCGGGGATGCCAGCGTCAGTCTGATGTGGAGAAGCCAGAGCCAGAAGCAGATGATTATTCCCCAGAGTGCGCTGACGCTTCCTTAAGGAAGCCGCGCAGAGGAAGAAGCGTGACGTTAGCCCGGTGCAGCACAGAATTCCGGAAGAAAGCGAGGACAAGGGAATGAGGACTAGAGTTCAAAAGAAACCCAGTAAATATCTCCACAGGCTACTAAAATTTGCAGCACTGATCATCTTGATTCTGTTGTCCGTCTCTGTCTTCGGAGATTACGGGACCAGGGACGGTGAAGCAGATGTGGATCTGTCTTCATTGTCGGCGGCCAAGGATGCCGGTCCTGAGATGCCGGAAGGAACGGTTCTATGGAAGCTTGGCAAGCATGACGGCTCTGCCGGTGAGTTCAAGGCGGCAGGGTCAAGCGGGGTGAAGAAGTCGCTCAGCATAGCCTCAACCACTGCCAGGTCGGCAGAGCTGAAGTCACTGCCCTCCGGCCTGCACGGGGAGACCAACCCGGAGCTGCGGATTCAGTATGAGCTGGATAAGATCCCGGAGCACGGGGTCTTATTTCGCGTGAGCATTATCGATGCTTACAAATCCGTTCCCCAGATGAGCGTGTTCTCCAACCGTCAGCTCTCAGGCATTATTCAGATCGCCGGGATTGCCGGAACAGGCAGCAAATACGACTTCCGCAAAACCTATGAGCTGTACATTCCCAAAGAGCAGCTCATCAGCGGCACCAACGAGCTGACGCTGCGGACGGCCAGGGGAATCTATTCCTCAGAGGCTGAGGATAAGTACAACTGGTGGACCTGGGATAATCTGAGTCTGGAGGCGCTGAAGTCTCCGATTAAGGAGCCGATTCACGGCAGCTATACGCTGACGGGGACGGTGGTGAATAACAAGCAGTTTTATTTTGACGAGGGGGCGGTTACCCATCTGCCCTATATTATGAAGTGGCTGGGTGTAGCCTATAGCGGCAATATCATGCGGACCAGCTGTGCCAGCGATGTAGGCCGCTCGTGTGAGAATATGGAGGAGTACTACAAGGTCCTGAAGGATTACAATATGCAGGCCGTAGCGCTCTATCTGTACACAGGCGATATCAAGCTGAAGGCGGATGGAACTCTGCCAGAGGATGCGGAGAAGAAGCTGACGGATTATTTCCAGAAGTACAGCCCGTACTTCCAGTATTACGAGGTGGATAACGAACCGGGCCTGTTCAACCGTTCCAAAGCGGTCAATCTGGCCATAGCCGAGTGGCTGAACAGCAAGGGTAAGACGATCGCACCGCATCTGCAGACGGTTGCACCCGGATGGGCCTACTGGCCGGGCTACAGCGAAGACTCGTGCGGCAATCAGAAGGGTCCGGTGAAGCAGTGCGGAGACCCGGACGGCTGGGAACGCGATCCGAAGCAGCGCGATGAGCTTGAAGCGGTAACGGATCTGACGAATGGCCATTCTTATGGGGATTCCTATATTTTCGGACAGGGCGGGAGCTTCACGGAGAACCTGAAGACCTTCGGGGGCTCGGTAGACGGCCTTAGCAAAAAAATGCTCGCCACCGAGTTCGGCACCTCGGACTCCCATGTGGACGCGTATCAATATGGGGCCAAGGAGCGGACTTCAGCGGTGTTCGACCGGATTATGCGGGCACATATCGGCTATGCCGAGATGTTCGTGCAGCATGCCGCCTTCTTCAAGAATTTCAGCCTGTTCAAATACGGCTTCAATCTGGAGGATCATGATCCGGCGGCTACAGAGATCTACTACACCAAGGAAGGCGAAGAATCCCGCGTCAGTATCATGCGCAGGCTGGATCTGGCTTATGCTACACACGGCGCTCCGCTGACCTACCAGATCAGCAATAAGGAGGAGCTGAAGGATAAGCTGGTCTACGTAAGAGCAGTGGACACCTCCACGCTTGAGCCGCTGGCGGGCAGCAAGGCCACCTCCAACAAGGTGCTGGTGAACTTCGTCAATTTCGAGAAGACGGAGCAGACCGTTAAGGTTAAGGTCACTATGCCGAAGAAAACGGAGTACGAAGGAGAACGGTTCGGCAAGGGCGATACTTATGAGGAGGCCCGCAGCTATGTAACCGGCAGGGCTGCTTCGCCGGAGCTGGAATTCACGGAGACGCTGGCTCCGGGAGAAGGCGTGCAGTACATTCTGGAGCCTTCCTCTGAGGTGGCGGATATGGCGCCTCAGGGCCTGAAGGCGACTGCTGTCAAGGGATTATCGATGCATCTGAACTGGCTGGAAGCCCCCGGAGCAAGCTATGAAGTGCTCCGGGCAGACGGCCCGGACGAGAAGCTGAAGGTCATCGCTACAGCAGTGAAGGGAACCGAGTACAACGACAGCAAGCTGAAGGAAGGCACACTTTATACTTATGCTGTAAGAGTGTCCGGCTCTGGCGTGATGTCAGAGAAGACACAGATTACAGCAACCGGACTTGTCCCGCTGGACCGGGCAGGCTGGAAGGTGACGTCCAGTGTGAGTAAGGAGGCTTCCAATCCGGCAGGTGCCATTGACGGAGACCGGCGGACCCGCTGGGATACGGTCAAGCATCAGGCCTCGGGGGAGTACTTCCAGATTGATCTGGGCGCAGAACATACGGTAGAAGCTATAGATATGGATTACCCTTTATCGCCATATGACTATCCGCGCGGCTACACTGTCCACGTATCGGAGGATGCCAAGAGCTGGAGACAGGTCGCAGCGGGCAAAGGCCAGCTGGAGAAGACCAAGATTACGTTTGCCCCGGTCAAGACCCGGCATATCAAGATTACCCAGACAGGCTCCGGCGGCAACTACTGGTCCATTCAGGAGCTGCAGGTGTATTCAAGAGAATGAAGGACGGCATAATAACCTCCGTGGAATTCAGCCCACCGGGGTTTTTTTCTATCTAACGAATCATACACATACTATAAAATACATGGGGCTAAGGCGAATACCCGCTCCCGGGAAAGGTGTGAACCGGTTCATGACTCATCTTGCAGATCAAATCATCCTGCTGCTGGCGGCTTTGCTGCTGATCGCCGTGCTCTCCACCAAATTCTCCACCCGTTTTGGCATGCCTGCCCTGGTCCTGTTTATTGCAGCCGGCATGGTACTCAGCCATTTTATTTATTTCAACAATGCTTCGCTCACGCAGATTGCCGGCATTTTTGCCCTGGTGGTGATTCTGTTTGAGGGCGGGATGCAGACGAGCATGAAGGATATTCGCCCGATTCTGAAGCCGGCGTTGTCGCTGGCTACACTCGGAGTGCTGCTGACTGCGGTGATCGTTGGTGTTTTTGCCAAATTTATACTCGGGGTGCCCTGGGCGGAGAGCTTCCTGTTCGGGGCCATTGTCGGTTCGACAGATGCAGCGGCGGTATTCTCCGTGCTGGGCGGCAAAAATATCGACAAACGGCTAACCTCGACGCTTGAAGCCGAATCCGGCAGCAATGATCCGATGGCTGTATTCCTTACCGTGTCGCTGATTGAATGGGTGCAGCACCCGGATACCGCAATCTTGCGCCTGGTGCTGTCGTTCTTCTGGGAGATGGGGGTAGGACTGCTGGTCGGGATTATGATCGGCAAGCTGGCGGTGTACCTGATTAACCGGATTAATCTGGACTCCACCGGATTGTATCCAGTCATGGCGGTCGGCTTTGCAGTTCTGACTTACGGGGTTTCGGCTATGGTACACAGCAGCGGATTGCTAGCTGTCTATGTCATGGGGCTGGTGCTGGGGAATTCCGAGCTGATGTACCACCGCACCATTATGAATTTCAGTCATGGCTTTGCCTGGATGATGCAGATTGCCATGTTCATTCTGCTCGGGATGCTGGTTTTCCCGCAGGAGCTGGCGGCTGTGGCCTGGCAGGGGCTGCTGCTGTCCGTGATTCTGATGGCCCTAGCAAGGCCGCTCGGCGTATTCCTCAGCCTGCTGTTGTCCCGGTTCTCCTTCCGTGAAAAGACACTGATCTCCTGGGCCGGGCTCCGGGGAGCCGTCCCGATTGTCCTGGCGACCTACCCGCTGCTCGCGGGGCTGCCGCATGGCAGGCTGTTCTTCAATGTCGTATTCTTCGTTGTTCTGACCTCGGCAGTGATTCAGGGAACAACCATTTCACCTCTGGCCTCGCGGCTGAGGCTGGTGGGCCGGGAGCAGGCATCCCAGCCATCCTTGATGGAGCTTGTCGCGCTAGGGAAGACTGATTCCGAATTCAATCATATCGGAATCGACCGGCAGATGGCGATATCCGGCATGCAGATTGCAGAGATCGGCCTGCCGGACGATATTCTGTTCACGGCCATTATACGGAACAAGACCATCGTGACGCCGCATGGCAGCACGGTGATTGAGCCCGGAGATACGGTATATGTGCTTAGCCCCAAGAGCAAGCGGGAGGAGATGCGTGCCATCTTCCGCAGCGGACTGGGACGGGCGGCAGAGACGGATATCCCTACGGTATAAGGGACATCCTACGGGAGGATGTGAGCTTCTCTTCCGGTTCGAGTGATTTATGTCAATCCATATGCTTTTGCAGAATTGTGATTCAAATTATAGGATAGCCTCCCGGAGGAGTGCTAGAATGTGCAGTACATCAAGGATGCGGGACATTAGATTGCAATACAGTAAAAAGTGTGTTAAATTGTATATATATTTAGAACGAGTCTAAATACAATATATTGTAGAATACACATTCCGGGAGGTTATTTAAATGAGTACACAAGTTAACAGCCACACTGCACTGCATGCTGTTCTGAACCGTCAGACCGCGAACTGGACGTTGCTGGGAGTGAAGCTGCATCACTACCACTGGTATGTCAGCGGAACCCAATTCTTCACCCTGCATGAGAAATTCGAAGAGCTGTACAATGAAGCTGCGGGTTATGTGGATGAGCTGGCTGAGCGGCTGCTTGCGATCGGCGGACGTCCTGCTTCTACTATGGCAGAGTACCTGAAGCTCTCCAGCCTGAAGGAAGCTGCCGGCGGTGAGAGCGCCAAGGAAATGGTGGTACAGCTGGTTCAAGACTTCGCTGCCGTAGCTGAAGAGCTGAAGCAGGGCATTACTAGCGCAGAGGAGGCCAGCGACCAGCCTACCGCCGATCTGCTGATCGGCATCCGGACAAGTGTAGAGAAGACAGCCTGGATGCTGAACGCTTATCTGGCGTAACTCCGGCATAGGACATATAGAAGAGCGCCCGCGTTATACATGCGGGCGCTCTTTGCTTAAAATATAAGAATTTATATGTTGCACACAATAACTTATCCTTCTATTTCTCGCTGAAACGGTACCGTCCTTTAAAAGGACGGCAATGCCGTTTCCACTTACTTAATAAATACACCGCCGAAGGGCAGGGCTTCCCGCAGGAAGCGCTTGATAATACCGTCTTCATTATTGTCGCGCTCGAAGCGTCTGCTCTGGCGTCCGGCCTGGAACAGCACAGGCCCGTGGCCGGTCATCTTCCAGTGATAGCTCATATGCTGGCTGGCGAGATGGTTGCCGTACACCGTCAGCTCAAGCTTGGCATTCTCGGGATAAGCGATAATACTGCCGGCATCGACATAGAGCGGATCGAAGGGATGCAGCTCGGCTTCGCAGACCGTGCCCTCCGTCAGAATGCCGATGCTGCCGCGGCCGGAGAATTTGACCTTGACGATATCCCGGGTAATCAGCATATTCTTCATGCTCAGCACTCTCGTCTGCATCGTGACGCCCTTGCTGTAGAAGAAGAGGTGCCTGAAGTCGTAGAGCAGATCGCTTTTGCTGTCAAGCTGGATGGTCTTGACCCGGTAGCCGGGCGGCAGCGCGGCTGTGAACCGGCAAGGGCCGGTCAGATCCGCCCGGATCAGCTTGCGCTTGCGGTACATGCCCTTCACATCCATGAACCGGTCGGCCCGTCCCGCCGAAGGGCCCTGGTAAGCAATAATCTGCTGCGGATGCAGCACATGGACCTCCTCGTTCTCCTGAACGGTAAAAGCAACCGCCTGTCCGCTGCCGCTGTCGCCTTCATCCTGAATGTCAATGTTCATTCTTCATCCTCCTTAACGCAGCCGGTCGCTTCTTCTGGAGCGGTACCGCATCGTGAAGCGCAGCACCCGGATCAGCAGGAAGTAGCCCAGCAGAAGAGCAATCCCGGAGATGACCGTCACCTTGATCCGGTTGAAGTAGTTCTCTCTCGCCGTGCGGTCATTCTTCAGTTCGTCCACGACCTGGCTGAGCTGGCGGTTCTGCTCCTGCAGGGCAGCATTCTGGGACTGATACGTCTGCATTTGCTGCAGGCTGTCCGTCAGCTGCTCCTTGGCTTCACCGAGATCCTCCTTCGTCTGCTGAAGCTCTTCTGCAGTCTTCTGGTAACTCTCCTGCAGCTTGGTGACTTCTCCGGGAAGCTCCGAGAAGCTCTGTATTCCATTGTATATATCATTCAGATAATTGGCCTTGGCCTGGGGGGCAGGCCAAGTGAGAGTAAGGCCAAGCATAAGCAGGGAAGAACCCAGCAGCCTCAGCATCACTCCTGTTACCCGTCTTTTCATAAGCTGATCACCACCTGTTAGAGCTAATTGTCCTCCTATTTTATCATAGCTGCTTGCTGTTTGAACAACCCGGGCGGCTGTAGGCATAATTACCCTTTGTGTCTATGGAGAGAACCAAGAGGTAATACAGCGTTAAGGCAGGGATGGTTTCCATAATATTGAGTGTAACTGCAAATTAACGTATACTGTGAACGGAAAGGGGCTGTATTCAATGAATAGATGGCTCAAAACACTGTTGTTCCTGGCGGGCTCCGCCCTGTTGACCCGGTTTATTCCGTTCTCCTCCTTATTCCGTAATCTGGATACCATGTTCCATGAATTCGGCCATGCGCTGATGACTCTGCTGCTCTCCGGCAATGTGCTGCGCATTGAGCTGTATTCTGATCACAGCGGTGTGACCTATTCGGCGATTGCTGCCGGAGGCAAGGCGATCCTGGTGTCGCTGGCGGGTTATCCTCTGGCTTCACTGTTCGCGTTGCTGCTCTTCTATTTCTATAGTAGAGATAAGCGGGAATGGGGGCTTGTTCTGACCAGCCTGGTCGCGCTGATTATGCTTGTGCTGTATGTACGGGGCGGCTTCGGAATGATCTGGCTGAGCGGCTTCATTCTGCTGAATGCTGCGATGCTGTTCCTCTGGCCGAAGGTCAGCAAGTACTACTATCTGTTTCTTGCGTTCCTGACCCTGGAAGAGTCCGTGATGGGGACCTTATTCCTGGTCTATGCTTCCGTCGTGACACCTTCCCGGGCAGGGGACGCAGCGAATCTGGCCAGATTGACCATTTTACCGGCCGCTGTATGGTCTCTGCTGTTCTTCCTCTTCGCACTGCTGTGTGCAACCTGGGCCCTTGGGCTGTTCTTCCGGCATGAGAAGGCGGGCAGACGGGTCCGATTGATGTAATGCGTAAAACTTTGTTCGTCATATTTTGACAAAAGAATAGACTTTCATAAAGAGGCAATCACCTTTTGGGGTAGGTTGGCTCTTTTTTTGTCGATATTATAGGACCGAACATACATTCCATGACAAGGAGTTGTCCGCCAATATTGGTACATTAATAGAAGACCCAAATTAAGAAAGAGGTGGAAATATGCAAGCAAGTATTCAGACGTTGTTTACATGGAGCCAGGAGCGTATTTTGGCAGGCGGTGCCAAGAAAATAGTGCTGCTCGTGGAGTGGAAGGGAGCGCTACAAGGGGAGGATTCCCGCAAGAAGAGCCGGAAGGTGGTAGCCCGGGATATTGAGCTGCGTGTCTGGCTCGAAAGTCATGTCAAGGTAACAGGATGTTACGGCTGTAGTGCAGAAGAAGGAGAGGGGAGATCACTGCTCCTGAAGCTTGGCAAAATCCATTCCGGGCAGCGCAGGTACATCGCCCTGGAATTCATGATGGCGGGTATGCCTGCAGGCATACATGAAGCCCTCTGGCTGCAATGGCAATACAAGCAGCCTACGGTGGAACGTATCCGCGAGCTGCCGCTCAAGAAGCTGGGAATCGAATATTCCCATCATACCGGCCTGCTGGGGGCAGGCTCCTGCTTCCATGTGGAGAAGCATCTGGCGCTGCTGCAGACAGAGGCGCTAATCGCGGAAGCCCAGGAGGCCCGGATGAAGAACAAGCCTGAGGTACCCGCAGATATTCTTCGCAGGCAGGCCGATCAACTACTCCTGATGGCTGCCCGATCCGGGGATATGCAGCTGCTCAGAGAAGCGGAAGCGCTGTATAAAAGACTGGAGGCAGAGCATCTGCCGCTCAGCAGGATAGGAATGAGATAATTGCTGGGAAGCTGCGTAGATAGAATAGGAATTACCCATACATAGGGCTCAAATATAGAATCACACCGGGCGGAGCAGATTAAGAAATGCGTAATATCTAAATGTGGTAACATAGTAAAATAGTTCTATTATATTTTCTTATCTCGGTTATTACATCCTTGGTTATAGATATATATAACTAGTTTATTTAAAAATAATGGGTCTATTTTACCATAAGTCAAGGAGAACTGAATATGACAGACCGATTGATCCGGCTGATGCGCATCATTACGCTAGTTCAAGCCAAACCGGGAATTCTGGCCCGTGAGCTGGCGGAACGATGCGGCAACAGCGAGAGAACGATTTATCGGGATATGGATGCGCTCAGTGCCATGCATATCCCCATTACTCATATGGGACATGGCAAGGGGTATGCTTTTATCGGTAATTTCGCGCTGTACCCCTTGGATTGGTCAGAAGAGGAAGAAGAGGCTTTTTCACAGTTACGCAGTATTATGGCAGAGATCAAACCTTTGCTGCCCCCGGGCTTTGAAGACGCATACGAGAAAGTGATGGCGGCAGATTATAAGCAAAAGGCAGAAAGGGAAGAAACAATGGAGCGTACGAAAAAGGAAGCCGGACCAAACTGGACGGAAAATAGCAGATCTCAGGGAGACCAGCCCCTCTTTCTGACCGACATTCTGGATGCCGTAATGAAGCAGAGAAGCATACAGGCTGACTATAGTGAGAATGCCTACGAAGAAAAAGGTATCCGGATTGATCCCTATTGCCTGGTCCCGCTAGAGAATCGTTTTCACCTGATTGGTTTCTGTCACCGCTTCGGGATCATCCGCACCTTTCATATTAACGGCTTCTCCAGTGTCAATCCGCTGGACAGGTGGTTCTCCAAAGACCAGTTCGATCTGCAGTCCTTCATGGAGCAGAAGTGGTCCCTGGAACAGGACAGCCTGCAGGTTGAATTCAGAGTCAAATTCTCGCAGCGGATGATGGAACGGCTGAAGCAGGAGGAGATGTTTGTGAAGCCGAGCAGGGTAGACCGCCAGAACCGCAGCCTGCATTTCAAGGTCGCTGTGGAGCAGGATATCGGCTTCGTTCATTGGATTATGAAATACAAGGAAGAGGCTGAGATTATGGAGCCGCTATATTACCGGGATGTGCTGAAGCAACAACTGGAGAAGTGGCTGTCGCTGTACAAATAACTGCAGGTATATTTTCCTCACACTTTTATGCTCTGATATATTCATATAAAATTCATAGGGTTAGTTATATGTACAAATTTTCCTTGCCTAGATAGGATATCCATAGTAAAGTTATACATTAAATAACAGTAATATGTATTTAAAGTTAATTAGATTACTTATTATGTTAGGTATTAGTTAATATATCTAACTTTTTAAATAGTTTTCCTGAGCAGGCATTTGACCTTCGTTCAATTTTTAACAGAAAAGAGGGAGAGACTTGATCCAGCCGATTCTGAGCATTGAAAACCTGCATACCCACTTTTTAACGGACCGCGGTGAGGTTCCGGCAGTGGATGGTGTCGATCTCTACATTAATCCGGGCGAAGTTCTGGGTGTCGTAGGAGAATCCGGCTGCGGTAAAAGTGTCACCTCCCTGTCTATCCTGAAGCTGGTCCCAAGCCCCCCAGGGAGAATTGTTGACGGACGCATCCTGCTGAAGGGCCGCGATATTGTTCCGCTGAAGGAGAAGGATATGCGTAAGATCCGGGGGGATTCGGTCTCGATGATCTTTCAGGAGCCGATGACCTCGCTGAATCCCTTATTCACGGTTGGACAGCAGATTATGGAGACGGTACGCCTGCACCGTGGTCTCTCCAGGAAGGAGGCCCGGGAGCATGCTGTCGGTATGCTGCGCAAGGTTGGAATTCCCCGGCCGGAAGCGATCATCGACGAGTACCCGCATCAGCTATCAGGAGGCATGCGCCAGCGTGTCATGATTGCCATGTCGATCTCCTGCAGCCCGGAGCTGCTGATTGCCGATGAGCCGACAACCGCACTTGATGTAACAATTCAGGCCCAGATTCTGGAGCTGATCCGCCAGTTGAATGAGGAGCAGGGCACTGCCGTTATGCTGATTACCCATGATCTTGGCGTAGTAGCCGAGATGTGCCACCGTGTGGCTGTGATGTATGCCGGCAAGGTGGTGGAGGAAGGCAGTGTACATGATATTTTCAAAAATCCGCTGCATCCGTATACGAGAGGACTGATTGCCTCCGTCCCCCGGATGGATGAAGCTAAGGAACGTCTCTACTCCATTCCGGGCAATGTGCCGATTCTCAGCACAGAGATGCAGGGCTGCCGGTTCGCACCGCGCTGCCCGGAGGTCATGGAGCTGTGCATGCAGAGCCTTCCGGCGCTGACACGGCAAGAGGAGCAGCACAGCTGCAGATGCTGGCTGCATGACAGGGAACAGGAGGATGCGGTATGAGTGAGAGCCTGCTTGAGGTCAAGGGACTCCGGAAGTATTATCCGCTGAACAAGGGCTTCTTCAGCCGGGAACGCGGCAGTGTGAAGGCTGTGGATGATATCTCCTTTGCTGTGAGCAAGGGGGAGACCTTCGGTCTGGTAGGGGAGAGCGGCTGCGGCAAATCGACTACCGGCCGCGCGCTGCTCCGGCTGATTGAGCCGACAGCGGGCGAGATCTGGTTCGAAGGGCAGGAGCTTACGAAGCTGTCTGCGGAAGATATGCGGCGTCAGCGCCGGGAGATGCAGATTGTCTTCCAGGACCCGTTCTCCTCCCTGGACCCGCGTCATACTGTGCAGCGTATTCTCGAAGAGCCGATGATTGTACACGCTACTTGCGATGCCAGGCAGCGCAAGGCAGAGGTGGAGCGGCTGGCGGATGTAGTCGGATTGTCCAGGGCCCATCTGCAGCGTTACCCTCACCAGTTCTCCGGCGGACAACGCCAACGGATCGGCATTGCCAGAGCACTGGCACTCCATCCGAAGCTGATTATTGCAGATGAGCCTGTCTCTGCGCTGGATGTATCGATCCAGTCCCAGGTTATTAACCTGATGCAGGATTTGCAGCGGGAATTCAGCTTAACTTACATATTTATCGCCCATGATCTCAGTGTGGTGAAGCATATCTGCGACCGGGTAGCGGTAATGTACCTGGGGCGGATTGTCGAAATTACGGACAAGCATAAGCTTTATGCCCGGCCGCAGCATCCTTATACGCAGGCTCTGCTGTCTGCGGTTCCTGAACCTGATCCCGATATCCGTAAGGAGCGGATCATTCTGCAGGGGGAGGTACCGAATCCGGCGAATGCGCCAGTCGGATGTGCATTTAACACGCGTTGTCCGCGCGTGATGGAGCAGTGCCGGGTGATCAGGCCTCCGCTGATGGAGACAGAATCCGGACACTTCACAGCCTGCCATCTCTATGATGGAGAAGCCAATACACCGCTAGCCTGATTTGCTTGCATCTTAGAGCCATATACAGAAGAACCTTGGTTTATAGCTGTGCTACCTGCACGGCTCTATATAAACACTTTGATATTTCAATGAAAGAAGGGAGCTTTCTGGAGATGAACAAATGGGGTAATCTCACATTGGTACTGATGCTTGGCGCGGGGCTCGCGCTCAGCGGCTGCGGCGGAGGGAACAACACAGGCAACACGGGAAATACCGGAGGGAATACGGCGGCAACAAATGCTCCGGCAAGCTCACCTGAGACCTCTGGGACAGCGCAGGATACCCTGATCCTGGGGCGCGGGGGCGACTCGGCTTCCCTGGACCCGGCGATTGTGACGGACGGGGAGTCGCTGAAGATTGCGCATCAGGTCTTCGATTCGCTGCTCGAGTATAAGCCGGGTACCTCTGAAGTCCAGGCCTCACTTGCCGACAGCTGGGAAGTAACGCCGGACGGGCTGAGCTACACCTTCAAGCTGCATCCTGGCGTGAAGTTTCATGACGGAACCGATTTCAACGCCGAGGCAGTCGTGTTCAATTTCCAGCGCTGGAGTGATCCGGCCAGTGAATACAAATTCGAAGGTGATTCTTTCGATTACTATGACTCCATGTTCGGTCCGGACGGGGCGCGGGTGATCAAGGAAGTGAAGGCGGTGGATGAGTCGACGGTTCAATTTGTACTGAACCAGCCGCAGGCGCCGTTCCTGCAGAATATCGCCATGACCACCTTCGGGATTGCCAGTCCTGCTGCGATCAAGGAGAAAAAGGAGAATTTCAAAAATGAGCCGGTAGGGACAGGCCCGTTCGTGTTCAAGGAGTGGAAGCGCAATGATTCCATCACACTGGATAAGAATACCGCCTACTGGAAGGAAGGGCTTCCCAAGCTGAACAAGGTCATCGTGCGCTCGATTCCGGACAACTCAGCCCGCTTCACGGCGCTGCAAAACGGGGAAATCGATCTGATGGAAGATCTCAGCCCGGATGACTTGTCCACGCTGGAGAGCAACAGTGCTCTGACCAAGATTGAGCGTCCGCCGTTCAATGTGGCGTACCTCGGCTTCAACTTCAAGAAGAAGCCGTTCGACAATGTGAAGGTAAGGCAGGCGCTCAGCCATGCAGTCAACAAGCAGGAGATTATCGATGCATTCTTCGCCGGCCAGGCCCAGGCTGCGGTGAATCCTATGCCGCCTTCCCTGTGGGGCTATAACGACAGTGTGAAGGATTATGAGTATGATCTGGACAAAGCCAAAGCGTTGCTGGCCGAAGCGGGTTATCCTGACGGACTGCCTGATCCGGTGACACTGTACGCGATGCCTGTATCCCGTCCTTATATGCCTGACGGCAAGAAGGTAGCCGAAGCGATTCAAGCAGAATGGGAGAAGATCGGGGTCAAGACCGTTATTGAGTCCCCGGAATGGGCGACTTATCTCGATGACACCAAGGCCGGGGAGAAGGACGATATCTTCATGCTAGGCTGGACCGGCGACAACGGCGACCCGGACAACTTCCTGTATACCCTGCTGGACAAGGATGCTATTCCCGGCAATAACCGTGCCTTTTATGTGAACGAAGAATTGCATACGCTTCTGACCGGCGCCCAGAAGGAGACAGACCAGGGCAAACGCACCGAGCTGTACAAGCAGGCTCAGGAGATTATCAAAGCCGATGCGCCATGGATTCCGCTGGTTCATACCACACCGCTGCTGGCCGGCAAGGCCAATCTGAAGGGCTTCGTTCCCGGACCGACAGGGACAGAGTATTACAGTGAGATTTATTTTGAATAAATACACCTTTGGAAGGTGAACGGAATTGAACTCTTACCTCATAAAACGTGTGATGGTGCTGTTCCCCGTGCTGATCGGCATGACCCTGATCGTCTTCTCTATTATCCATGCCATTCCGGGTGATCCGGCCGAGACGATTCTCGGCCAGAAGGCGACCGAGCAATCCAAGCAGGCGCTGCGTAACCAGCTTGGCCTCGACAAGCCCTGGCTGCAGCAATATTTTAATTACATGGGTGATTTGGCCCGGGGGGACCTCGGGACTTCGATCCGCACCAAAACGCCGATTGCCAAAGAAATCGTACCGTATCTGGCCGCTACGCTGGAGCTGACGGCTGCCAGCATGCTGTTCGCAACCTTCGTCGGGGTGAACGCCGGTATCCTCAGCGCCTGGAGGCAGAACTCCTGGTTTGACTATACGGCGATGATCATCGCGCTCATTGGGGTATCGATGCCGATCTTCTGGCTGGGGCTGATGGAGCAGTTGCTCTTCGCGCTGAAGCTGCACTGGCTGCCGTCCATCGGCAGGATGGACCAGCGCAATCCGGTGGAGACGATAACCAATCTGTACGTGCTGGATACGATTCTGGCCCGACGGTGGGACCAGCTGTGGACGGTCATTAAGCATCTCATTCTGCCGAGTATTGCGCTTGGCACGATTCCGATGGCGATCATTGCCCGGATGACCCGCTCCAGTATGCTGGAGGTAATGAATTCCGATTATATCCGTACAGCGAAGGCCAAGGGTATGTCGCAGTTCCTCGTGGTCTATAAGCATGCGCTGAAAAATGCACTCATTCCGGTGCTGACGGTAATCGGTCTGCAGACAGGGGCGCTGCTCGGAGGGGCGGTGCTGACCGAGACGATTTTTGCCTGGCCCGGGGTAGGGCGTTATATTTTTGAAGCGATCAGCTCGCGGGATTATCCGGTGATCCAGACCGGGATTCTGATTATTGCCTTTATCTTTGTGGTCATCAATCTGCTGGTGGATCTGCTGTATGCCGCTATCGATCCGCGCATCAATTACAAGTGAGGGGGAGCAGCTATGGGACAGGCAGCACTACAGGCTCCACCTCCTAAGGCTCCGGCGGATCAAGCTTCCGGCCCCTGGCGCGATGCGTGGAAGGCCTTCCGCAAGAACAAGACGGCCATGGCCGGGCTTGGCATTATCCTGTTCTTTGTACTGATTGCGCTGCTCGCGCCGTGGATCGCCCCATATGATTTCAAGGCCCAGCAGCTGGTGAACCGCCTGAAGCCGCCGTCGGCAGAGCATTGGTTCGGTACGGATGATCTGGGGCGGGATCTGTTCACCCGGGTAATCTATGGGGCGCGGATTTCACTCTGGGTGGGATTCTTTTCCGTAATCGGCTCGATCATTGTCGGCACTGCGCTGGGCATCCTCGCCGGATACTACGGCAAATGGATGGATATGATCATTTCCCGTCTGTTTGACATTTTGCTGGCTTTTCCGAGTATTCTGCTGGCCATCGCTATTGTAGCTATTCTGGGACCTTCCTTGCAGAATGCGCTCTACGCGATTGCCATCGTCAACATTCCGACCTATGGCCGGCTGGTCCGGGCCAAGGTGCTGAGCCTGAAGTCCGAGGAGTACATTACGGCGGCCAGGGCCATCGGGATGAAGAACGGGCGGATTCTGTTCAGCCACATCCTGCCGAACAGCCTGACGCCGATCATTGTTCAAGGCACTCTCGGCGTCGCGACAGCCATCATTGAAGCCGCTGCCCTGGGCTTCCTTGGACTGGGCGCTCAGCCGCCGGACCCGGAATGGGGCAAGATGCTCTCCGATTCCCGCCAGTTTATCCAGAAGGCCCCCTGGACCGTGGTGTTCCCGGGCCTGTCTATCATGCTGACGGTCCTCGGCTTCAACCTGATGGGCGACGGCCTGCGGGATGTGCTGGACCCGCGGATGAAGAATTAAATCTGAATAGAAGGTATTAGCAAGGGCTGTTCCAAGCCATATTAATGGCTGCTTGGGACAGCTCTTGTTTTGATGGAAGGTGGTTTCCTGTGTTAGTTGCAGAATGTACACTTAAAAGCAGCCAAAAGGCATAGTTTCATCTTCTAACTGTATTCTGTACAACTAAATCTGCCCAATTAGCTGATAAACGGGAGAAGGCTGCCTTTTAAATGTACGAAATACAACTAAACGTGAGAAGGGTTAGGAATCGGGCATTTTAGTTGTACGAATTGCAATTAAGCCAGTTCCACCTCCTATCCTCGGGTCACTGCTAAACCTTAGTTCAGAATTAGCCCAACGTGGTTCCCGAATGGGAGATTCGTTTCTCAGCGTTCTGTGAACCGAAGCCCTACTTTTCCCAAAAATAACTTTGTGAATTTTCGAACAATATCCGGGACGCTACGTAATGTAGGTTGAAAGGGTGGGCGGAGAACAGATGATGACCGACAAACAGCTCGTTGAAGGATGCAAGTCCGGTCAACAAGAGCATCTTGAGTTTCTCATTGTCAGGTATAGGGATGATTTATACCGGTTCTGCCGCCATCTTACCTTGAACCGGCAGGATGCGGAGGATTTGTTCCAGGAGGTATGGGTACGTGTGCTCCGCAAGCTGGAGAAGTATGATGCGGAGCGTCCCTTTAAGCCTTGGCTGTTCCAGGTGGCCTTCAACATGTACCGTGACCGCTACCGGAAGTGGAAAAGCGTGTATGCCCTTTGGACCTGGTTGTCCTCGGATGCGGAGCTTATACATATTAGAGACCCGGCTCCACTGGCAGAAGAGGATCTGCTGCGGCATGAGGAGCACCGGCTCCTGGAGGAATGCCTGCGGAGTCTGCCCAAACGTTACCTTGCCCCTCTCGTACTGTATTACTATGAGGAGTTCAGCTATGAGGGCATAGCGGAGGTGCTGGGAGTTCCCCTCGGAACTGTCAAATCCCGATTGAATCATGGTAAGAAGCTGCTGCACAAGCTAATGAAGGAGATGAACTAAATGAAGGAGTCCGGAGACGAAGACCGGCTGCTGACGGAATATTTCAATCTGCCGCTCACGCCATCACCAGAGCTTGTCTCTAATACGATTCGGCGGATTCACGGGCGCAGAAGAATAGTAATCCTTTCCGGGTTAATGGTCCTGCAATGGCTGGTATTCCTGGTGCTGGGATTGTGTTTCCTGGCCGGTCCGGCTGCCATGCAATGGAAGATCAGCATGGGGCTGCTGTTCATCCTGTCTCCAATGGTCGCCGGAACATTACTGTTGTACAGTACTATGGGAGGCGGGAGAGGGTCTTATGAAAGTTCACTTAACCGTTGAGAAATTTGTTTTTTGGGCGCTTACAGCAACCATCCTGTTAAGCTGTATTGCGCTGGGGTACGCTATAAGCCCCTATATGGGCGAGTTTATGGAGGAGAATCTGACCTGGCTCATCGTGATAAGCCTGTTGGCCCTGCTGTTCCTGGGGCTGAATGTGCTAATCGCGGTATTCATTTATAAAGATGCCTCGCGGCGGCGGATGAATGCCTGGCTGTGGGTGACTGCGGTCATCTATATCCCTAATTTCATCGGTCTGATCCTGTATCTCCTGGCAAGGAAACAGCATCACATTTACATAGCATCTAATGCAGGCAATGAGGGTATCCGTTGTCCGCATTGCGGCCATCTAATCTAAACCGGGGGAGTGTTAGGGATATGAAGAATAAATGGATGAAACTGGGGATTTTGATCGTCATGGCGTCGGTGCTGCTGACTTCCTGTGACAAGAAAAAAATGTACGTCGGGTCCAGCACGAAGAGCAAAATAAGCGGCTCCTACAAGCTTTTTACGGGCACAGAGGAGAAGAAGCTGAGCATGAAAAGCGGCGAAACGATCAGCATCGATTACAAATCCAAGGTGGAAAAGGGCCGGCTGTCCATGAAGTTATACGGGCCGGATAATGAGGTGCTTACTGAACTGGCAACCAATGAATCAGGTACCGAGAAGGTGGAAGCCGGGAAGGACGGGAAATACCGGATTGAAATCAAGGGGCAAGATGCCAAGGGAAGCTTCAAGGTTGCTTTCAAGGTCGAATAACTGGAACTGTGAGAAGTTTATTGCGAATAGCCTTAGAACAGGCCTCTTCCCTATACATAGGGCGGGGTTTTTTTGGCGTGCAGACTAGGGTAATCCCTGATTTCAATACTAATTATAACTAAACATATACAAACATAATCAAATGCATTGTATAATTCGATTTAACTTGCTAGAATATGATCAAAATAAAGAATAGGGATTGGGAGGTATGGAGTGTGCTGAAGAAGTGGTTAGCGGGATTGTTGGTGCTGCTTATGGTGGCGGGCGTGTCGGCGGGTTCAGCAGGAGATGTTGAGGCGGCAGTGAAGAAGACGGAGATTATTGTCTCCGCAGCAGCGAGTCTGCAGGATAGTCTGGACAAGATTGCTGTGCAGTATGAGAAGCAGCATCCTGAGATTAAGCTAGTGTTCAATTATGGCGCCTCAGGTACGCTACAGAAGCAGATTGAGCAGGGGGCACCGGCCGACTTGTTCTTCTCGGCAGGCGATAAGCAGATGAACGCGCTGGTGGATAAAGGGCTGATTGCAGACCACAAGGCGCTGCTGAAGAATCAATTGGTCGTCGTTGTGCCTTCCGATTCGAACACGAAGCTTACAACCATTACTGACCTTACCGCTCCAGCCTTCAAAAAGGTAGCCGTAGGCCAGCCGGAATCGGTACCAGCCGGACAATACGCTCAGCAGTCCTTGACCGCGAAGAAGGTATGGGATACGCTGCAAAGCAAGCTGGTCTTCGCTAAGGATGTCCGCCAGGTGCTGTCTTATGTGGAGACAGGCAATGCAGATGCCGGGTTCGTCTACAAGACGGATGCGTTAACCTCGAAGAAGGTGAAGATCGCCCTGACGGTGGGCGGCCATGTACACAAGGCGATTAACTATCCGGTGGGCATTGTTAAGGATTCGAAGCATCAGGCGGAGGCCAAAGCGTTCTACAGTTATGTGCAGACTGCTGCTGCAAGTTCCGTCTTCACCGGCTACGGCTTTCAATTGGCTAAATAACTAACTACCATTAAGATGGGGTGAAGATAGATGGAGATCAATTGGACCGACTTTTTCGCCCCGGTCTGGTTATCAATCAAGATTGCGGTATTAACCAGTATGATCGTGTTCCTGCTGGCCACACTGGCTGCCCGTAAGATGGCGGGACGCCGGTTCTTCGGACACAGCCTGGTCGAAACGGTCCTGCTGCTGCCGCTGGTGCTGCCGCCAACCGTGGTCGGCTTCGTCCTGCTGGTGATCCTCGGACGGCGGAGCTGGATCGGGAGGCTGTATGAACAGTTCACGGAGCAAACGATTCTGTTCACCTGGGGGGCGGCAGTCATTGCCGCTGTTGTGGTTGCTTTTCCGCTGGTATACCGCACGGTCAAGGCAGGCTTCGAAGGGGTAGAGAAGGACCTTGAGGATGCAGCGAGGGCGCAGGGAGCCAGCGAGCTTCAGGTGCTGCGCTATGTGACCCTGCCGCTGGCCGGGCGTTCACTGGCTGCCGGTTATGTCCTCGGCTTCGCCCGCGGGCTGGGCGAGTTCGGGGCAACGATTATGGTGGCGGGCAATATTCCGGGACGCACCCAGACCGTGCCTACCGCGATCTATGTAGCGGTGGATGGCGGAAATATGACGCTGGCCTGGATGTGGGTCGGCTCAATCATTGTCATCTCCGCACTTATGCTGATGTTCGTGAACCGCCGTACCTGACGGCTTAGCTTAACAAGGGTAACCCCCGTCCTCACCGGAATTTCCGGTGAAGGCGGGGGCTTTTTGCGGTAAACCGGATACAATCGAAAAACCGACCACAATCGGCGTTGCGCGGGCGCGTAGGCAAAATGTAATCGAAAAACCGACCACATGGGACCGGGAGCGCGCGTAGGCCATGCTGCTGTTTCTGAATTTATATGCTTTGGGTCCCCTGACGGCGGTAATCGGAGGGGGAGACGCCAGTCTCCTTCTTGAAGATCCGGTTGAAGGACCGGTAATTCTCGAAGCCGATGGATTCGGAGATTTCGAAGGTTTTGTGGTCGGTGGTGAGCAGCAGCAGCTTGGCCTGTTCGATCCGCAGGCGGGTCAGGTATTGGACAAAGCTCTCGCCGACGGCCTTCTTGAACATGGAGCTGAAGTAGGGCACGCTGTAATTGATCGAAGCGGCCAGCTCCTCCAGCTTGTAGGGATAGCTGAGATCTTCGCGCATCTGTTGAATGATACGTGTGATGGAGGCATCGATCTTCCGGCCGCCCTCCTGAAGCTGCTGAAGCTTGCGGAAATGATCGCAGGTGATCTCATGTACAGCGTTGAATGTCTGGCACAGCTCGATTTGTACACGCAGCTCTGCTTCGAGATCCGCCCCGCCTTCCGCCCCAATAACGTTATGGCTCATATCCAGAAAGACTCGCAGATATAGGGACTTGATCTGCTCCGGGTCCCACGCTTGCTCCATCGCCTGACGGTGCAGGGATTGGCGCTCCTGCTCCAGAGCTGCCGTGCTGAGATGCGGCTCCAGCAGCGCTTTCTTCAGCACCTTGCTCCAGAAGCGGCTCTGCGGCTCAGGAATCCGCTGGAAGCTGGAGAGTTGCCCCCACTCCCCAATGCCGATAAGCTCATTGCAGCGGTAAAAGAACGGATACGGCGCCGAAGCCAGCCGCTTCAGTGCCTCCGGCCGGTCCTCCAGTCCCTGTTCGAAGCTGCACAGCAGGGCGATGCAGCTCATCCGGAGATTCGCGGCCAGGGATTCCAGCACCTGCTCCAGGAAGCGGGGTCTCTCCGTCTTGAAGCTGTCGGTATACAGGGCAAGGAACCGCCCTTTGTCGAGGGCGATAACCTTATGCGGGCCTATGCTGCCGAGCAGCTCCTTCAGCACGTTCACCCCGGCGAATTGCCACAGCTTCAGCTCCTCCAGCTGGTCGATCGGGAAGCGCAGGGAGTTGCGGTCCAGCTCCAGCAGCAGGGTCATGAAGCCCTGGCCGTGAAGCGGGAGCTGCGAGTCCGCAAGACTGCGCAGCCACTTGGCTTCAGCCGCCGGGCTGCGCAGCATGTCGAGGAACAGGCTCTGCTCGATCTCGACTTCGCTCAGGCGGACCTGCTGCTCCAGCTGCAGATAATTGTCTCTCGTCTCGCCGCGTGAATCCGCCAGGACTGCCAGCTCCTCCATCGTCCGGGTCAACAGGCCCGGATCAGAGAGGCAGTCATCCTTGATCAGGTAGGAAGCCGCCTTCAGATGAATGGCCTGCTGGGCATAGTGGAAATCCTGATGACAGGTCAGGATAATGATCTGTGGGGCAGGTGCCCCGCTCCGTTCGATCTCGCGCAGCATCTCCAGCCCGTTCATGCCCGGCATTGTAATGTCGGTAACAATCAGCTCCGGCTTATGCTTCAGGAACAGCTCCAGCCCGTCCCGGCCATCCTCAGCTTCGCCGACAAGGGTGAACAGATCTGCACGCTCCTCAATGAAATGCCGGAAAACCGTTCTTGCCGGAATCTCGTCCTCCACAAGGACAACTCTATAGTGATTCATGATGTTCCTCCTTAATCAGAACGTTCCCGGACGGCAGCAGCATGCGGATGGTCAAGCCTTCGCCCGGAGCGCTGGTGAGCAGGATCTGTGTCTCCGCCCCGAACAGCAGCTTCATACGCATCCATACATTCTGCAGACCGATGTTCTCGGCAGACTCTTCCTGCTGGAGATGGAGCTGCAGCTTCCTCAGCTCAGCCTCTTCCAGACCGTTCCCGTCGTCCTCGACTTGTACAATAATATGGCTCCCGCCGGGACTTCTGTATACGCGCACACGGATATGCCCTTCCGGTGCCTTACGCGGGAGAATGCCGTGGAACACGGAGTTCTCAATCAGCGGCTGCAGACCCAGCTTCGGAATCATCATGCCCCACAGCGGCTCCTCAATCTCAGCCTCCAGATGGATCTGGCATTTGTAGCGCATATTCAGCAGCCCGACATAATCCGCCAGATAATCAAGCTCCTGCTGGAGCTGTACCGTCTGCTCGAAATTCTCCATGGAATACCGCAGCAAGGCCACCAGCCGTCCCATCAGGGAGTTGATCTTCTCATAATCCTTCATCATAGCGAACATACGGATCGTATTGAGGGTATTGTACATGAAATGGGGGTTGATCTGCGATTGCAGCGCCCGGATCTCCAGCTTGCGCTTCAGATCCTCCGAATCATGCAGGTCTGCCAGCAGATCCTGTATGCGGACAGCCATTGTATTGAGCATACGGCCCAGATCCCCGATTTCATTATTGGCGAAATGGGTGACCCGGGCCTCGAAATTCCCTTTTTTCAGAGCATCGACCTGCCGCTTCACAGCCTGTAGAGGCCGGTAGAGCTGATACCCGAAGCCGACCACACAGAGCGCCCCCAGACAGACCAGAATGAGCAGAAAATAAGTGACCGTCCGGCGGATAATCTCGGCGCTGGCCGTCAGCTCCTTAGATGGAATCTCCGAGAGCACGATCCACTTGTCATAGGTGGAGGTCTGCTTGACAGAGACAATAGAGGAGCCTGCCGCGAACTGATCCGGGCGCTTCAGCTCCTTCCAGCGCCCCAGAATCTCCTGAACCCGCTGCTTATCCGCCTGCTTATCCAGCTTGCTGGTCGTGGCAATGGTCAGGCCGTCTTCCGTCAGCAGGGAGATAGAGCCCTCGCTCCCAAGCTGAATATTCTCAATCTGCTGCTGGTATTGGCTGTTATTCATGGAGATCAGCAGCACGCCCTTCAGGTCCTTATATAAGTCGAAGGGAACGCGTGAGATATAATAGGTAGACGAATTCAGAATAGCCAGCTCAGGCAGCGAATGCTTGTCCAGAAAAAGATTCGGCCGTCCCGAAGCCAGATACGCTTCAATCAGCGGCCGGTACGGGGACTCCTCCAGCATGGCCGGGGCTTCCGTGGAGGAGAGAACCTCTCCTGTAACGGCGGAATAGACCTGTAGGCCCTCCACATTCCCGATGATGGCGGACGCGCCGCTAAGCACGGAGATCAGATCCTTTTTGCGGACCACCTCTTCAAAATATTGGGCCGAAGGCGATACCAGCGCGCTCTGAATGGACGAGATCCGCGAATATTGCTCGCTGAGCTCCCGCAGCCGGGTCATGGTTAATTCAATCCGGTCCACGACCTGATTGACGAGCTGGGCATTCAGGCGGTTCACCTGCTGCTCCACCGTCGTGCTGGATACGCTTACAGAAATGAAGGACAGCACAATCAGCGGAACCACCGAGATGGCGAACATGACGACAATCATCTTAATATAGAAGCTCCGCCGCAAAAAGCTGAAAAAGGGTGAATTCATAGAGTCACATCCGTTAAGGGTTTTGGACTACGGATACCGGGCAGGCTATCCTAAACAGATTATAGTACATTGGCGGACATGGAGATACCTGCGGAACGGCAAATCTTAAAAATGGTGACACTTTGGCTGGAATCCGGCATGTTCTTAAGCTCCGGCGTCTTCTATAATCCAAAGTGTAAGCACGATGTAAACGCAATCAATACAAGCAAATGGGGGATGACAATGAATATTACAAAAAAGCTTGTACCACTTGTAGCTTCGGCGGCGTTGATGGTAACTACACTGGCGGGCTGCGGCAGCGGTAATAATTCAGCGGCAGGCAGCACAGCGGCACCGGAAGGCGGTACACCAAGCGGTGCGGCTAGCAAGCCGGCCAGCATCAAGGCCATGACCATTCTTTTCGGCAATCCGCCGGAGATGACGAACAACAAGGCACTGGAGGATCTGGAGAAGCGCGGCAATGTAGATCTGAACGTAACCTTCGTGCCATCCGAAGCCTATACGGATAAGCTCTCTGTGGCAGTATCGGCCGGAGATTCCTATGATCTGCTGCTGATGGATGGCGGCAAGGACGATAAATTCAACAACCTGGTGAAAATGGGCGCTTTTCATGACCTGACCCCTTACCTTGCGAAGACCAAGAATATCAGCCAGATTGATGAGGTGGTCTGGAATGGTGCCAAGATTGACGGCAAATCGTACGGGATTCCCCGGCCGCGCGGTCTGTACGGCGGAGGCGAAGCCAATATTCTGATCCGCAAGGACTGGCTGGATAAATATAATCTGCCGGTTCCGAAGACCATGGACGAGCTGACGAATGCGCTTGCGGTGTTCAAGGAGAAGGACCCGGCGGGCGGCGGCAAAACCATCCCGTTCACGATCTACGGTTCAGACGGTGTGAATAGCCCCGGGCCGTTCTCGGGTGTCCTCCCGATCCAGTATGCCTTTGGCATTCCAAATGTGTGGAAGCTGGACGGCGACAACGTGGTCCGTGATTTCCAGACGCCTGAGTACAAGGCCTTCCTGGAATGGCTGAGAGATTCCTGGAGCAAGGGCCTGATCGACAAGGATGCGCCGGTACTGAAGAACCAGGGGCAGGCACGGAGTAAGTTCCTGGCCGGTACAGCGGGTGCTTTTGTCGGGAATGTCAGTGATATTGTAGAGACCAACGTAGAAAAGCTGAAGCAGACGGACCCGAAGGCCGAAATCGCGATTGTCGATGTACTTGAAGGCGCGAACGGACAGAAGGGTGCTTCTGTACTCTCCGGGTACTACGGACTGTGGGCGGTTCCAAGCTCCGTGCCGGAGGATAAGGTGCAGCAGATTGTAGACTTCCTTGACTTCACGGCCTCTGAAGAGAATGTAGCGTTCTCCAAAGCGGGAGTCACCGGCATCCATTCCAGCGATTTCAAGAATGGGGTTGCGGTGCAGACCGAGGAGCAGAAGAAGCAGTATGAGCTGGATAAGCCGAACAATTTCATCCTGGAGAACCGTGCAGATCCATATGTATACGCCAACTCCAAGGAGCCGGACATCCTGGCGCTGCAAAAGACAACTCTCGATACGATCAGCAAGATCGGGGTGGAGAATCCGTTCCTCAGCTACAACTCACAGTACGCCAGCAAGAATCCGGACAGCTATAAGAAAATGAGTGCGGTAATGACGAAGTATGTGCTGGGCGAGGGAGCCTGGGAGGATGTGCAGAAGGAGATTGATACCTGGACGGAGGGTCCGGGTGTGCAGATCACCAAGGAACTGCAGGACCAGTATAACGCAGAGCATTCCGCGAAGTAATACAACAACACTATATACAGAGGCAAAGGAGGGGGCTTTCCCCTTTCTTTTGCCCATTTGGATAAGGAGGTTTAGCCTGTGCAGAGAGCTTTACGACCCAAACGGTTTCATCAGCTATGGCCTTTTTACTTACTGGCAGCACCGGGTATTCTCTACTTTCTCACCTTTCATTACATTCCGATGACAGGACTCATTCTGGCCTTCAAGGAATACAGCCCGTTCAAGGGCATGATGGACAGTCCCTGGGTGGGGCTGGATAATTTCAGACAGTTTTTCGGAACCTCCGATTTCTATATGTTGCTGAAAAATACGCTGCTGATCAGTCTACTGAATCTGATCATTTATTTTCCCTTCACGATCCTCCTGTCGCTGCTTCTGAATGAAGTGCGGCTTAAGGTGTTCAAGCGTGTCTCGCAGACCATCGTATATCTGCCCCATTTTCTCTCCTGGGTCGTGATTTACGGGATTACGATTTCCTTCTTCGGGCCTTCGGGCGTCATTAACCATTACCTCGGCCAATGGTTCGACGGCAGCGCTAACTTCCTGGTCAGCAACGAATGGTTCCGGCCGCTGGTCATCTTCCAGTCGATCTGGAAGGATGCGGGCTGGGGCACGATTATCTTCCTGGCGGCACTGGCGGGGATTAACCCTGAGCAGTATGAAGCAGCCAAGGTGGATGGAGCAAGCCGATTGCAGAGCATCTGGCATATCACCCTCCCCGGCATCAAAGGGACCATCGTGATTCTACTGTTGCTCCGTCTGGGCTCCTCGATGGACTCCAACTTCATGCAGATCTTCCTGATGACCAATAGCCTTAACCTGGATGTCTCCAATGTCTTCGATCTGTTCGTCTACCATGTCGGTCTGGAGCAATTCAATTACAGCTTCGCGATTACCGTAGGCATGTTCAAATCCGTTGCCAGTCTGATCCTGGTCCTCGGGGCCAATTATGCGGCGAAGCTGCTGGGTGAGGAAGGCATATTCTAGAACAAGAACAGGAGTGGAGAGGTTATGAAGCTTAAGGCAACCTGGTTTGACACCATTATTGTAGTCATGATTTGCTTAATCAGCTTGCTGGTTATTCTGCCTTTTCTATATATTATCGCGGTCTCGTTCAGTCCGCCGGGAGATTCGATGGCCGGGAATTTCTTCATCTGGCCCAAGCACTGGACACTGGACGCCTACAGCTATCTGCTGAATGCGAATACGTTCCTGACCTCCGTCAAGAACTCTGTCATTATCACGGCGATGGGCACGGTGCTCAGCCTGTTTGTCTCGATTACACTGGCTTATGCCCTGTCGAAGAAATTTCTGCCCGGCCGCCGGATCATGCTGCTGGTTATTTTCTTCACGATGATCTTTCACGGGGGCATGATTCCGAACTATCTGGTCGTCAAAAATCTGGGTCTGATCGATTCTTACTGGGCGGTAGTGCTTCCGGCAGCCTCCAGTGCCTTCAATATTATGGTCATCCGCTCGTTCTTCCAGAGCCTGCCTGAGAGTCTGGACGAAGCGGCAAGAATAGACGGGGCGGGGGAATTCAGGATTCTCTACTCGATCGTGCTGCCGCTGTCCAAGCCGATTATCGCCACGTTCACCCTGTTCTTCATGGTGCAGTTCTGGAATGAATTCTTCTCGGCGGTTATCTATCTGAATGATACGACACGCTGGCCGATTCAACCGCTCCTGCGGCAGATGGTGGCAATCAGCGCCTCCAATATCTCGGCAGAGGCAGCGGTAGATGCCTCGCTTGCGGCCAACCTTGGACCCAATGTCCAGAATGCGGCCATTCTGCTGGCGATGCTGCCTATCGTCATAGTGTACCCGTTCCTGCAGAAGTATTTTGCCAAAGGAGCAATGCTTGGTTCGATTAAGGAATAGACTCAGGCGGAGAGATCCGCGAATATAAAGGTGATGATAGAATTGACTATGGGGTATAAAGATCTGCGGCACAATCCCGCATATACGAAGCCGCAGCCGGCTGCCGGGGAGTTCTTAAGCACAATGCTGGACTTGACCAGACCGGAACTTGCCGGAGTAGCGGCTAAGCTGGACATAGGCGATGTCCCCGGTGCAAGGGATGCTTATTTAGAAGTCATTGCAGCAGGTAACAACGGGAGATACTACTTTGATGTGAAGGATGTTCCTAAGCTGAAGGCGTACGCCGCCAGCCATTACAGCGGAGAGGAGGAGGCGCAGCAGGATATTGCCGAGGCGGACCGGATTGTGGAGGGAGATATCCCCCTGTTCAAAGGGAAGAGAGTGCTCTTCCGGAACGGAAGCTACGACTGGAACAGCTGGTTGTTCGACAGCTCGCAGTATCAGCTGCATCTGACCCGGTTCGTCTATGTGAAGCGTCTGTCCAGAGCCTACGCGCTGACCGGGGATGATAAATACGCCAAATGCTTCAATGATATGATCAGTCATTTCATTGACGATAACCATATGCCGGTGGATGGTACGTTCCGGGCGGAGCATTGTAGCTGGGACCCCCTCTCGGCCGGTGTGCGGATGTTCATGCTGCCGGAAGCCTTCATTACCTTCTTCGGCTCTCCGGCCTTCGAGCCTGAGGTGAAGCTGAAGCTGATTCAGTCCTTCCAGCAGCACGGCGAATATGTGCGCAAATACCATGCGAGCGGCGGCAATCATGTCTGCATGCAGCTCCGGGGGCTGACTCAGACGGCGCTGCTTCTGCCTGAGCTGAAGGATTCCGCCGAGTGGCTGGAATACGCCGGGCGTAAGCTGCCGGGATACATCCTTGAGAACGTCTACGCCGACGGGGTACAGTTCGAGGGCAGCCCGAATTACCACCTGATCGTCATGCGCGAGCTGTATGAACTGGTGGTTCTGTACCAGAAGCTCGGCATCGATGCCGGAGAATACCGGGAGACGCTGGAGAAGATGTATGTCGTCACGATGCATCTGCTGGCACCGGACGGGCAGCTGGTCAAGTTCGGCGATACCGATGTTCAGGTGCTCAGCGAGCTGCGTAATGTCATGAGCCTGGGCGCTTACCTGTACCAGCGGGGGGACTTCAAGGCATTGGGTCATGAGCGGCTGCCGTTCTCCCTGCTGTGGAGAATCGGGCCGGAGGCTGCGGCGGAGTATGCTCAGCTGAAGGCTGCAGAGCCTGCGGAGACGGCGGCCTGCTTCCCGGCAGGCGGTTATGTAACCTCGCGCCAGGGCTGGAGTCCTGACGATATGTACATGGCGATGCGGGCAGGTGTCGGGATCGGCGGGCATGCGCATTCCGATGCGCTCAGCCTGGTGCTTTACGCCGGAGGACGCGAACTGCTGGCGGATTCAGGTATGGGCTTGTTCGAGTGGAACAAAGAACGTAAATATACAGTCTCGACCCGTGCCCATAACACTGTAGTTGTCGACGGTCAGGACCAGCATGTCCGCAGCTTCCACTGGAATACGCCGCCTACGGCGAGCTGCAGAATCTGGGACACGCAATTTAGTGAAGTCTATGATTATGCTTTTGCAAGCCAGTACGGATATACCCGGTACGAAGATCCGGTGGTTCACTCCCGTAAGGTGCTGTTCGTCAAGAACAGCTATTGGCTGATCGTGGACCTGTTCCAAGCAGAAGGGCAGCACCGCTATGAGCAGTATTTCCACCTGCCGCCGGGTGCAGTAACCTACGATTCTCTCAGCGGGGAAGTGGTCTCGCAGCTTGAGGGGGCCAATCTGCTGCTGAAGCCGCTGCCCTCCGGGCTGGCGGAGGACCGGCTGACGCTGGAGCAGGGCCTGATCTTCAAGCAGGGGCACTACAGCGGGAATCCTGTAATGAAGCGTTCCCTTACCTTGACGGGGAGCGCAGCCATCGTTACCCTGGCCGTTCCGTTCGGAACAGCGAAGCCGCAGGTGAGTGTAGAACGGCTGCCGGTACGGCAGCATGGGGAACTACTCTCCGTACAGGAGGCCACCTCGCTGCGTATCGTCATGGAAGACCGGGTGGATGACATCTGCCTCTATCATAAGAGTGTCGATGTCACCAGCTACCTCGACCATACCGGCAATATAATCTCCGAAGCGCTGCTGCCCCGCAAGACAGAGCCGGAAGGCATCGCGTTTGCCGGAGGCAGCTATAACCGGGATGTTATTGTTATTAGTGGTCCTAGAGGATAGCAGAACAGAACTAAGCAACGCCCATCCTGAACCGGGGATGGGCGTTGCTTAGTTGTCTAATATATTCCATCTGTCTTCCGGTGATAGCTTGGGGCAAGTGCTGCAATACTCTCCGGCATCAGGCCCAATCCTGATCCGGTAGGCCAGACAGCAATGCCTGCGCAGATATAATGAGCGGCCGCGCAGCTTCGGATGCTCAACCTTGCGGAACCGCATGGATAATTCATCCGGCTTCTCCGGCTGAAGCAGGGTATTATAATCCTGGCCGATGATCCGGCCCCGATCCTCAGAGTCCCAGAGGCCCCTGTCCGTGCGCAGCCTTCCATACAGGTTATGCAAATTATGCGAAACCAACGACCACATGACTCGTTCCTTGGCTCCCGTATAACTTGATACCGCTGCGAACACCTGCCGCAAATGTTTCAGCAGGTGTTCCAGATATTTGGAAAGGCAGGCTTGGCGGACTTCCGAAGAGTTATCAAACCATCTGTCCGTGGCTGCGGTCTCCGCTTCATACTGCATCATTCCTGCATCCGTTAGCCTGAACCGTAAAGCGCCGGGCAGCAGGGAGAGCGGGGTATCGAAGAGAGTGATGGAGGCGGCCAGTCCCATAATCAACACCGAGTACCTTTTGGCAAACAAAGTTCCTACTACAATTCCCGGAGGCTGCCCAAGCTGGAGTGATTGCTGCCCGATAATTAGCGGAAGCTTCGCTTCGTCCAATAGATCTTCTGTACTGAACGGAAAAGAATTACTCCGGTTCTCCGTGACCGTCAAGGCAAAATGCTGCTGCATAAAACCTTGTATCCACTGGCTCCCAAAAGGTTCAGCGCTGCTCATGGCTCCATCCATGCCATTATTTCATCAATAATCTCGCCCCGGCCGATAACCCCCCAGCCCTTGAAAAGCCAGAAGGAATCGGTCTCATGAACCTTTCCTCCCTGTACGGCAGGGATGTTCTTCCAGAGTGCGCTCTTCTGCATGTTGTCCAGGAAATCGCGGGCATTCGGGTCCATCTCAAGGACGATGAAATCTGCTCCCAGCTCCGGCGTTTTCTCCAAAGATAAATCCTCTCTCTGCTCTGACGGCGTAAGTGCGGCGGGTTCAAATCCGAGATCCTGGTAAAGGAGTGCATTGGTTGGATGACCTTGCTGTGCGTACACTTGGAGTGTCTTCTCCCGTACACGGAGGTAGGCGAGTTTTTTGTTCTCCAGCACTTTGATTTTCTCGCTGGCCTGGACCGTTTTCTGTTCCAGTTCAGCAATTTTTTCCTTCGCCAGGTCCGTCTTGTCGTACATCTCCGCAATGGTTAGCAGATCCTTGGTCCAAAAGGAAGTATCGTCGCCATAATCAAGCCATTCATTTCCAAGAACGATGGTAGGGGCGATTTTGTTCAGTTGCTCATACTTATTCTCGGCCGTCCGGCTCTCAATAAGAATTACATCCGGATCAAGCAAGGTAATGGCCTCAAGGTTGGGATTATCCGCCGAACCTACGGTTTGTACCCCCTGCAGCTTGTCAGCCAGATAGGGAAGATAGTCTCCTCCGTACCGGACCTCAGTGTTCACACCGGAGGGCTTCTCTCCGATAGTCAACAGATGATCTATGTACTCTGCCGAGAGAACAACGATTTTTTCGATTTTGGCCGGAATCACAGCTTCTCCCTTAAGGTGGGCAATCGTGCGTGTGCCCGGTTCCGCAGCCCCCTGATCGCTGGTTTGGGAGGCGGAGGGACGCGGTTCTTCAGAAGCCGGTTGTCTTGCTCCATTGCTGCACGCAGCCAGTATCAGCAGCAGCACGGCAAGGAGCATGATCTGGAGGGATTTCAATCGCTTCATTTATTTCTAGTCTCCTTTGTGCAATAGATAATAATAATCATTATCATTATGATAGGAGAAAGATACATACTTTTCAATGGATTATAACCCTGTGTTGGCGTGGATAATTCTATCGTCCCGCCTGCCAATCCGGGATGCAACATACGACATGGCCCACTTTCTGCCTGAGGGTCCAAGTGTTTTGAACAACAGGTCTCCGGCATCGAATACCCGGGACTGCTTCACTGCATCCAGTGAAGACCATTCTCTGGACGAGAGCAGTGCTTCCAGCCGTTGTCTCGATTCCAGGGTAGGGTCCGCAGCTAAAAAGATGGTTCCCGGGTTATACCGGGGAAGCTCATGAATCTCAAAATCCACTGCTCCCGTCTGCTCACGGGTTGAGGGGGGCGGGCGTAGTCCAAGATCTTGGTATAGGAGAGTTCCTGTCTGATTGGAGGCACCGTACAGGCGGTAGAATTCAGAGCTGACTCTGATAAAAGAAACTGTAGGCCGCACCTCCTGTGCCTCCAGCTGTGATCTAAGGAGGTGCTTCTGCTCTGCGTAGCGGTTCATCCAGTCGTCAGCCTGCTGCTCTCTGCCCAGAATACGGGACAATCGGGACAACTGCTGCTCCACATTATCGGTGTGCTTAAGAACAACCGTGGGTGCGATGGACTCTAGCAACTCGCCTGGTAACAGGCGGTCGCTCCCAATAATCAGATCAGGCTTCACCCGTGCCAGCTCTTCATAATTCAACCGGGAACCGTTCATGCGGACAATTTCCTGCTCCAGCACACCCGGGTGGGGGAGGCTGTAATTTCTTGACACCCGTTCCCGGTAAGACAGTGCAGCCACCGGCGTCAGTCCAAGTGTCATCAGGTAATCATCCAGACCATAGTAGAGAACAGCAATACGGATATGATTGTTTTTGAGGTAGCTGGCCGGTGCCACGCCTTCCGATTTTTTGAACACCCGGCTGAAATAATGCTCGTCCTTATAGCCCACTTCCTTGGCAATCTGCTTGACCCGTTCGGAAGAGAAGAGCAGCTGCTTAGCTCTTTTTATCCGTTCTTCCAGCAAATAGGCCATAGGTGTCTTTTCTGTAAGCTGCTTGAACGCTCTGATGAAATGATTGGTGCTCAGCCCTGCCATTAGAGCCAGTTGCCCAACTTTAAGCTCTTGGTTGTAGTTGTTCTTCATGTGGGCAAGCACAATATCCATCCCTACAGCCTTGTCCTGATCAATACGCTTACTTGGTTGAAGCAGTAATGCGAGCAGCCGCTGCAGCCGATACTTGGCGTGCATGATATCCTCCGGGTTACGGGTGCGGTGAGAGGCGGTCATTTGCCGGGTGATCTCTGCAGCCTGTGGATGGCCGGAAGCTTCAAGCTTCCCGCTAGTTGGAAATTCCGGAGGATGGAGCTCCTGGTGCATTTGATCTTTACGAAGCTGTATACAGGAGAAGAAAACGATCATATAACGTAGCGGTTCTGCCGTCAGCGCTTTGCCTTCCACTGAAGTTTCGGGCAACAACAAAAAGAAGTCTCCTTTATTCGCCGAAAGCAGCCCCCCATTTAGGATAATCTGTCCTTTACCTTCTGTGACATAACACAAGGCATGGTGGTGAAGGGTCCTTCGGGGCAAAGCTTCCCCTTCTGCCAATCTTCCGTAATAGCTGTGTACGCTTGAAAAAAACAAGCGCTCCAGCCTGAACGCTGCCTGCGGTATTGTGGATAACATGCGTTCCTCCTCGTTCGGCCGGGAAAATAGCAACTGCTAGATTCGGCAGCAAGATAGCAGCCCAAGAGACTACCGGATGGCAAGGCTCGCAACCGGACATCCCTTGGGCTGGTTTCTATTGGTCTCAAGTCTCGTAAATAATATTGCCCGTCTCGCTCAGATCATAGCTGTGAATCGAGCTTAGCTCACTGCGGAAGGCCTCCGAGCGCAGAATATCCAGAATGGCGTTAATCCAGGCTTCATTCTCCGGCTTCTTCACCATGACCAGATCGTAGCGCTCCCGGATCAGCGGAATGAAGTCGATGCCGTCAATGATTCTGGCGGCTTTCTCAGTGCCGATGCCCACATCCGCCCCGCCTCTTGCCACCAGGCTGGCTACTGCCAGATGGCTGTTCTCTTCATTAATGTATCCGTTCAAGCGGGAGGACGGAATTCCATGCAGGCGCAGCTGTTCATCCAGCAGCACCCGGGCGCCGGAGCCGCGCTCACGGTTAATCAGCGTTAGCCCGTCCTGCCGGAGATCCCCCCAACTGCGGATGCCTAGCGGATTGCCCTTTTGCACATAGAAGCCTGCGCTGCGTGTTAGCAGATGCACTACAATATAGGTGAAGCCTACGAGCAGCTTACGGATATAGGGCAGGTTATACTCGCCGCTGTCGCCATCCAGCAGATGGGTACTTACAATATCTGATTCGCCCTGATACATGGCGATAAGGCTGTCCAGACTGCCCGCATAGGAACGGAGCGGGCGGGTGGAGGGCAGGGCCCGCTCCAGATGGGTCGCCAGAATATCAAGGGACATATCCTGCCCGGTAATGACTACATGTACACCGCTGCTCTTCATGCTGTGTGGCGGCGGGGAGGCGAAGGCCTGGTAAGGAGCGGCGAACGGGGGGCCCGTCTGCTGCGCTGGCTGGGCCTGCGGCAGTGCAGCTTCGGTCAGCCCGCCTCCGGGCAGCGGATTCGCATAGGCCCCGCTGTTGCGGGAATTCTGCTTGTACCTCTCCAGATCAGAGAGGTCAACCCGCATCTGCTTGCCGACACGGTAAGAGGGCAGCTCGCCCTTTTTAATGAGATCATAGACCTTGAGCTTGGAGATTTTGAGCAGCCGGGCGATTTCCTCGGTTGTATAGGAAGTATTCTCGGTCATGTATTGTACCCTCCTGGGGGATGGACATCGGCAGATTCACAAATAGCCATATTAGGATAGCCTTATTATGCTCAAGACTACCTTATTTTGTGAACCTGTGCAATCCGGGCAAGCCCCCTAATAGGTCATATGCCGGTCTGTCTTCGCCTGCTGCACATCGGATAGCTGAATCAGCTCCGAGACGGTCACGAACCGGAAGCCCTGCTTTTTCAGCTCTGGCAGAATGATTTTCAATGCTTCCTTCGTCTGCGACGGCCCGTGGACATGGTCGTGGAACAGGACAATATCGCCGCTCTTGGCATTGCGGATCACCCGGCTGGAGATGTTCCAGACGCCGGGGCGGTTCCAGTCGCGGGTGTCCTGATGCCAGGACCACAGAACGGGCTTAAGGCCCTTGCTGTTGGACACATCGATCAGCGTCTCGTCATACATGCCGCCCGGCGGTCTGAACAGGCTGCTGTGTCTGCCGGATATCTTCATAATTTCCTTCTCCGTCAGCGCAAGCTCCTCCTGAATCTGCTCCCCGGAGATCGGCCTTTTGAAATAGACATGATTATAGGTATGGTTCGCCAGCTCATGTCCTTCATTAATCACGCGTCTGGCGACATCGGGATAAGCGGCGATCCGCTTGCCAATCGCAAAAAATGTGCATTTCGCTTGATACTCATGCAGCACCTCCAGAATGCCGTCCGTCTCCAGGGGGTCCGGGCCGTCATCGAAGGTCAGCGCAATCACCTTCTGGCTGGTGCGCACTTCCCAGATCATATCGCCGCGCTCCTCATAGTAGTAGCGGTTTTTTGCCTTGTTCGGACTGCCCAGGGCCAGATCGGAAGGGCTGTGCATCAGCGCCAGTGCGGCAAGAACTGCGGCGGTCAATCGGGTGGCTGTTCTCATGGCTCTCAAATTCACTCCACACTTGTTTTTATAAGCGGTTCTTGCTGCTTAAGTCTTAGAATGCTCTATCCCCCTTGGTTGCTATGCATTTATAGCAGCCCGCAGGGCGATTTGCATTTTAGAGTGAAAGTTCCGGCAGAAATGACTTATAATAAGTTACTAAATACAGATCAAGGAATAGGGGCGGCGGAGATGACACTGATTGAACAAAGAGAGCATAGACAATATCCCGAAATCACGAAGCTGGAGACCTCCAGAGCCGCATATGAACGCGACTATTCGCGTCTGATCCATTCGCCGACCTTCCGGCGGCTGCAGGGCAAATCGCAGGTGTTCGGGGCCGGAACCGGGGATTACTACCGGACGCGCCTGACCCACTCGCTGGAGGTGGCGCAGATTGCCCGTGAAGCGGCCAAGAGTCTGCTGCGTTCTTACCCGGAAGTAGAGACAGGAGCCGCGGAGAATCCGGGCCTGGTCATTGATCCCGAGGTAGTGGAATGTGCGGCAATCGCCCATGACTTCGGACATCCCCCATTTGGGCATAAGGGAGAAGAGGTGCTGGACAACCTGCTGGAGAAGCTGGTTACCCGCAAGACGGTGGAGGCAGTGGCCAAGTCAGGCGCAGGTCCGGTTCAGCAGCAGACGATTCATGAGAGCATGAAGCGCAAATATGAGCATTTTGAAGGCAACGCCCACAACTTCCGCCTGATTATGTTCCTGGAGAAGCGCGAGAATATCGACGGTCTGAACCTCTCGGATGCGGTGCTGCTGGGCATTAACAAATATCCTTTTCCCGGGACGGTGCTGAAGAAGGGGATGTATCTGCACGAATGGGAGTATATCCACGAGATCCGCACCCAGTGGGGAATTCCGGCAGGCAAAAAGACGCTGGAAGCGCAGCTGATGGACCTGTGTGACGATATTGCTTATTCGGCGCATGATCTGGAGGACGGCATCAAGGCCGGCAAGATTGAGGTACATGAGCATTTCCTGCATGACGACTATATCCAGCGGCTGATTGTGGAGAAGATCACTACGCTTGAGGATGCCTTCTGGTCCGGCTGGAACAAGTCGGCGATCCGCTTCAAGGTGGAGGAGGTGCTGAGTTCATTCCTTAGGGTCTGGAAGGAGAAGATGCCTACCTGTGAGAATGACTATTCCCGCACCCGCCGTGAAGTCAAGGCCTATTGGGTCAGCACCTTTGTCGCCAGCCTCGGCGTGATCGGGGACGGGGACTGGAAGAAGGTTACCTTCATTAAGGAAGGCAAGGAGGATGAGGACATGCTGCGGACCGTCAGTGTGCTCAAAAGCTTCGCCTGGGTAACGATGATCCGCGATTTGCGCGTGCAGCGTCTGCAGAAACGGAGCGAGTGGATACTGCGGCGGCTGTGGGAGGCGTTCCTTGATCCCGAGACCTCCCGGAGCATTATCCCTTCGGACTGGTTGCAGCGGTTCGAGAAGGATCAGAAGTCGGCCAAGCCGATCTGGACCTGGGAGCATATGGTGACCGATTATATCGCCGGAATGACCGATGCCTTTGCCGAGAAAATCTACAATGAGCTGTACGGGCTGAAGGTCGGTTCGATATACGATCTGGATTAGACCTATACTGGATTATACCTATATATGTAGAGCCTTTACCTGTCCGCCGTTTGGGCTGGCAGGTAAAACCTTACATCGAGAGAAACATGTAAATTTTTAACCGACTGTTGCCGACATAGTAAATGTAACCTATTTTTTTTTGCTTTTTTTATGAAAATAAATGAAATCAGATGGAAAATGGTGTAAACATCCAGATATTATCAAGGGGGCACACAGGTGTGGGTATAGGTCAGCGACTGAAGGATCTGTTAGGAAAAGGGAGGAAGGGAGCAGACAAGGAGCAGCAGGCAAGTCTGTTCCGGGGCAGAAAAAGCATCGGCTCCAAGATAGCCTACGGTTATGCGGCTCTGGCTGTATTCGTTATCATCAGCGGCGTGGTTTCGCTCTATCAAATGAACAATATGCAGAAGAACACCGGGAACATCATTAAAAATATCATTCCCGAGCTGAACAAAATTCACAATGTCAATTACCTTACAGAGCATGTTATGGCTCTTAGCTTGCAGCATATCCTGAGCACTGATAACGCGGACAAAAACGCGCTTGCGGAAGAACGGTCCAAATTCATCGGCAAAGTAGCGGATACTTTTAAGGAATATAAAGCCAATCTGAAAGGAGAGCAGGAGCTGAAGCAATTACAATCGCTCGTCGGAAAATGGGGCGAGTTCCTGACTGTCAACAATCAGGCGATCTTGCTCAGCAGCTCCAATGACGAGAAATTGGCCCTGGAGGTATCGCGGAAGGGGATTGACGCTTTTAATTCCATGCAGGTAGATCTGGATGCGCTGGTGGCGCACAGCCAGAAGGATGCTGAGGACGAGGGCAAAACTTCTGCGAGTATTTTCAATACCGCCGGGAGAATGAATATTGCGACTGTGCTGATTGTCCTGATCGTTATCGGTGTGGTGAACATGTTCGTCCGCAGAACGATCATCAATCCGCTGAAGAAAGTAACGGCGCAGCTGCAGCAGATCTCGAGCGGGGATCTGACGGCGGAAGAGACGCTGATCCGCAACAAGGACGAGATTGGCCTGCTGGCCAAGACTGTGAATGAAACGAACCGCACGCTGCTCGAAATGGTCAGCCGGATCAGAAATGTATCCAGGGTCATTACGGAGCAGGGTGATGAGCTGATGCATACAATTGCTGAAACCAAGGAAGGCAGCAGCCAGATTGCGCTGACGATGGAAGAGCTGGCCACAGCGTCCGGAAGCCAGGCCGAAGCAGCGGTAGATGCCTCCAAGGCGGTGGAGGAGCTGAATACGTTAATTGAGAATTTTGCCGCCAGAGGTACGGATCTCTCCAATCATTCAGAGCAGGTACGGCAAAAGGGTGAAAAAGGCCGGGCGCTCATGGAAAGCTCCGTGGCGCAGATGAACGAGATTGCCGATACGGTCTCGCAGTCTATGGACACCGTAGAAGAGCTGAACCGCAAGAATGAAGGTATCTTCCATCTGGTAGGCTCCATCCGGAGCATCTCGGAGCAGACTCATCTGCTGGCGATCAATGCCGCTATTGAAGCCGCACGGGCCGGTGACAGCGGACGCGGCTTCGCTGTTGTCGCACAGGAGGTGCGGAAGCTGTCAGAGGATGTGCAACAGACGGTCTCGGAGATTACAGAGATTACACAGGGCATCCAGCTCGACTCCAGAACCATGGTAGAGCAGCTGCGCGGAGGGGTAGCCAAGACGGAGCAAGGCAGCCGGCAGATTGTCGAGACCGGTGATGCGCTGGCTGAGATCAACGGCTCGGTCCGCATGATGGCGGTGACTATCGACGAGATGAGCCAGGATCTGCAGCAAATGACCGGTGCCAGCGAGACCATGAACGAGTTCAGCCAGCATATCTCGGCACTCTCCCAACAATCGGCGGCAGGCGTCGAAGAGACCTCTGCTTCTGCGCATGAGCAGCTCAGCTCAACCACCGCTGTGGCTAACGGCATCTCGGAGCTGAAGCTGCTGCTTGCGGAGCTCCGGGAGTCGGTGACCCGCTTTAAGGTGTGAGGGGGATAGATTGAAGCAGCGAAATTTCGGAGATTAGGGATACGCCGTGACTGCAGAGAATGTTTGGACTTCCGGCCGCTGTTAGATTTGTATTTCCTCATTTAAGCTGCTGTAAGCAGTAGAAATACAAATCTAAAGGCGGACGCTAACGCTCCTACAGTTCCAAACTTCTCTTCCGCCACTGCTCCCTAATGGGTGAATTTCAAGTTCAATCTATTTAGGGATGGAAGTAAATAAAGAGCCTCTGCTTAGTTTAGCAGAGGCTCTTTATTATGTGTGAATTCGTGAATCACTGAATGAACTGAATTGCTGAAATTAGTTAAAAGAGTTGAATGAGCTGGGCATGTATGCGACACAGCGCACCAGTCTCCCCGGCCGCCCAAGCCCTCTAATACTGGCGGCTATAATCCACCAGATTGCGCGAAGGCTTGCCGGATTCCAGGTAGGCCTTCATGTTCTCCACGAAGATGTCGACCACCCGGTCGGCATAGCGGTCGGTTACCCCGGCACAGTGAGGGGTGATGATGACCTGCTCCATGCCCCAGAGCGGGTGGTCCTCCGGCAGCGGCTCGGTCTCGAAGACATCGAGGCCCGCACCGGCCAGCTGGCCGCTGTTCAGTGCCGCGATCAGGTCCTCCGTATGCGTGGTGACGCCGCGGCCAATATTAATATAGTAGGCCCCCTGCTTGCAGGCGGAGAAGACCTCAGCATCGAACAGCCCGCGCGTTTCGTCGGTGAGCGGCAGCGTGTTGACTACGAAGTCTGCTTCGCGGACGGAGTCCTTCAGCTCCCCGGTGGTGAAGATCTGGTCGAAGCCGTCCACCGGTCGCCCGGAGCGGCTGACTCCGACCGTCTTCATATGGAAGGCTTTGGCGATTCTGGCAGTCTCGCTGCCGATGGCGCCGGTTCCGGCGATAACAATCGTCTTGCCGGTCAGCTCGCTCTCCTGTCCGTTCGAGTGCCAGCGGCGGTTCTGCTGGTTACGGATGGCTGTGTGCATATTCCGCGTGAACATTAGCATGAAGCTGAGGATGACAGCAGTAATCGGTTCCGCATGCACGCCGCTGGCGTTCGTCAGCTGAATTTCGCGTTCCTTCAAGGCTTCCAGCGGAAGCTTCTCTACTCCGGCGGACCAGGCTTGTACCCAGCGAAGCGGCGAGCCCTGGCGCAGCACGGTGTCCCGGATGCCTTTGCCCCAGCCGATAATAATCTCTGCGCCGGAGAGCAGCTCCAGATCAGGGTTCCTGGAATCTCCAAGGGTAAGGGTGTACTCTGGTGCAGCGGCGCGGATCAGCTCCTGTTGAGCAGAGGACAGCTGCTGCATACAAACGATGGATTTAGTCATGATGGTTCCCTCCTGTTCTACATTTCAGTAGAGAAATAGACGATAAGTATAGATAAGCATAACAAATCTGTCTGGAAAGGTGAAATTCGCATGAGTCATTTGGACCCGGAGCAAGAAGTGGAGCGTCTGTTCGTTGCGGTGCCGTTGCCTGATACGCTGCTTGAATATCTGAAGAATGAGTCTGCCCGTGTGTCGTCCGGACTTAAATTTGCCAGATGGACACATTTCAAAGATTTCCATATTACGCTTCAATTTCTTGGAGATACCCCCAGGGAAAATATTCCACCTCTCTATGAGGCACTCCGGAAGGTTGCGCGTTCAAGTAAAGGCTTTCAGCTGAAGCTCGGCGAATGGGGCACCTTCGGTCTTCCAGACTCGCCAAGAGTGCTCTGGGCCGGGATTTCCGGCGAATTGGAGCCGCTGAAGGAGCTGCAGCAAAAGGTAGTTTCAGCGACCCTACCCCTAGGCTATACCCCAGAGATGCGAACGTACAATCCCCATTTGACAGTAGCCCGCAAATACCGAGGAGAAGATCCGTTTACGCTGGAGCAGCTGGAAAATTTACGGATAAAGAATCAGCCCCCGGGCGAATTACTTCCAGACATAGGCTGGACGGTAGAGGGTTTTGTGGTGTATGCTACCAGGATGCATGCCATTCCTATGTATGAAATGACTGAAAAATTTACATTTTTCTGAATATAAAATCGACAAGAAAGTTTTCAAAGCTTCCATTTTCGGTTACATACAATAGGAATGTGCCGTAAAATAGGAGGTAAAACATGTTGATTTTCAAACAGAGCCGCTATATTGCGCTGCTGGTTGGTGTAATCCTAGTGTCTTTCTCAGCGATAAGTTTGATGAACCCCGAAGGAACTGCTGCTACCGGGGAGAATGTAATAGAAATGGGTAAGCTGAAGTCTGCAAGCCATCAATCGGTAGAGCAGCTTATTCCGCAAGCCGCATCGGTCCTGCACAGGACAAGCCATTCAGCCGGAATCATTACACCCATGCTCTACACCACAGCTGCCAAACCGGTTCATACCTGGACCCGCACGGTGAGTGCAGGATGGTTAAGTCCCGAGAAGCTGCAGCGCAAGGACGCTGTCAAGCCGGCTTCCATTGTGACTAAGCCTAAGGTAACTGTGGTGAAAGCATCGCCGCCAGTGGCGCAAGCGCCCAAGATCGCGGCAACGGGGACGAAGAGTGTGAAATCAAGCAAGGCTGTAACTCAGCAACATCCCCCCGCAACATTGTTCTTCTCCCGGACCAAGCTACTACCCAAGGAGCAGCAAGCTGAAGCTACCTGGAGCTACGCCGTATCCGGAGAAGACCTGCATCTGCTGCAAAAAATCGTCATGGCAGAGGCAGAAGGCGAACCGTACAAGGGCAAGGTGGCAGTTGCCAACGTTGTTCTAAACCGGCTGCGGTCAGCCAATTATCCCGACACTATTAGAGAAGTTATTTATCAGAAAAGGCAGTTCAGTCCTGTGGCCAACGGGCGTCTTAAACGCGTGAAGCCAAATGCGGACAGTATTAAGGCTGTGAATGCAGCGCTTATGGGGGTCAAAGAGGTTACGGATGATACCTATTTCTTCCTGTCGCTGACGCTGGCACAGGATCTGACCGTGCATCATTCACGGACATTCGCCAAGACCATCGGCAATCATACCTTTTATAAATAAAAGACTCGCTATACTTCAGACGCCATACGTCTATTCTGTTACGGCCATATGTAATACAAAAAACCTCCAGCCCGCAGGATCTATGGGCTGGAGGTTCTTTGTGTTAGGGAATCAGGATAAGGGCTTAAGGTGTGACATAGACGGCTTCTTCGCTCCGTACTTTGGGCGGAGGGGCGCTCCACGCCTCGGAGAAGACCGCTTCCGCAGCTGGCTTCCCAAGCATCTTAAGAATGGTGGCGGCGCAGTGCTGCGGCTGCTGGAGGTCCGGAGAGGCCTTGCGCTTCTGCGGTCCCCCGAATCCGGCATATTCGCTTAGCAGCATGGAGAACCATTTGTCCACGACGCCCGGATTCAGCATCTCGGCCAGCCCCAGCTCGACGAAATACTGGCTGTTCTTCTCTTCCTGGCCGGGGATGGCGTTATAGAACAGCATCGGAATGCCTTTGGCCTGACCTTCAGTGCAGGTCATTCCGCCAGGCTTCGTGATCAGCAGATCTGAGGCATCCATCAGCTTGTTGATCTCACTGCTGTAACCGAGAATCCTTACATTGGGATGGTTCAACAGGGGGTTGGCCTGCATTTTGGCTATAGCCTTGTCGTTGCTGCCCATACAGAAGATAAGCTGGATCTCATTGATCCGGGCGGTGAGCGAGTTCATAATATCCTTGCCGAACATCAGGCCCCAGCCGCCGCCCATAATAAGCGCAGTCGGGATGTCGGCAAGCCCCAGCTCTTTGCGCAGCTTAGTCTTGCCCTGGGACTCCCAGAATTTCGGATGCACGGGAATCCCGGTCACTGTCACCAGCTCGGAGGGGACGCCGCGCCCCGTAAGAATGGATTTGACCCTTGAGGTCGATACCAGATATCGGTTGGCTTCCGCATTCACCCAGCTGCCGTGGGCATCATAATCTGTAATCAGCGTATAGAACGGTACATCAAGCCCCTGGTGCTTCAGCCTGGAGATGACCGCAGCGGGAATCGGATGCGTGCAGATAATCAGATCCGGCCGCAGCTGTTCAATGACCTGAGAGGCATGGGTATAAAAAATCCGGTGAAGGGCCAGCTTGGTCAACCGGTTCAGTGATTTATGATATTGGGTCTTATACATCATGCCGACCAGCTTCGGCTGGCTGCTGACAGTTTTGCGGTAAGCGGAAAGAATCCAAGGAGCGACCGTAGGATTCAGGAATTTTCCGAGCTCGAAGACCCGGCACTGAACATCGGGATTCAGCAGTCGTATTCCTTCAGCCAGAGCATAGGCTGCCCCTGTATGGCCCGTGCCGAAGCCTTCCGAAAACAGCAGTACTCTTTTCTTTCGCATAAGTTCACCTGCAACTTTCCATTATAGATAGGTTTGTTAGATAGCTTCATTAGTAGTCCGTCTGCGGTTACCGCGTACATGCTTCTCCTAATATTATACTAGGGATTTTGCTTCTTTTCTCACATTATACAAATAAGACGTAAATAGAAAGTTAAAACACTGCAATAAAATAAAAAAATTTAGCAAAAGTATTGCAAAGGCATAGGCAAAGTGGTAAAGTTGGTCTTGACCGAGTGACCGGATCAGTAAAATGGTCAAAACGGAAGTGGCAGACGATCCTTCAGGAAAGGGAGTGTATGAATGGCTGTGGTAGATCGAAGGCAGCAGGTGCTGCAGGCGGCGACGAAGTCTTTTTCATTATTCGGATATAAGGCAACAACGATGGACCAGGTCGCCAAGATTGCCAATGTCGGCAAAGGGACGATTTACACCTTTTTTACGAACAAGGAACAGTTATTTGATGAAATCCTGCGGGATGTCATCATCGAGATGAAAATGATCGCCGAGCGGGAGATTAGGCGCGATAAGCCATTTTTTGATAATCTGCACCGTGTGCTGGATGCCCTGCTGGAATTTCGGAGCGAACACGAGCTATTCATCAAGCTCTCCCAGGAGAGTCTGGACTTCGGAACGCCGCAGGCTGGTGAAGGACTCGACAAGATCGAGAGTGTGGTGCTTGAATATCTTGAACGGGAGGTGGAGCAGGCCATTCGTCAAGGGGAAATCAAACCCTGCGATCCCCAGATTGTGTCGGTGGTAATGTTCAGGTTATATATCGCGCTTACTGCTGAGCTGAGCAAGGTACATGTGCCGTTGACCAAAGAACAGATCAAGTATTACTTTCATCTGTTTTTGGCAGAGGGGCTGTCACAGTAGAAGTTAAGTCCGGTATAGGGATGGCGTTTCCTACAGCTGCGCTTTCCCTGATTGGAATTGATGGGCTGAGGCGGATGGTGCTGAGTTGGATCGTACTGAACAGGATAGACCCATTTTTTTTTGCCTTTGAATGACCGAATGGGGAAAACAGTCATCCAGTGTTACTGTAATATTCACGAAACTATCATTTCACAGCAAGACATCGTATTTTCAAGAGAGAGCATATGATCATAAGGAGAGAACCAGAATGAAATCTTTATCCGTGTTTATGAAGGATCTTGGCGCGGTATTCAAGAATCCCAAGATGCGTATTTCCATGTTCGCCATTCTATTTATTCCTGTTCTGTACAGCGGATTGTTCCTGAAAGCATTCTGGGACCCTTACGGTAAAATGAACGAGCTTCCGGTAGCGGTTGTCAATCAGGATAAGGGTGCTGATTATGAAGGCACCAAGCTGACCGCCGGAGAAGATCTGGTCACGGAGCTGAAGAAGACGGACGGGTTCAAGTGGAATTTCGTCAGCCGGGAGCAGGCGGAAGCCGGGCTTGCGGACAATACCTATTATATGGCGATTGTGGTTCCGGAAGACTTCTCGGCCAAGGCAACTACACTGCTGGATGCAGATCCGCAGCCGGCCAAGATCATCTACGAGCCGAATGAAGGCTACAACTTCCTGGCAGGCCAGATTGGCGGCACGGCAGTGAAGGATATCAAGAGCAAGGTATCCGCCAAGATTACGGAAGCTTATACCAGTTCTGTGTTTGATAAAATCACCAAAATCGCAGACGGTCTGGGCGAAGCCGGAGACGGTGCGACCAAGATCGCAGACGGCGCCACCAAGCTGGATGACGGCGCGCTGAAGCTGAAGGACAATCTGGTTGTCCTCACCGAAGGCACCGGCAAGCTGCTGGATGGTGTAGCGCCGCTTACGCAGGGCGTGAGTGATCTGAATAACGGTGCAGCCGCACTCAAAACCGGCAGCAGCACGCTGGCCGGAGGACTGCAGCAGTTATCCGCAGCGCATAAGCAGCTGCAGGATGGGGTGACGCAGTCGGCAGCGGGCAGCAAGCAGCTGAATGCCGGGCTGCAGAAGACGGCAGCCGGAACAGCTTCGCTACAGGCTGGAACACAGTCGGCTGTCGTCGGCACCGAGAAGCTGCAGACAGGTACGAAGGCAGTTGTGGATGGCAGCGCGAAGCTTGCGGCCGGATTATCATCCTCCGCCGAGGGCAGTGCGAAGCTTGAAGCCGGACTTACGGCTTCGAAGGACGGAAGTGCCAAGACAGCAGCCGGAGCTAAGGCTGTGTCTGACGGTCTGCAGGCGCTGGCGAAGTCGAATCCTCAGCTGGCAGCAAGCCCTGAGGTGCAGAAGCTGGTGGCAGCAAGCGCAGCAGTAGCTGCGGGCGCGACGCAGCTGGACCAGGGCCAGCAGCAGCTCCTTGACGGAGCTGCGGCCCTGAACAGCGGCCAGGAGCAGCTGCTGCAGGGAGCGAATCAGCTGCACAGCGGTTCACAGCAGCTGGATGCAGGTGTGGGTCAGCTGCATGAGGGAGCGCAGAAGCTCTACGCAGGCAGCACACAACTGCTGGATGGCCAGAATCAGCTGGCAGCCGGAGCAGGCGCACTGGAGAACGGCGGCGCGAAGCTGGCCGCAGGCATGAAGCAGTTCGGCGCGAAGCTGGACGAAGCTGCAGCGGGCGGCGTGAAGCTGGCAGACGGCGGCAAGGCGCTGGAAGCCGGCACCACGAAGCTGCTGGCTGGCGCAGGCAAGCTGGGCACCGGCCTTAGCTCGGTAGCCGATGGCTCGAAGAAGCTGAGTGACGGAGCGGGGCAGCTGAAGGATGGCCTGGATGAGCTGAAGACAGGCTCCGGTGAGCTGGCAAGCAAGCTGGGCGATGCGGCTTCACAGACCAAATCGGTGAACAAGACCGATGGACTGGTATCGATGTTCGCCCAGCCGGTACAGATCGAAGAAGTGAAGGTTAACAAGGTGCCTAACTACGGCACAGGATTCGCTCCTTACTTCCTGTCCCTCGGATTGTTCGTAGGTGCTCTGATCTGTACGATTGTTATCCCTATGCGTGATTCCGAAGTCATTGGCGCCAGCCGGTTCAACCGGTTCATGAGCCGTACACTTACATTCTCCATGATGAGTGTGCTTCAGGCTCTGCTGGCTGTCCTGATTGTCTTGTATGGGCTGGGACTTGAAGTACAGAATGTACCCTTGTTCTACGCCTTCTCGTTCATTACCAGCCTGGCCTTCATGTGGATGATTCAAGCGATTGTTACTTGGTTGGATCAGCCTGGCCGCTTCGTAGTCATTCTGATTCTGATCTTCCAGTTGACTACAAGCGCAGGAACCTTTCCGCTGGAGCTGATTCCTAACTGGATGAAGATCTTCAATCCGCTGCTGCCGATGACTTACAGTGTCAAAGGTTTCAAGGCAGTAATCTCTACGGGAGACTTCGGCTCCATGTGGGCCGATGCAGGAACGCTTGGCGCTTATGGAATAATATTCCTGGCCCTTACCTTCACCTACTTCATGACCCGTGACCGCGGCAATGAAGCAGTACTGAAAAGTGAACAAGTTTTGACTGTATAAAGCAACAACATTCTTTGTAAAACATACGAACCAAAAGCGCCCCTTTACGGGGCGCTTTTGGTTTATTCATAAATATAAATAGCTAAAGGAAGTGCTGTTTTCAGGCCGGGAAAATGATTGAAACGCTTTCAGTGCATAAGCGCTTATTCGTCATTTATGCATAATTATACATTCGACAGTTTTTTTACGCTTTTATTCGCTAAAGCTGCAATGCAAAAGCAAATGTTAATCAAGCTCATAAAAAAGTTTAAATTGCGCTCATGTCAGCTCGATGATAAAATAATAACACCAATTCTGCCTGAATAATTATTAAGATTTTCCGCTGAAAAATTTTCCTGGAATTCCGTCTACTTTATAATAGAGAGGTTGCATGTGATGAGACACACTGAACTGCCCGGCAAACAGGGCCTTTATGATCCCCAGTTCGAAAAAGACGCTTGCGGCATGGGATTTGTCGCGCATATAAAAGGCAAGCCGTCCCATGATATTGTCAGTAATGCACTGACTATGCTCTTCAATATGGAGCATCGGGGAGGCCAGGGAAGTGAGCCGAACTCTGGAGACGGAGCCGGCATTATGCTGCAGATTCCCCACCGTTTCTTTGCCGGCGAAGCTGCGAAGCTGGGCTTTGAGCTTCCGGAGCCGGGCCATTATGGCGTGGGCATGATCTTTCTGTCTCATAACGAGGAGATCCGCGCCCGCCACGAGGCGCTCCTGAGCGAGATTATCGCGGAAGAGGGGCAGCAGGTACTCGGTTACCGCGATGTCCCGACCTTTGACGAAATGCTCGGCAAGACGGCCAAGGCTGCTAAGCCTTATGTACGCCAGGTATTTATCGGCCGCTCGGAGGGAATCAAGGATGACCTGTCCTTCGAACGCAAGCTGTATGTGATCCGCAAACGGGCAGAGCTGGCGATCCGCTACGGCGGGGCAGAAGAGGGCGAATCCTTCTATGTGCCGAGTCTTTCCTGTAAGAAGATCGTATACAAAGGCATGCTCACTACCGTACAGGTAGGACAATTCTATCTGGACCTCCAGGAGGAGACGCTGGAATCAGCGATTGCGCTGGTCCACTCCCGCTTCAGCACCAACACCTTCCCGAGCTGGGAACGTGCCCACCCTTACCGCTTCATGATCCACAACGGTGAAATTAACACCCTTCGCGGCAATGTGAACTGGATGCATGCCCGCCAGTCGCTGTTCAAGAGCGAGAAGTTCGGAGAAGACATCAGCAAAGTTAAGCCGGTGGTGAATCCGGACGGCTCCGATACGGCCATGTTCGATAATACCTTTGAATTCCTCTACCTGAGCGGACGCTCCCTGCCCCATGTGGCGATGATGATGGTTCCTGAGCCTTGGAGCAATCATGACAGCATGGACGAGAAGAAGAAAGCCTTCTATGAATACCACAGCACCCTGATGGAACCGTGGGACGGGCCTGCCGCAATGGGCTTTACCGACGGTGTACAGATCGGGGCCATCCTCGACCGTAACGGCCTGCGTCCTGCGCGTTACTATGTCACCAAAGATGATCTGATTATTCTCTCCTCTGAAGCGGGTGTCCTCGACATTCCGGCAGAAGATGTTCTATACAAAGACCGGCTGAGACCGGGCCGCATGCTGCTCGTGGATACGAAGCAGGGCCGGATTATCTCGGACGAAGAGGTCAAAGCCGAGATCGCCTCCGAGCAGCCTTATCAAGAGTGGCTGGATGAGCATCTCATCGGTCTCGATCAGCTCCCGGATGCACCGGAGCTGCCGAATCCGAAGCATGATAATGTGCAGCAGCTGCAGCAGTCCTTCGGCTATACCTTTGAGGATCTGCGCAAGGTGCTGGAGCCTATGGCCTCCACAGGCGCCGAAGCTGTCGGCTCCATGGGTTACGATTCGCCGCTGGCCGTGTTATCAGACCGTCCACAGCGCCTGTACAATTACTTTAAGCAGATGTTCGCCCAGGTCACCAACCCGCCGATTGACGCCATCCGTGAAGAACTGGTAACGTCCACAGCGACTACGATCGGACCTGAACGCAACCTGCTGAAGGCAGAACCGGAGAGCTGCCGGCAGATCTCGCTGGATTCTCCAATTCTCTCGAACGAGGATTTCGCCAAAATCCGTCATGTCCGCCGTGCGGGCTTCAAGTCGATGTCCATTCCGATTCTATTCCCGGCAGAGCTGGGGGCAGAAGGGCTGCGAATTGCGCTTGACCGGATGAATGAGGCGGCAGACCGCGTCATGGGCAAGGGCCATAATATCCTTATTCTGTCCGACCGGGGTGTAGACCGCGAGAATGCGGCAATTCCGGCGCTGCTGGCAGTCTCCAGCCTGCATCACCATCTGATCCGCTCGGGAACCCGTACCAAGGTCAGCATCCTGCTGGAATCCGGCGAACCGCGTGAAGTTCATCATTATGCGCTTCTGCTGGGTTATGGTGTAAGTGCGGTCAATCCTTACCTGGCCTTCGAGAGTCTCGATGACATGATCAGCCAGGGCCTGCTCCGCGGAATCTCGCATGAGAAGGCTGTGAAGAACTATATCAAGGCAGCTACGAAGAGTGTGGTCAAAATTCTGTCCAAAATGGGAATCTCCACGATTCAGTCCTATCGGGGGGCACAGATTTTTGAAGCGGTTGGGCTGAATTCGGAGTTCGTAGACCGTTACTTCACTTGGACGCCTTCGCGTATCGGCGGAATTGGCCTGGAGGAAGTAGCGCAAGAAGCGCTTGCCAGCCATTACCGCGCCTTCACCGACAAAGACGGCAACGATATGGTGCTGGATTCCGGCGGTGAATACCAGTGGCGCAGTGACGGGGAAGAGCATCTGTTCAACCCGCAGACCATTCATCTGCTTCAGCACTCCGTGCGCAGCGGTGATTATGAGATGTATAAGAAGTATGCAGCGCTCGTTCAGGGCGAAAGCGAGAAGCACCAGACGCTGCGCTCGATGCTGCAGTTCAAGAGCGTAGGTGCTCCGGTATCACTGGATGAGGTAGAATCGGCTGAATCGATCATGAAACGCTTCAAGACCGGTGCCATGTCCTTCGGCTCGATCAGCAAGGAAGCACATGAGACGCTGGCTATTGCCATGAACCGTATCGGCGGCAAGAGCAACACCGGGGAAGGCGGAGAAGATCCGGCGCGCTTCCTTACGGACGCTAACGGCGATTCCCGCCGCAGTGCGATCAAGCAGGTCGCTTCTGGACGGTTCGGCGTTACCTCCAACTATCTGGTGAACGCCGATGAGATTCAGATCAAGATGGCGCAGGGCGCCAAGCCGGGTGAAGGCGGACAGCTTCCGGGCCGCAAGGTATACCCTTGGGTTGCGGAGGTCCGCGGTTCAACGGCAGGCGTGGGACTGATCTCGCCGCCGCCGCATCACGATATCTATTCGATTGAGGATCTGGCAGAGTTGATCTATGATCTCAAGAATGCCAATCCGCGTGCCAGCATTAACGTGAAGCTCGTCTCTGAGGTTGGCGTTGGCACCATTGCCGCAGGTGTGGCGAAGGGCCGCGCTGATATTATCCTGATCAGCGGTTATGATGGGGGGACCGGCGCTTCGCCGATGAACTCTATCCGTCATGCCGGACTCCCTTGGGAGCTGGGCCTGGCGGAGACCCACCAGACGCTGATGCTGAACAATCTGCGCGACCGTGTCGTGCTGGAGACTGACGGCAAGATGCTCAGCGGGCGCGACCTCGCGGTAGCCGTTCTGCTGGGTGCTGAAGAATACGGCTTCGCTACTGCACCTCTGGTAGCCGTAGGCTGTATCATGATGCGTGTATGCCAGATGGACACTTGTCCGGTGGGCGTAGCTACCCAGAACCCTGAGCTTCGCAAGAACTTCATGGGTGATCCGCAGCATGTGGTGAACTTCATGACCTTCGTGGCACAGGATCTGCGTGAGATTATGGCAGAGCTGGGCTTCCGGACGATTGAAGAGATGGTCGGCCGTACCGATTGTCTGGATGCGGTTAAGGCATCCACGCACTGGAAGAAGAAGGGTGTCGATCTGAGCAGTCTGCTGCACATTCCGGCTATGCCGGAAGGAAGCACACGCTTCCGCAGCAAGTTCCAGAACCACGGTCTGGAAGAGACTCTGGATATGACGCATCTGCTCGATATTGCTGCACCTGCGCTGGAATCCGGCACGGCAGTGGAAGCTTCCCTGCCGATCACGAACGTGAACCGTGCCGTGGGTACGATTCTCGGCAGTGAGCTGACGCGCAAATACGGCGCAGCCGGATTGCCGGACGATACGATCCGCCTGCACTTTACCGGATCTGCGGGACAGAGTCTGGGCGCATTCGTGCCGAAGGGCGTCACCATTACCGTTGAAGGCGACTCGAATGACTATGTCGGCAAAGGGCTGTCCGGAGGCAAGCTGATTATCCGGCCTTCGCGCAAGGCTACCTTCGCGGCAGAAGAGAATATCATCATCGGAAATACGGCGCTGTACGGAGCAACCGGCGGCGAAGCTTATGTGAGCGGTATTGCCGGTGAACGGTTCGCCGTCCGCAACTCCGGGGCGAATGTAGTCGTTGAAGGCGTAGGCGACCACGGCTGCGAATACATGACCGGCGGCCGTGTGGTTGTACTGGGTACAACAGGCCGTAACTTTGCAGCAGGGATGTCGGGCGGTATCGCTTATGTATACGATCCGGATAATACCTTCATCAAACGTTGTAACCTGGAGATGGTGCTGCTGGAGCGTGTAGAGGAAGCGGACGAAATCGCTGAACTGCATGCTATGATCAGCCGCCATACCCAACATACAGACAGTAATGCGGGCCGGGCAATACTGGATTCATGGGATGAGGCCCTGCCGAGATTTGCCCGTGTCATTCCGAAGGATTACAAACGAATGTTGGAGCAGATCCGCAAGGTGGAGAGCAGCGGTTTGACCGGTGAAGCTGCACTGATGGCTGCTTTTGAAGCGAATATGCGTGAGCTTGCGCGTGTTGGCGGTTAAGATTTTACACTTCATAAGTGATGTGCTTCAGCATTGACGGAGCGCATCGTAATAAGAGGCCCTATCCTTCCATTGCGGAAGGATAGGGCTTTTTTGTGGTCGCAAGCACGTGCATGACCCAAATGTAAGTGAAAAATAACATACATTGGCTGACGCGCAGGCGCATGGCCCAAATGTATGTCAAAAACAGCATACATTGTGCTCGCACGCACGCGCATGGGCCGAATGTATGTCAAAAACAACATACATTGGCTGACGCGCAGGCACATGGCCCAAATGTATGTCAAAAACAGCATACATTGGGTTATCACGCAGGCGCATGGTCCAAATGTATGTCAAAAACAGCATACATCGGGTTACCCCGCAGGCGTGTAGATCAAATGTAGGCGAAAAACAGGCATGACAAGACAGAGGCCTTGTCACCCCCAGGAATGAAAATAAAAGTCGGGTGCATCAGTCGCATCCCGACTTTTATTTTCGTATTAAACCAAATTCATAAATTGTTCTGGCTTAATTTTGCTGGCTTACAGGTTTACCATTCATCCGGCAGGATGATTTTGTTTCCTTTCTATCCTTTCACTGCATTTCTTCCCTAATTTCAGGGAAAAGGGAAGGTGTGGTAAAATATATAAATGGTTGAAAATGGGTTGTTGATGCACTGATAAGGTTAATAATAGGTTGAACTGAAAAAGACAATAATAAGATGGGGTAACGGAGGGGAAGTTTGGAACTGGAGGAGCGGCAGCGTCCGCCTTTGTCTGCGGATTTCAACCGCTAAAAGCGGTATGAATCAAGAAATCGGGAGACAACAGCGGCCGGAAGTCCAAACGTTCTCCGCAGTTACGGCTACATCTAGATTAGAGTCTCTTCAGTTCTGCTATGAAAGCGTCTTATCCGAAAGCGCATGCCTTTTTCACACCAAACCGACGAAAGGAAGTGAAGTTATGCCGAATACGGCAGAAGTGGTGAAGCCTGTAGCCAGCCTGATGGGGGTTACCAAAAGAATAGGCTCCAAAACGCTGATCAGCGACTTGACACTCGACATTCCACCCGGGCAAATCTTCGGATTCCTCGGGCCGAACGGAGCCGGTAAAACCACTACCATCCGTATGATGGTAGGACTGATCTCCATTAGCCGCGGGGATATCCTGATCTGCGGACGAAGCATCAAAGACCATTTTGAAGAGGCCATAGCTAATGTGGGGGCCATCGTAGAGAATCCTGAAATGTACAAGTTCCTAACCGGATACCAGAATCTTCGCCAGTATGCCCGCATGGTGCCAGGCGTGACCAAAGAGCGCATCAATGAAGTAGTTGAGCTGGTCGGCCTCAGCCAGCGGATCAATGACCGGGTCAAGACCTATTCCTTAGGGATGCGCCAGCGGCTGGGGGTAGCCCAGGCTCTGCTGCACCGGCCGAAGCTGCTGATTCTGGATGAGCCGACCAACGGACTGGACCCGCAGGGTATCCGCGAGCTGCGTGATTATCTGCGCAAGCTGTGTCAGACTGAGGGGACAACCGTGTTTGTCTCCAGTCACCTGCTGTCGGAGATGGAGCTGATGTGCGATAGTGTGGCGATTATCCAGAACGGCCGGCTGATCGATGTGAAGCAGCTTAAGACGGTCGGGGATGCAGCGGTACCGGTAAGCCAGACGTTCTTCGAGGTAGATAACCCTGAGGCTGCACTGGCGCAGATCGGCCAAGGTGTAATCATGGAAGGCGGATTAGCAGTAGATGCGGTACGGGAGGAGATTGCTGAGCTGAATGCCAAGCTGGTAGCTGCCGGGATTAAGGTCTACAGCATCAAGGCGATGTCCCGTTCGCTTGAAGATCAATTCTTGGAAATTACAGGAGGTGAAGGCATTGGGTGAGTTCGCTTCTCTCATACATAATGAGAATATCAAAATATTCAGACGTCTGCGGACATGGATTATGCTGGTTCTGCTGGCACTGATGAGTGCGCTGTTTCCGGCGCTAATTCATTTCACCACGAACGGAAGTAATGTAGTCGGGCTGTGGGACAGCTTCCGGACCACCGTAACCATCGCATTTTTCCTGAATACCATCTTCACTGCCTTAGTGGCTGCCGACTCCGTAGCGGGCGAATTCACCTGGGGAACGATTAAGCTGCTGCTGATCCGCCCTTGGAGCCGCTCCAAGATTCTGCTCTCGAAGTATATTTCGCTGGTTATCTTCAGCCTTGTCAGCACGGGAGTGCTGATCCTGTTCGGCTATGGCTCCGCCTTCATTTTCTCTTCCGGGGCTGCAGGGAATACTGGGGAAATGGTGATGGGCTGGGGGCAAGGGGAATATGTCTTCATGCTGATTCTGTGCAGCTACATTGAGCTGTTCCTGACAGCAGCCATTGCCTTCATGATCTCCAGCGTATTCCGTTCCAGCGGCCTGGCGATTGTGCTGTCGCTGTCGATCATGTTCACCAAGGATATCTTTATCGCCATCTTCAACCCCGACCGGTATGAGTGGGCGAACTATCTGATTTTTGCCCATATGAATCTTAGCAATTATGTGGTGTCGGATACCGGTCCCGGGGGAGCGACGCTGGGGTTCGCGATTGCCGTCCTGGCTGTGTATTATGTGGTATTCATGGCGGTATCATGGATTGTGTTCCGTAAAAGGGATGTAGCAGCGTAAGTAGCAAGATAGGGCTGGCTAGTGTAACCGTACAGGCTGAGAGCTTACGGCTCATGCGCCCTCCAGCTTACTCTGCTTGCTCTCTCTGCGCTTGCCTGCAGTCTTCTTGGTATTGACCGTATGCAGCCCGCCCGCTGTCTCAGGGGCGGGCTGTTCGGTCATGGCCACAGCCCCGTTCAGCAGGCTGCCTTCAGTAATGCTCAGGGAACCGGCGGCAATGTTACCATGCAGCTGTCCTGTTCCGGTGAGAATGAGCTTCCGCTGGGCGGTTACGTCTCCATAGACCTTGCCGGCGATAATGATCTCCTGCGCCTCAATGCTGGAGTGGACGGTGCCTTGTTCACCAACCGTCACTGTACCCTCACACAGAATCTCCCCGCTGAAATTCCCTTCAATACGCAGGTTCGTATCGCAATGCACTTTCCCTTCGAGCGTGCCGCCATGGCCGATCAGCGAGTCGGTTGACTTGGGTGAAGCACCCGGTTGACGTCTGTTCCACATTCCCGCATTCCTCCTTATATTCTTAATATTATGAAGGCTTAACATAGTTGAGCGGATTCACCGGCTTGTTCTGCTTCACGACCTGAAAATGCAGATGGGGGCCCGTGCTGCGCCCGGTGCTGCCCAGCATGCCGATCTGCTCCCCTTTGCCGACCCGCTCACCGGGGGTGACTATCATCTGGTTCAAATGCATGTACCAGGTCTCCAGTCCATTGTCATGCTTGATGATGATGTATTTGCCCCGGGCTCCCATTTGTTCTGCAGAGGTAACGACGCCGCCCAGTGCTGCGTATACTGCATCTCCGATATTTCCGGCAATATCAATCCCGGAATGATAAGCAGAGACGCCCTTGAAAGGATCGGAGCGGTAACCGAAGCTGGAGGTAATGACCTTCGAGCCGGTAGGCCACATCACGGCCCGTGCCAGCCGGGCTTGCTTCTCCTGGGCTTGTTTTGCCTGAAAATCCGCTCTTGTCTTGTGTGCCTTCTCGGCCTGTGTAATCGTGCTTGAGATACTGCTGATCATCTCATCCATGATGCTGTGGATCTCCTCGAAGTCGTCCTTTGTCTCCTCAACCAGCCGCTGCGGATCATTCTCGTAGACGGCGACATATTCACCGCCGACCTGCGGATTGGCAGGCAGGCTCAGTGCTGTAGCAGCAGCCCTGATCCGGAAGTTGAGGGCAGGCGATACGGCAGCAGAGAGAGCTTCCGGCTGTTCCCGGATGAACGGGCCGGCGCTTAACCGGCTGACCTTGCCATAGCTTCCGGCGGCTGCGGTTCCTGCTCTGGTATCAGGCAAATCTGCCACTACCGGCTGGCTGCCTTTGAAGGAAGCTGCTGAGGTTGACGTATCCGCGCTGTAGGTCTTGGCGCCAGCATTTTCAGTGCGGATAGCCGCACTAGAACCGCTACCGGCAGCAGAAGAGGTGGTTTCTTTGTTGATCAGTGATTGCAGTTGCTCTTCCAGCTCAGTCACACTCTTCAGCTTGTCTTTAATGCTCTCCGCTTCCTCCGAGAGCTCGCTTACCTGGCCGCGCAGCTGCTGTAGCGCCTGATCCTTATCGGCAACCTTCAGCTCCATGCGGATATTGGTCAGTGATAAGGCGGCCGCTTCGGCCTCCAGCTCTGCGATGGACCGGGAGGCATGGATATGCATAGAGGTGACCAGACTGGAGAGGGACAGCGCGGCCGCGGCAGGCAGCGCCAGAGCGAAGGGCTTTGACATTTGCAGCTGCTTCACAGGCCGTCCGGCCTCACGCATAACGAGCAGCGTAATCTTTTCCTGACTTGGCTGACTCTTCATAACGTCTCCTTACTGCGGCCATGGCAGCCGCTGGGTATGAACTGACTGAAATCATCTGTCGGGGTGCAGGGGGCTTATCCGATTCGTCCTACTACTCTATGTATTCCATAACTAAGGTGAACATGACAACGGTTTACTTGAATAAAGAAGGAGAGTTAAGGCAAAACCTGTAGTAAGCGCAGGCTTCTGCCGCCGCAGATTTCTCATGAAAGTTAGCAGGCGCTGTCTATGCCCGCAGAGATAGTAATAGTTCATTCAGCTGATCAGGAGGCCCGGAATGAGGATATTTGCCGTGATCTTATGTCTTTTTATTGTGCAGCTTGCCATTATTACCGCTTCCGAATTCCGCCGTCCGCAGCGGGCGCTTGCCTGGATATGTATTACCTTCTGTTGCCCGCCGCTGGGTCTGCTGTTCTACTATTTCCTGGGGCGCGATTACTGGCAGAGCCGCAAGCTCGTGAACCGGTGCGTCTCCCTGCTGCGGGAAATCCGTATTCATGTTGCCGGCAAGATTCATAAGGTCAAGCAGGCGGAGGATACCGGCAACCCCGGATTTGAACACCGCTCTGAGCTGCTGCATCTGTTCTCTGAACTGGCGGACAGTCCGGTTACAAGCCACAACCGGTGTGAAGTGCTGTCCAGCGCACAGGCAGCGTATAAGTCCATGCTGGAGGTGATGGAAGGTGCGCAGGAGCATATCCACATGGAATTTTATATTTTCCGGGAGGACGGGATCGGCCGGCAGTTCCAGGAGCTGATGATCCGCAAGGTACGCCAGGGGGTGAGGGTGCGCCTGCTGTGCGATGGCCTGGGCAGCCATAAACTTAGCCGGGGCTTTGTGAATACACTGAAGAACGCGGGAGTGCAGGTTTATTTTTTTCTGCCGCCGCTGACTGCACTGCCGGACCGCCGGTTCAACTACCGCAATCACCGGAAGATCCTGGTGGTGGACGGACTGACCGGATTCACCGGAGGCATGAACATCGGCGATGATTATCTGGGCAAAAATCCGGAAATGGGGTACTGGCGGGATACACATCTGCGGCTTGAAGGGGATGCCGTCTATCATCTGCAGTATGTGTTTCTCAAGGACTGGCGGCTGGCGGCCGGTGAAGCTCTCAGCCATCCGCGCTTCTTTCCGGATCATGACTGTAGCGGAAGGGAAGCCGTGCAGATTGTCGCCAGCGGTCCTGATGCGGGCATAGATGCCACCCAGGAGATGTATTTTTCTTCCATCTGTGCCGCGAGGCAACGTATCTGGATGACCTCACCATACTTCATCCCCGACCCCGCGATTTGCAGGGCGCTGAAGAATGCAGTCCTTAGCGGTGTGGACGTAAGGATTATTATCCCGGCGAAGCCGGATAACAAGCTGGTCTATTATGCCACGCTGGCGTATCTGGAGAATCTGCAGGACGCCGGCGTGAAATTTTACCGCTATACCAGAGGGTTCATGCATGCCAAGGTAATGATTATCGACAGCCTGCTGGCCACCGTCGGCAGTGCCAATCTGGACATGCGCAGCTTCTATTCCAACTTCGAGCTGACGGCGGTGCTGTTCCGTCCGGAGACAATTACAGAGCTGGCTGAGGACTTCAGCAGAGATCTGGAGCAGAGTGAATTCATTGATCCGAAAAAGTTCCGGGAGCGCAGCCGTAATGTCAAACGCATAGAAAGTCTGTGTCAGCTCTTATCTCCGCTATTATGACAGAAAAGATGGCCGAATCATCGATTATCGAAGGTTATATCAATTTACATGCGTTATTTGACTTTCTTTTATGATATAATGGAAATATAAGAAGAACAGGGGAGAAGGCACGACTGTACGTTCGCTTTCGTAAGCTTCTTAGATATACTATTTATAGGGGGAGTTCTATGACTGTAAGCCAACATATCTTTACGAATGAAGAACAGAAGAAGCCGGAGAAGTCTGGAGTGTTCAAGACGGCAAGACTGGCCCAGCGGATTGTGATGATTGTCATCGGAGCGGCCATGATGTCTGTTGCCCTTGAAATTTTTCTTGTTCCCAATAAGTTGATTGATGGCGGAATCACCGGTATTTCCATTATGTTGTCCCATATTTTCAATATACCGCTCGGTATTCTATTGACCCTGCTTAACCTGCCGTTCCTGGTTATCGGGTATAAGCAGATCGGTAAGACATTTGCCTTATCTACTCTATTTGCTGTAATTGTAATGTCCATCGGTACCCAGTTGCTCCATCCTGTTCATCCCATTACGGTTGAGCCGCTGCTCGCAGCAGTATTCGGAGGGGTAATTCTCGGCGTTGGGGTCGGGCTCGTTGTCCGTTACGGCGGATCGCTCGATGGTACTGAGATTGTAGCCATTCTTGTATCCAAGAGGCTTCCGTTCTCTGTAGGGGAAGTCGTTATGTTCTTCAACCTGTTCATCCTGTCCGGTGCAGGCTTTGTGTTCGGCTGGAATAATGCGATGTTCTCGCTCATTGCGTATTACATTGCTTTCAAACTGATCGATATTACACTTGAAGGTCTGGACCAGTCCAAGTCGGTATGGATTATCAGTGATAAATTCCGTGATATCGGCGAAGCTCTGACGGAGCGTCTGGGACGCGGAGTGACTTATCTTGATGGTGAGGGCGGATTCTCCGGCGATAACAAGAAAGTGATTTTTGTTGTCATTACCCGTCTGGAAGAAGCGAAGCTGAAGTCTATCGTAGAAGATTGGGATTCTGACGCGTTCATCGCGATCGGCAATATCCATGATGTTAAGGGCGGCCGCTTCAAGAAAAAAGCAATTCATTAGCATTAGCGTAACCGGTTCAGCCGGAACGCTTCGAAGGAAGGTATATTTACGAACGACAGAGTAACCCATACGGCGGTCCTGACTTGTTGCGCCGTATGCCCATATATAATAATACCTTCCGTCCTGATTCTGGACGCCAGATAAGCCCGCAGCCTGAGAAAGGCATTTGCGGGCTTATTGCTGTCCTGAGGGCAGCTTGGCAATAATCGCATCGACCGGCTGAGGAGGAACCTTGGCAATCAGATCTCCTAACCGGCTGAGACGCTCTTCTATATTCAGCAGGTTGAAATCTGTAGGCTTGACACCCCGTTCAACCTCCTCCCACAGGAGGGGAGTGGAGACAGTAGCCAGCGGCCGGGCGCGCGGGGTGTACGGGGCAGCGAGTGTTTTGCCGCCGTAATGCTGGAGATAATCGAAATATATTTTATCCCCGCGATGCTTCTTCAGACGCTCCAGGGTGAAGAGATCGGGCCGCTTCTCGGTGACATAACGGCCTACGAAATGCCCGATCCGGCGCAGTTCATCGAAGGTCACCCCCGGCTTAACCGGAACAATGATCTGCACTCCGGTGGCTCCCGAGGTTTTGGGAACGGAGTCCAGTCCGAGCGATCTCAGCACCTCCCCTACCACAGCAGCAGCTTCCATAATCCGCGGTTCGACCTCAAGCGAAGGGTCCAGATCAATCATCCATTCGCAGGGCAGTGTACTGCCGGCATAATGGAGGGAGGGATGGAATTCGAGCGCAGCCAGATTGCCCAGCCAGAGCAGCTCCGGCAGGCCCTGCAGCACAATGTAGGTGATATTGTCCTGCACCGCCGTGCGGACGAATTCCGGCAGCGGCTCCGGGGCGTTCTTCTGATAGAAGGACATTCCGGGAACGCCATGGGGATAGCGGATCACCGTGAGCAGCCGGTCCTTGCAATAGCGCAGCAGGTAGGGCGAGAGAGCCGCCAGCTTTTGCAGATAGATCTGCTTGGTGATGCCCATCTCGGGCCAGAGCGGTTTGTCGGGATTGGTGATGCTGATTTGGTGCCCGTCTACGGTAATGGTTCCTTTGGTGGCCGTTGGCATGGGACATCCCTCCTTAGGCTTGTGTATGTCTGCCTAGTATTTGCCGTGCTGCCGGTTTTCAGTCGGGGTTCCGGTCCGGGATAAGAGCAGTTCACACTTTTTTTTGCGCAAAATGTCCCTTTTGGCCCGGGCAGGTGCTTATAAGGGTGTTAGCTAGAAGAGAGGAGCGTTTTACGATTTTGGATGAAATGGAACACCTCGTTGTTAAGGTTCAAAACGGCGACGTGGAGCAGTACGGGCGGATCGTTGAAGCTGTTCAGCAGCCGATGTACCGTTATTGCAGCCGTCTGCTAGGCAGCGGGGCAGAGGCGGAGGATGCCGTGCAGGAGATTCTGGTCAAAGCCTATCAAAATATCGGCAAGTACCGTCCGCTGGTCAGCTTCTCTTCATGGCTGTATAAAATCGCTTATCATCATTGCCTGGCGGTTATCCGCCAGCGTCAGCGGCAGAGCCGGTTGATGCTGCTGCTGCGGCCGCAGAAATACGCGGAAAGCCCGGAGCAGCAGATGGACCGCTTCCTTTTCGATGAACCGCTCGCTGTAGCGCTTTCCCGGCTGAAGGTGGAGGAGCGGAACCTGCTTTTGCTGAGGATTTTTGAAGAGCAGAGCTTTGCCGAAATCGCCGTGATTCTGGGCAAGAATCAGGATGCGGTCAAAAAAAGATATCAGCGCACGATTATTAAACTCACCAACCTGCTGAAATCGCAAAGAGAGGGGGAGGAACCACAATGGACGAGCACTTCGCTGCTGAAGAAAAAAGGATAAGACGAATGGGCGCAGGTGAGGCAGCGGGCAGCATTGATGTTAAGTCATCCGTTATGGAGCGGGTACGGGTCATCCATGCACAGCGGCTTGCATCAGAGGGCGGCGGAACGCCAGCTTCACCGGGGCAAGCGGTGCCAGAAATGGTTAGGCAGGGGCCTGTGATGACCAGGCAGCCGATACCTTCGCTGCGTCCTGCGGTACAGCGGGGCAGAAGGCTGGCCGCCGGACTCTGTGCGGTTGCGCTGCTGGGGCTGGCTGGGTTCAGCGTTCTCCGCAATATGACGGATGAAGGAGTTACCGGGAAGGCACACCCAATCTTTGCGGTCATCCGGCAGACGGAGGGGCAGCCTCTGGTCTTGAAGGACAGCGGCGGCAGAGTTGTGGCGCAGCTTAGGTACGCTGAATCGAAGGTATACACGCCTTACATTGGCTCTAGCTCCGCCCGGGAACGTTACTTTAAGCTAAGGGAGCAATATGAACAACAGGCGCAAGCAAATTTACAGCCGGGAGAGACAGCAGCTTATTATGTCAATGACAGTGAATTGATTGCATTGATGAACGGGCTGGGGTATGGAAAACCGCTATTTTTCACCAGCAGAACGGTTACGTATACCAGCTACGCGAAGCTGTCAGCCGCCCGGGAGCAAACGGGCAAGTGGAGCTTTGCACTGCCGCCTGAGCGAATAGGCGGGTTACAGTTTGCGGAGGGCCGGCTGTTCGCCAAAACCCCCTCTGCGTTTGAGCCGGAGTATAGGCTGGCACTGGAGGCATTGAAGGCCAAAACGGAAGCTGCTCCGGACGGGAATCCGCTGGCTGCAACTTTATGGCCCTTGGAGAATCTCGCAAGCGCCGAGGTGATCTATCGGGATGGCAGCCAGCAGCTGAAGCTTCAGTTATTCTGGAATAACGCAGCAACAACCGGTCCTTCGCAAATTCACGTATCCCCCGGCCAAACGGCTGAACTATGGACCTACGAGGATAAGGAGCTGCTGTTCATTCCGGGGGCAGGCGCCGGAGAAGAGAACGGAAGTTCAGTAAGCAGACTGTATTGGTATGATAACGCCTATGGAGGGCTTGCTTTGATGACGGACCCGCCGGATAAGCGGTTGACCCGGGAGCAATGGGAGAGCATTGCCGCCGGGATGGTTCAGCGGTGAGGGAACAACAAATGAATCGGAAGGAAGGGATCGAATTATGAATCAGCATAAGAAAGCGGCGGTTGCCGCAATATGCCTGTCCATGCTGCTGAGCGCAGCAGCGGGGTCGGTGGGAGCAGCGGGAAGGCTGCCTGATAAATTAAAAAATAAAAGCAACGGCATTATGGCTACAGAAACCGCCAAGCCGGCTGCGCCATCCCCGCTGGACGCTTTGCTGTCCAAAGCGAACGAGGCTCCCTTGAACGCAGGGGAAATCCGGGCTGTGTATGTGAATGACGTCAAAATCAATACGCTGGACAGTCTGGATATCAGTTACTTGCCGTTTAGTTATACGTCTGTAAGCAAAGCGGCGCAGAAATTAACGTCAATGGGCGGAGGTGTATTAATGGCTCCAGCTTCGCTCCCGAAAGATTATGTGCTGAAGGAGGCAATCATCAGCCCTGACATTCCTTTTTCCTATGAGGAAGAATATATGCAGCTCAGGGAGAAACTCAAGGGGCAATCCACAGCAGCTGGTAAAAAGGTTATCACCAAAATGCTCCCCTGGAGCGGTCATGTCACCACGTTGACGTATACCCGCAAGGGAGAGGTGCTCAGCCTGCGTGCCGAGCCTGCAAGCAAGCTTCCGGCTGGAGTTACACTGGCCGTATTGCCGGGGGACAAGGATGAGCAGGTGCAGGTTAACGGGCAGGAGATGATGTTCACCTCCTTCGGGCCGCATCACGGCAACCTCAAATCGCAATTGCAGTGGAGCAGTGCGGACGGCAGCAGAGAGTACACATTAACGGATACCCGGAACACTGTGCAGAGTAAGGCTGAACTGCTGAAACTTGCCGGAAGCCTTACTCCGCAATAGGCAGCTAGAACCCCCTCTGGCTTAAAGAACAGGAATGGGCGGGCAGTTCGACCTGAGCCTGAATCACAGGCTGGCGGAAGGTGCCGGAGGGATTCCATTCCAGAAAATGCAGCTTAAACACCAGCTCAGGCTTAATCCAAACGGAGCCTGAGCTTCGCTGCGGGAGTGCGGCAAACGGCATATGCTCTGTGGCAAGTCCAGGAATCCGTCCGGTCAGTGTCCGCCAGTCCTGGACGGTCATTCTGCCTGCTCCGGCATGTCCGATATAATGCAGCCTGCCGGCATCATCATACAGGCCGAACAGCAACGCATTCACGATGCCGTCCCGGAAGGTGACGCCCCCGGCGACAGCGGTGACATCGGAGATGATCTTGAGCTTCTGCCAGCGCTTGTCCTTGCCGCCCGGCGCATAAGTGCTGTCCAGATCCTTGCAGACGATCCCCTCCAGACTGCCCTGCCGCGCCGCAGCGAGCAGCTGGACGGGATCCGGGTAGCTGGGCACCTGCTGCATATGGGGATGGGGCAGCAGCATCTCCTTCAGCAGCTCCTGCCGCCGGGACAGCGGTTCATCCAGCAGCCAGATGCCGTCACAATACAGCATATCAAAAACCATATACAGCACCGGAACCTGCGGCTGCACTGCCCGGATCGCCGCCTCGTTCTTCAGGCTGTCCCGCCGCATGACCTCATGGAAGGAGGGCTTGCCGCCGCTGAGTGCAATGATCTCGCCATCCAGAATGAAGGAGCCGGCCCGGCAATAGCTTCCTGGTTCGGCCAGCTCAGGATATTGGAGCGTGCGCCGGTTGCCACGGCGGTTAATCAGTTCGGCATGGCTCCCGTCGTAATAGGAGATCATCCGCACGCCGTCCCATTTGATCTGGGCGATCCACTGTTCTCCGCTTGGAAGCACAGAGGCCAGCACAGGCTCAAACGGAGTGATGGTCTTAAGCTGAAGGGAACCGGCTGGCCTTGCAGCAGGCGCAGAAGTCCGTCCCCTAGGCACCGGTGACCTTGCTCTTCGCGCTCCGGCGCTTCGGCTTCGGGGCAATCACCGGAATTGGTCCGGTAGCTTCATCTACAACCGGAGCGGCGGCTGTATCGGTTGAAGTCCCTGCGGCAGTGGCCTTGGCCGGACGTTTCTTCGCACCGGCGGCTGTCCTTGGCTTAGACCCGCTGCCTCCCTTAGCCGGTCCGGGATCGGAAGGAATATGCTGCACAGCCTCGATACTGGCCTGCAGGGCAGCCATCAGATCGATAACATTGTTCTCCTGGCGGGCCGGAGCAATATGGAACTCTTCGCCTGCAATCTTATGTGTAATCAGATCAAGCATCCGCTGGCGGTAATCATCGGTGTATTTGGCAGGCTCGAACGGGGTGGACAGCTGTGAGATCAGCAGCTTGGCCATATCCAGCTCTTTGTCGTTCACGCTGCCCGGCTCCGGCAGGCCGGGAACCTGCGATACCGGACGGACCTCGTCCGGGTAATAGATCGTTTCAATCGCCAAGCAGTCCGCCAGGACGCGGATGGCGGCCAGACTGCTTTTGGAGCGGATGGAGATCTTGGCAATACCGATCTTCCCGGTCTGACGCATCGCCTCCATCAGCAAACGGTAAGCATTGGCGCCTGCCTGGTCTGGCGATAAATAGTAGGTCTTCTGGAAATAAATCGGGTCAATCTCCGTCAAATCCACGAAATCCAGTATGGTGATGCTCTTACTGCTCTCCTCGCTTAGCTGATCCAGCTCCTCCTTGTCGAACAGAACAAACTTGCCCTTCTCATATTCGTACCCCTTGCCGATCTCCTCCCAGGTGACTTCCTTGTCACAGACAGGACATTTACGTACATAAGACAGCGGACTGCCGCATTCTTTGTGGATGTAGCGCAGCGAGATGTCTTTATCCTCCGTAGCGGAGAACATCTTGACCGGAACATGCACAAGCCCGAAGCTGATGGCTCCTTTCCAAACGGTATGCATGAGAATCGCCTCCTGATGGGATGTGGTATGGCTTAGTATGGGGAGGCAGGGCTTTTTCTAGCCGGATGCATGTTTTGAGAGTCATGGGAAAAAATAAATGCTGCTCAGCTTGCACAGACCCAAAGCGAGAAGAGGAGGCATTATGGACAAGGAGCACTATCACTGGAGCGATGTGTTATCCGAGCAGGATATTCCGGCTGAGGCGGTCAATTGGGACAATATTATTGCCGATCCGGAGGATGCCGGACTGGACGAGGACGCAGTACTGCTGGATGCTGATGCAACGATCGGGGAGCTTCCAGCGGAAGATGAAGAGGAATAGGGGGGCAAGAAAAGAATGGATATAACACGTGCGCAGGATATTTACGCTTCCAAGGACAAGATTGCGGTGCATCTCGACGGAGAACCGGTTTGGATTGAGCATGTAGATTCGGATAACGGTATGGCAACGGTTCAGGTAGGCTCCCGGCCGACGAATACACAGACTGTTGGTGTTGAGCGGCTGGAGGAACAGAGGAAGTAGCGGGTCAGCACAATAAGTCCTGGTAGGTATCCAGGTAAAATACTAATTAGAGCAGGCGTTCTCTTGGCGGTGACACCATCGCGGGAGTCTCCTGCTTTTTGTGTGGCCTGACCTCCTACACACGTTATGCTCAGGGCCGGGGTATGGAGCTGTAGCCTCTAATAATAGCTGACACAGATATTGACGCCGGGCGTGGTGACCCCCTATATTTGGAAGAAGAATTTTGACGAAAAGAGATGATGAAAGTGCGTCCGATATTGCTGGGTGTGTGCTCGGCGCTGTTTTTTGCGGTGACGTTTGTGCTGAACCGGAGGATGGAGCTTGCGGGAGGAAGCTGGGCGTGGAGCGCCTCGCTGCGGTACTTGTTCACGCTCCCGCTGCTGCTGGCGATTGTGGCCGGAAGAGGGAGGCTGAAGCCGCTGCTGGCTGCGATGAGAGAACGGCCTGGAGCCTGGCTGCTGTGGGGAACTGTCGGGTTCGGTTTGTTCTACGCGCCCATCTGCTTCGCCGCTACCTATGCACCGGGCTGGCTGAGCGCTGGAACGTGGCAGATCACCATTATCTCCGGTTCGCTGCTGGCTCCGTTCTTCGGAGAATGGGTTGGCGGACCGGGAGAACAAGTATACATAAGAGGTAAAATCCCGCTGGGCGGGCTGCTGCTCTCCCTGATTATTCTCGCCGGAGTAGCGCTGCTGCAAGTGGAGCAGGCGCGGCAGCTTGCCCCATCCCAGGTCCTGCTGGGCATTGTCCCGATTCTTATCGCTTCCTTCGCTTATCCGCTCGGAAACCGTAAGATGATGGAGCTGTGCGGCGGCCAGCTGGATGTATTCCAGCGGATTCTTGGTATGACGCTTGCCAGCCTGCCCTTCTGGCTGGCTGTCGCTCTGTATGGTATGGCAGATACAGGCCTGCCCTCCTCCTCGCAAATAGGACAATCAGTCATTGTTGCACTCAGTTCGGGAGTTGTGGCAACGGTGCTGTTTTTCCGGGCTACCGATCTGGTCAGGGATAGCATGAGCAGTCTGGCAGCCGTGGAAGCGACCCAGTCACTGGAGGTGCTGTTCGCCTTGCTGGGGGAGATGCTCCTGCTGGCCTCGCCGCTGCCATCCCTCCTGTCATGGGCGGGGATTGCGGTCATTATTGGTGGTATGGTGCTGCATAGCCTGTTCTCCCGGCATCCGGGGAAGCCTGCGGCGGCTCCGGCGTTCACAACGGACTGACAGGCTGTTGCGGTGCAAGTAGCATACCGATATAATTAAAAGTATTGTTAACTGTTAAGGGATCTTCAAAAAGGTGGTAGTTGCAGCTTTGGACAATAATACACAAACGGTGTTTACAACCCGTTCATTCGGCCTTCAGGATACGGAGGCACTTGCCGCCGCCATTGCTGCCGCGTCATCGGCGGGGATGGTTATCGGACTTGACGGGGATCTAGGTGCGGGCAAAACAGCGTTCTCGCAGTGCTATGCACGCCATTTGGGTGTGGAAGGTATTGTGAATAGTCCTACTTTTACCATTATCAAAGAGTATGAAGGACGTCTGCCGCTGTATCATATGGATGTATACCGGATATCGCTGCAGGAAGCGGACGAGCTGGGACTGGAAGAGTATTTCTACGGTCAGGGTGTGTGTCTGGTGGAATGGAGCCGAATCATTGCTGATCTGATGCCGCCGCGGCATCTCCATATAGAGCTGAAGACCGCCGGCCCGGATGAACGGGAGATTACGGTGACCGGAATCGGAGAGCCTTACGGCGAAGTGTGCCGGATGCTGATCCAGAAGTGGGGTAAAGAAATATGACGAACTCGAATAATGAGCCGCGTAAGCGGTTTTTGGCGCTGGATACATCAACGGCAGTTCTGGGAGTGGCCGTGACTGGCGGCGGGGAGCTGTTGCATGAGATTAATGCTTCCGGGGAGCGGAACCATTCGGTTCATCTGCTGCCTATTATTGAGCAGGCACTTCAGGCGTCTGCCACTACGGCCGAAAGAATCGGCGGAATCTCGGTCGGGATCGGCCCGGGCTCCTATACCGGAACACGGATCGCTGTGACTGCAGCCAAGACGCTGGCCTGGGCCTGGAACGTACCGGTTACCGGTGTATCCAGCCTGCATGCGCTGGCCTGGGGCGGATACCATGCGGCTTCTGCGCAGCAGGAGCAAGGCTCCATAACGTCCCCGAACGGCACGGCAGGAACAGACTGGATCATTCCGCTGATCGATGCCCGGCGGGGGCAGGCATACACCGCTGTATTCGCGGCGGACGGGGACAAGCCTCCCCGGCGGCTGGCGCCGGATGCCATCAGGCTGATGGCCGACTGGGTGCAGGAGCTGGCGGTACGGCTGAAGGAAGCCGCAGCTGAGGGCAATCTGCCGGACACACTGTGGTTCGTAGGCGAGACGGCGCTGCACGGAAGTGCGGACATGCTGGCTCCGCTGATGGAAGCTGCCAACGTCCAGGCAGTGCCTTATGAGCTGGAAGGACGCTGGACTGGATTTCTGGCGGAAGCGGGTCTCTACGAAGAGAGCGGAAATTTGCATACGCTGATTCCCAATTATACGCAGCTGTCGGAGGCGGAGGCGAATTTGCGCCGCAGCAGCGAAGGGAGCCTGAATACACGATGATCGAACCGGAACGTAGACCAGCTCAGGGGACTGAGCTTGTTTTTCGCCTGATGCGGCTGGAGGATGTGCCTGCGATTCTTGTGATTGAACGGGAGGCCTTCACCATGCCTTGGACAGAGGAAGCCTTCCGCAACGAGCTGACCCACAATCATTTTGCTAAATATATGGTAATGGAGCTGGCAGGGCATATTATTGGATACGCAGGAATGTGGGCGATTGTCGATGAGGCGCATGTCACCAATATTGCACTGCTGGAGGCATACCGGGGACGTAAATGGGGCGAGCGGCTCCTGGACGAGCTGATGAAGACGGCGGCTTATCTCGGCATGCAGTCGATCACGCTTGAAGTACGGGTCTCCAATGAGGTGGCCCAGAATTTATACCGCAAAAAAGGCTTCAAGCCTGCGGGTACCCGCAAGGGCTATTATTCGGACAACCGCGAGGATGCGCTCATCATGTGGGCCGATCTGCCGGAGTACGGGGAGCAAGCTGTAACGGAAGGAAGTGTGGACTTGAAATGAAGACAGACACGGGCGCAAGGGAGCCTGTATTGATTCTGGCGATTGAAACCAGCTGTGACGAGACCTCTGTAGCTGTAGTGAAGGATGGCTGTGAGGTGTTGTCCAACATCATCTCCAGCCAGATTGAGACCCACCGGGCATTCGGGGGAGTGGTGCCTGAAGTGGCCTCCCGCAAGCATGTCGAGGTGATAACGCTGGTCATTGAAGAAGCCTTAAGCGTAGCCGGCGTACGTCCGCAGGAGCTGACGGCTGTGGCGGTAACGCAGGGTCCGGGACTGGTGGGGGCGCTGCTGGTCGGAGTCGTGGCTGCCAAAAGCCTGGCGCTGGCCTGGGGCAAGCCGCTCATCGGCACGCATCATATTGCCGGTCATATCTATGCTAACCGGCTGGTCAAGGAATTGAAGTATCCGGGCATGACGCTGGTGGTATCAGGGGGGCATACGGAGCTGGTGTATATGGAGCGGGAAGGAGCTTTCCGGATCATCGGGCGCACCCGTGACGATGCCGTCGGCGAAGCATATGACAAAGTGGCACGGGCCCTGGGCTTCCCTTATCCGGGAGGGCCGCATGTGGACAAGCTGGCGCATGAAGCGGAGGAAGCCTTCGCTCTGCCGCGTGTGTGGCTGGAGCCGGGCTCGTATGACTTCAGCTTCAGCGGTCTGAAGTCTGCGGTGCTGAACGCGGTGAATCAGAGTAAGATGAAGGGGCTTGTGCCGGATGTCGCGGGCATTGCGCGCGGCTTCCAGGAATCCGTAGTTGAAGTGCTGGTCGAGAAGGCGATCCGTGCCGTCCGTGAATACCACGCGGAGCAGCTTCTGCTCTGCGGAGGGGTAGCGGCGAACAAGGGGCTGCGCGAAGCCCTGATCCGGCGCTGCGGAACAGAGGGAATTGAGCTGGTTATCCCTCCTCCCGTATATTGTACGGATAATGCAGCCATGATTGGTGCCGCAGCTTACGTGAAATGGAGACATGAAGGCGGGATTCCGCTGGATATGGTCGCCGATCCCGGTTATTCGCTGGAGAAATGGTCGGTATCTGCCTATTGACTTTTGCAGATGCCGCCGGGTATAATCAGTTCAATTCAATCATCTTATATTTGAACAAACGCAATGATCGGAAGCAGTAAGGTCACTCCGGGATAAGAGAGCTGCGGGAAGGTGCGACGCAGTCGATGGAGACCTGAACTCGTCCGGGAGCGGAGCGGTGGAAGCAGGGAGCTCTTTGAACAGGAGCGCTGGCCGGTACAGGATGTAATCCGGCAACCTTAGGTACACCGTTACGGTTAACCTCCGTGAGAGGGTGGTCAGTCAAGGCTGGCGGAGTGGGAACATTCCGGGAACCTTGCAGACATGGAGTGGGTATCGCAGAACAGCTGGAAGGTTAGCGGGTTCGGATATCAACAAGAGTGGTACCGCGACAGTGAACAGCCTGTCGTCTCTTGAATGAGACGGCAGGCTTTTTTTGTGCACATTTTGTGAGAAGTTATATAGGAATGACACGCAAGGATCGGGAGCAGTAGACGGCTAAGGTGAACAGAGAGCTGCGGGGAGGTGCGACGCAGACACCAGAGGCCGGCGAATCTCGCCCGTGAGCGGAGCGGCGGAAAGAGCTACAGGTACGCTGCTACGGATGTCCCCGTTACCGGACCCTTCAGATCTTTATAGCTTCCGTTATCGGAGCTGGGAGATCTGATCTAAGCTGGACGCAGCCAGGACTTCTGACATCAGGGAGCCTATGCGTCAAAAAGAGTGGTACCGCGGAGGGCTGACCCCCCGTCTCTTTATAAGAGACGGGGGGTCTTTGTGCTTTTTAGGAGGCAGCCCTCCATTAGATAAACCTAATTTGAGGAGGAATTACAATGATTATTCCGGTAAAGAAACGAATTCAGATTTTTGACACGACGCTGCGTGACGGGGAGCAGGCCCCGGGAGCCAGTCTTACCCCTGAGCAAAAGATTATTCTGGCCGGCAAGCTGGCGGACCTGGGAGTGGATGTCATGGAGCCGGGATTCCCTGTATCCAGTCCGGGGGATTTCGCTGCGGTGGAGACGATCTCCCGCAACATTCAGGGCGTGGAGATCTGCGGCTTCGCACGGGCAGTCAAGGGGGATATCGATGCTGCTGTTCGGGCTACCCGGGATGCCGCGCGGCGGCGGATTCATCTGTTCATCTCCTCCTCCGACATCCATCTGCGCCATCAGCTGCGCATGAGCCGCCCTGAGGTTGTAGCGGTTGCCAGAGAGATGACGGCTTATGCCCGCCAGTTCTGCGATGTGGTAGAGTTCACTGCAATGGACGCTGCGCGGACGGGCATCGACGATCTGATCGAGATGGTCGAGGCGGTGATTGAAGAGGGCGCTTCGATTATCAATCTGCCGGATACGGTAGGTTATGCGCTGCCTCAGGAATACGGAGAGATGTTCCGGCGTGTGCGGCTTGGAGCCAGGGGCGGAGACAAGGTCATCTACAGCGCCCACTGCCACAACGATCTGGGCCTCGCCGTAGCGAACAGCCTGGCGGCCATTGAAGGCGGCGCCACACAGATTGAGGTTACCGTCAACGGAGTGGGCGAGCGGACCGGCAACTGTGCGCTGGAGGAGCTGGTCATGGCGCTGGAGACACGCGGAGACTCTATCGGCGCCGAGACTGGAATCGTGCTGGATAAGCTATATGACACCTCACGGATGATCAGCGGGGCGATGCATTTCCCGATTGCCTTCAACAAGCCGGTGGTCGGGCGCAATGCCTTCCAGCATGAATCCGGCATCCATCAGGACGGCCTGCTGAAGGACCGCAGCACCTACGAGATTATGGACCCGGAGCGGCTGGGCATCCCGCGCAGCATGATTATCCTCGGCAAGCATTCCGGCAGGCATGCGCTGAAGGACCGCGCCGCGAAGTACGGCATTGCCCTGGATTCGGCGGAGCTGGACGCGCTCTACGAATCCTTCAAGGAGACGGCTGACCGCCAGAAGGCCGTCAGCGATGATGAGCTGCTGCGGATGGTCAGCAGCACCACAGGACAGCAGGCGCAGGTCTATGCGCTCGGCGAGGTCCAGGTCCTGGCCGGCAGCGCGCCGAGCCGCGTGGCCGCAGTGACAGTGCGCCATCTGCAGAGCGGCGCAGAGACGACCCAGACCAGCACCGGAGACGGTCCGCTGGAAGCAATCATTGCCGCTATAGGGCAAGGGATTGCCGAGGATATCCGCTTCGACGGGCTGGAGCTGCATTCCCTCGGCAGCGGCGGGAATGCCCAGGCCGAGGCCGCCGTCATGGTGGAGTGGAAGGACACCAAGTTCCGGGGCACGGCCATCCATCACGATATCGTAATGGCCGCAGGCATTGCTTACATCGCCGCTTGTAATGCGGCACTGCTGTCGGAATCGGAGATGCCCTCTCCCGGCTCGGCGGTGAATAGCTAAAAAGCTAGAGACCCAAGAACAGAGCGAAGTTACCGCGCGGGTTCAACGCTTTTCAAGGACCGGATGCCTCTGCCATGTCACCAACATCGGCAGGGGCATTTTTGCTGTCAGGGGCTAGCAAAGCGGCGTATGGCCGAATGTAGTCGAAAAACCGACCACAATGCGCCGGGTGAGGGTGCGCGAGCCAAATGTAATCGCAAACAGACCACGTTCGGCGTTGCCTGGGAGTGTGCCGGATGGCGCACAAGTGAACGTACATATCGCCTAAACCTAACATGATTTTTGCCAATTGCGGCATTTGTCAACCTGTGGACAACGTTATCCACATATTCCGCACGAGTTGTGTAAAAACCGTGTAAAATCAGCAATAACGCCTTTTTTGCGAGCACCATAAACAGGAGGTTATGCTATGAAACAAAATTGTGAGAATTGTGGATAATGTGGATAATTCGGTGGATAAAAAGTCCTTGACAAGCAAAGTAGCCATTTTACGCATGAAAAAAGCCCCGAAGGGCTAATTTTAGACGATAGTTATGCACGGAAACTGTGGATGAGCCTGTGGATAACTAGATTTGAACAAATTGGAAACTGTTAAAAATTTTTTTGATGCGCCTTTACATTATTCCTCAGCCAGTTTCTCCCATTCGCTAAATAAATCTCCCAGCTCGCGTTTTTTGTCCTTAAGCTCACTTTCATGCTCCTGAAGCGCCATATAATCCTGATACACCTCAGGCTTAGTCATTTCATGCTCAATCCCCGCGATGGCTTCCTCCAGCTTCGCGATATTCTCCTCCAGTTCGGAGATGCGGCGCTGGCGGTTCCGCTCCTCGCGTTTGGCCTGCTTCTCCGCCTCATAGGAGAGGGAGCTTCCTTTCTCGGCGGATACCGCCTCGTTGTCGGCACTGCGGGAGGACTTGGCGGCGGCAAGCTCGGCTTCCTCTTCGGCAATCGCCTTGAGCTCGAGCTTTTTCTCGATATAGTCGTCATAATTGCCCAAATACTGATCAATTCCGTCCGGGTGCAGCTCCAGTACCCGTTCAGCCATCTTGTTGAGGAAATAACGGTCATGGGAAATGAACAGCAATGTGCCTTCAAAATCGATCAGGGCCGATTCGAGCACCTCACGGCTGACAAGATCCAAATGGTTGGTAGGCTCATCGAGAATCAGCATATTGGCTCCGCGAAGCATTAGCTTGGACAGGGCCACCCGGGCCTTCTCGCCGCCGCTCAGCGCAGCTACCTTCTTAAGCACATCCTCGCCGCTGAACAGGAAGTTGCCGAGAATCGTACGGATTCTGGCCTCCTCCAGCATCGGATATTCACTCCACAGCTCCTCCAGCACAGTATTGCGCGGATTCAGCCGGGTCTGCTCCTGGTCGTAGTAGGCGATCTTCACCTTGGTTCCCCAGTTCACGGTTCCGCGGGAAGGCTCGCGGGTGCCGGTCATGCATTGCAGTAGTGTGGACTTCCCGATCCCGTTTGGTCCGATCAGCGCCGCTGTCTCGCCGCGCCGCAGCTCGAAGGAGGCATTGCGGAAGAGCGGTGCAGCCTCAGGACTGAAAGAGACTGCGACCTCCCGGACCTGCAGCACTTCCTTGCCGGACATGAAGTCAGGCTCGAAGGAGAAGCTGGCCTTCTTCAGGTCGCCCAGCGGCTTGTCGATGCGCTCCATTTTGTCGAGCGCCTTGCGGCGGCTCTGTGCCCGCTTGGTGGTGGAGGCCCGGACAATGTTGCGCTGCACGAAATCCTCCATCCGCGAAATTTCGTCCTGCTGCTTCTCATACTGCTTCATACGAATCTCGTATTCCGCAGCCTTCAGCTCCATATAACGGCTGTAGTTACCTGTGTATCTGCGCGATTGGTGCCGCTCAATCTCCACAATGGTCGTCACCAGGCGGTCGAGGAAATACCGGTCATGGGATACGACCAGAATACCGCCTGCGTAGCCGCGCAGATAATCCTCCAGCCAGGTGAGCGTCTCAATGTCCAGATGGTTGGTCGGCTCATCGAGCATGAGCAGATCAGGAGCTTGAAGCAGAATGCGGGCCAGTGCCAGACGTGTCTTCTGGCCTCCGCTTAACGTTGAGATCGGAGTATCCGGTGCGAACTCTCCGAAGCCCATCCCGTGCAGCACGCTGCGGATACGCGTATTGATCTCATAGCCGCCGTGATCCTTGAACCAGTCGGAGCGTCTGGCATAGCGCTCCAGCAGATCCTCATAACGCTTCGGATCTTCGGCAAGTGCCGGATCGGCGATATCGGTCTCCAGCTGCCGCAGCTCGGCCTCTGCCTCCAGCAGCGGCGCAAATACCGCGAGCATCTCTTCCTGTATGGTGTTATCCGACTGCAGGCCGCTGTTCTGGGCCAGATAGCCAATCGTAGTCTCTTTAGACTTATGAATTTGTCCGCTGTCATAAGACATCTCACCCGCGAGAATCTGCAGAAAGGTCGATTTGCCTGCTCCGTTGACGCCAACCAGCCCGACTCTCTCCCTCTCGTTCACCATTAGGCTAATGCCGTCCAGCACGCTTTGTATACCGTATGATTTCGTAATTCCTGTCGCTTGAAGAAGCATTCTGATGAAACCTCCGCCCTTGCAAATTGGCCTCGGCGGCTTGCGCCCAGGCGATTGTCTAATCTTATTCTCCAGTTTACATGAAAAAGGTGGGGCGTGCGAGGTTCATTCTTCTAACAAGGGGAATGAATCAACCTTGGCGAACCGGTGAGAAGAGTGGTAAACTGAGCTTACAAACTATGATAAGCTAGGAACAAGTGAAGGAGGAGGCTGCCTATGCAGGAGCACAGCATGCAGCTTGCCGGGCGGAAGCGCGAGCTTCGCACCGGGAATACCGCGCTCCGCGATGCCTTGCCCATGGAGCAGCGGGAGCTGTTATCCGCCCGGGTGTGCGCCCATGCCTGGAGCTGGTTCTCACAGGAAGGCGCAGCTTCACTGCTTGCGTATGCGCCGTTTCGCTCCGAGCTGGACTGCCGTCCGCTTCTTACGGCGGCATGGGCGGAAGGGCATAAGGTGCTGCTTCCCCGCGTTAACCGGGAGAGCGGGGACTTAAGCCTTCACCAGGTAAGCTCCTGGGATGAGCTTGTCCCTGGAACCTACGGGATCATGGAGCCTCCAGCCGGGAGTGCGGCACTTGCCGGCCCCATCGCGCAAGCAGGACGGGGAACCGGCTGCCCGGAGGTTATCTTCGTGCCCGGACTGGCCTTTGACCGGCGGGGCGGACGCCTCGGCTACGGACGAGGATATTATGACCGCCTGCACACCGCATTGGAGGCAGGAGTCCCCGGTACGGCTGCCAAGCCTATGTGGATTGGTCTGGCCTACGGCCTCCAGCTGGTACCGGAAGTACCGCTTGAGGAGCATGATGCCTTAATGGATCTGCTGATTACGGAGAACGGCATCATGGATTGCCGGAAGGAGAGGGCTACATGGAATTAACTCATTTCAACGAGCAGGGCAGAGCCCGCATGGTGGATGTGAGCGACAAGGAGGTTACCAGGCGGACAGCGGCAGCTAGAAGCCAGGTGCATATGGCCCCGGAGACGCTGAGCGCCATTAAGGCGGGAACGGTCCGCAAGGGCGATGTGCTAGCGGTAGCTCAGGTTGCAGGAATCATGGCGGCGAAGCAGACCGCAAGCTGGATTCCCATGTGCCACCCGCTGCCGCTTACCGGAGTGGATATCCGCTTCATGGATAACAACAAAGATGAACTATATATAGAAGCAACCGTCAGCACTACCGGTAAGACCGGGGTGGAGATGGAGGCGCTGACTGCCGTATCGGCAGCGGCGCTGACCGTATATGATATGTGCAAGGCGCTGCAGAAGGACATGATTATCGGACCTACGATGCTGGTGTCCAAGAGCGGCGGTAAGAATGGGGATTACGCGCTGGAAGCAGAATAGAGCAGCAGGGAATGATACAGCCGAAGGCGCAGCGGCAGCTGCTTCAGCAGCCGGATATACATAGTACATAGAGAGGGAGGGACAACCTATGGCGTGGAAAACAGCAATCCTGACGGCCAGCGATAAAGGGGCCAGGGGCGAACGGGAAGACACGAGCGCCCAGGTGATTCGGGAGCTGGTGGAGGAGGAGCTGGGCGGCGAGATCATTGAATACCGGATCGTGCCTGATGAGCAGGATGAGATTATTGCTGCATTGATTGAGCTTACGGATTATTTCCAGGCGGATCTGGTGCTGACAACCGGCGGAACCGATCTGGCCATCCGCGATGTTACGCCGGAGGCGACGCGGCGGGTCATTGAACGCGAAGTGCCCGGACTCTCCGAGGCGATGCGCAGTACGGTGATGCAGAAGAACCGCGCAGCTATGCTGTTCCGGGGAATCTGCGGCATCCGCGGAAGAACTCTGATTGTCAATCTGCCCGGTACCCCGAAGGGGGTACATGAGAATCTGGCGGCGATTATGGATCAGCTTCCGGAAGCTCTGTTAATGGTTACGGGACAATACCGCCAGTAATCGGACTCTGCTCTCTTCACTTTTGTCTAAATCGTTCAGGATACACAATGGATGTGTGATATAAGTTATGGTATTATTGTTTTATCGTTAACTATTGTCATGAACGGACAGAAGGATGGGAGGAAACCGGTATGTTAGGTGGTATTGGCACACCCGGAATTATCTTGTTGGTTATCTTGGCATTGCTGCTCTTCGGTCCCAATAAGCTTCCTGAGCTGGGGCGGGCAGTCGGGCGTACCTTCCGTGAATTCAAGGACGGTGCTCGGGAGATTGTGAACGAGCCGGAAGCGGCCAAGCGGAGCGAGACTGTTGCTCCTGCGGCTGCGCAGACGGCAGCAGCAGAACTTCCGCAGGACCGCCGTCTGCCGGAATAATTTTAAGGTTCCCACGCAGGGGCGTCTTTCCCAGGTCTGCTTTTAGACCGGGGCGGCGCCCTTTTTTTGAAGATGAAAAAATGTCAATCCGGGTGGTGTCAGTCATGTCTCTGGAAGCGGAAGAAATGTCCCTCGTCGATCATCTGACGGAGCTGCGCAGACGTCTTATCTACGTGCTGATCGTGTTCGTAGCAGGACTTGTGCTCGGCTTATTCGTCGCCAAGCCAATCTATCTGTACCTGATCAGCGCCGATGCTGCGCAGGGCTTCGTCCTGCATGCGTTCTCCTTCTGGGACGGAATCGGGATGTATATGAAGATCGCTATGGCGGTCTCACTGGTCTTCTCCGTGCCGTTTATTGCCTTTCAGCTATGGGCGTTTATCAGCCCCGGCCTGCGGCCTGTGGAGCGGAGCGCTGCCCTGCGTTATGTGCCTTATGTGTTTGTGTTGTTTATTGCCGGCATTGCTTTTGCCTATTACATAGTATTCCCTATGGCCTTATCCTTCACGATTTCGATTACGCGGAATATGGGGCTTGAGGAGACCTACGGCATCGCCGAATACTTCGATTTCCTGTTCAGTCTGGTGATTCCGCTGGCCCTGCTCTTCGAGCTGCCGCTGATTGTCATGTTCCTGACTAAGCTCAGGGTGCTGAACCCGCTGCGTCTGCGCAAGATGCGCCGTTATGCCTATTTCGCGCTTGTGTTCATTGCTGTGGTCATTACACCGCCTGATTTCATCTCGGACTTTCTGGTGACGATTCCGCTGCTGGTGCTGTATGAATTCAGTGTGTTTCTGTCCGCATTCGTCTACCGCAGGCAATTGGCTGAGGACGCTAAGCGGGAGTCGCGGTATGTGAAGGCAGATTAGTGGGAAGGGGGCATAATATGCCCCTTGCTGGATAGAATGTAGGAGAGTGTGTGCCGGACAAGCGCTGAAACCATAATTTTGGCAAAAACAAATACGATTTTACGTAAAAGGACTTGAAATTCGCCTTCAAGTTGAGTATCATAAAAATTGTTGTTAGCACTACAGAGGGTTGAGTGCTAACGCTGCGAAAAAACCGGGAATAGCCGGAGCAACATCCCTTATCAAGATGCTGATCCGCTATATTGCCGCCCTGACGGCAGATCCCCGCAGCTCAATCTATGTTTTCAAGGCAAATCACATAATTTCAAAGGAGGCTATTTTTTCATGATTAAACCACTAGGTGAACGCGTATTGGTAGAACCAAGCGAGCAACAGGAAACCACTTCTTTCGGGATCGTGCTTCCGGACTCTTCCAAAGAGAAGCCGCAAGAAGGTACTATTATCGCTGTAGGCAGCGGAGCTTTGAAAGACGGAGTCCGTGTAGCGCTGGAAGTGAAAGAAGGCGACCGTGTGCTTTTCTCGAAATATGCCGGAACTGAAATCAAATACGAAGGCAAAGAATATCTGATTATGAAAGAAAGCGACATTCACGCTATTCTTGACTAGTCTTAAGCGTCTCTCATAACTCAGATTCAGAATACATTCACAAATTATATTAGGAGGTTAACTATACAATGGCAAAAGAAATTAAGTTCAGTGAAGATGCTCGCCGTGCAATGCTGCGCGGGGTTGACGCTTTGGCAAATGCAGTAAAAGTTACACTGGGTCCAAAAGGCCGCAACGTGGTGCTGGAGAAGAAATTCGGCAGCCCGCTGATCACGAATGACGGTGTAACCATCGCCAAGGAAATCGAACTCGAAGATGCCTTCGAGAACATGGGCGCACAGCTCGTTAAAGAAGTAGCAACCAAGACTAACGATGTGGCTGGTGACGGTACTACAACTGCAACGGTTCTGGCTCAGGCTATGATCCGCGAAGGTCTGAAGAACGTAACTGCAGGCGCTAACCCGATGGTTATGCGTAAAGGGATCGACAAAGCAGTGAAGGCTGCTGTCGCTGAACTGCAGAATATCGCTAAGCCGATTGTGGATTCCCAAGCGATCGCACAAGTAGCTGCAATCTCCGCTGCTGACGAAGAAGTGGGCCAACTGATTGCTGAAGCTATGGAAAAAGTGGGCAAGGACGGCGTTATCACCGTTGAAGAATCCCGCGGATTCCTCACAGAGCTTGAAGTGGTGGAAGGTATGCAGTTCGACCGTGGTTACATCTCCCCGTACATGATCACCGATACGGACAAGATGGAAGCCGTTCTGGAGAACCCGTACATCCTGATTACAGACAAGAAAATCAGCAGCACTCAAGAAATTCTTCCACTCTTGGAGAAGATCGTTCAACAGGCGCGTCCGCTGGTAATCATCGCTGAAGACATCGAAGGCGAAGCTCAGGCGATGCTGATCGTGAACAAGCTGCGCGGAACGTTCAATGCAGTAGCGGTTAAAGCTCCTGGCTTCGGCGACCGCCGTGAAGCTATGCTGCAGGATATCGCTGCTCTGACAGGCGGCCAAGTGATCACTGAGAAGCTTGGACTGGATCTCAAGAGCACTTCTATCGAGCAACTGGGTAACGCCCGTCAAGTGCGTGTAACCAAAGAAAACACTACAATTGTAGACGGAAGCGGCGACAAGGCGGACATTAATGCACGCGTTAGCCAAATCCGTTCCCAGCTGGAAGAAACCACTTCCGAGTTCGACAAAGAAAAACTGCAGGAGCGTCTGGCTAAATTGGCTGGCGGCGTAGCCGTTGTCAAAGTCGGTGCTGCTACTGAAACTGAACTGAAAGAGCGCAAGCTTCGCATCGAAGATGCCCTGAACGCAACCCGCGCTGCGGTTGAAGAAGGTATCGTATCCGGTGGGGGTACAGCTCTTGTGAACGTATATGCTGCTGTAGCTGCTGTTGTAGCTGAAGGCGACGAAAGAACGGGTGTGAACCTCGTGCTGCGCGCACTGGAAGAGCCTGTTCGTACCATCGCTGCTAACGCAGGCCAGGAAGGTTCCGTTATCGTGGACCGTCTGAAAAAAGAAGCTATCGGCATCGGCTACAACGCTGCTACCGATGAGTGGGTTAACATGTTCGAAGCAGGGATCGTTGACCCTGCCAAGGTAACACGTTATGCTCTGCAGAATGCAGCTTCCGTAGCTGCTATGTTCCTGACCACTGAAGCGGTTATCGCTGACAAGCCAGAACCAGCCGCTGCTGGTGGCGGAATGCCAGATATGGGCGGCATGGGCGGTATGGGCGGCATGATGTAATAAGGGTGACAAACCCTTTTGCATCAAGTGTTTCCTGAGAAGGAAACACCGTTTGACCACATGATGCAAAAATAAGAGGCTTCCTATGAGTTCATTGAACTTGTGGGAAGCCTCTTTTTCATAGCTCAAATCTTTTAATATTCTTCAATCTAATTCTTGATCTAAAAGAGGTTTTACTAAACGACGCACTTCGTCTGTTGAAGTGGTTTCCATTAATTGGTCTCTTAGTTCGCCTGCGCCACTAAATCCACGAACATAGATTTTGAAATAGCGAAGAAGGGGTCTAAATGAACGTGGCAAGGTTTCTGTTGAATATTTATCGTGAAGATCCAACTGTAAAAGAAGTAAATTGAGAAAATCCTTCGCGCTATGTTCTTTAGAGTCTTTCTCAAAAGCAAATGGATTAGTGAAAATGCCGCGGCCAATCATGATACCATCAACGCCGTATTGTTCAACTATTTTTAATCCTGTTGCGCGGTCCGGAATATCTCCATTAATGGTTAACAACGTATTTGGGGCAATTTCATCGCGCAATTTTTTTATTTCAGGAATTAGTTCCCAGTGTGCAGCTACTTTACTCTTTTCTTTTTTGGTACGAAGGTGAATGGAAAGATTCGCAATATCTTGTTTCAATATATGTCCTAACCAATCGCGCCACTCATCAATTTTAGAGTAACCTAATCTTGTTTTAACACTAACTGGCAATCCACCTGCTTTTGCTGCTTGAATAATTTCTGCTGCAACTTCAGGATGACGTATTAATCCGGCCCCTTTTCCACTGGCTGCGGCGTTTTGTGCCGGGCATCCCATGTTTATATCGATACCACGAAAACCAAGTTTTTTCATATCAATACTCATCTGTTCAAAAAGTGCAGGTTTATTGCCCCAAATATGAGCGACAATCGGTTGCTCATCAGCTGTGAACATTAACCGGCCACCTACATTTTCTTTTCCAACAGGGTGACAATAATTTTCTGCGCTTGTGAATTCTGTGAAAAATACGTCAGGCTTTGCAGCTTCACTAATGACGTGACGAAATACAATATCTGTGACGTCTTCCATTGGAGCTAATATAAAAAACGGTTTCGGTAAATCCAGCCAAAAGTTTGGTTCGTTACGCATATTATCTTCTCCTGTTGCAACATATAAAAACGATATAGTCTATAGCAAAGTCTTTTACCCATCATACATAGTATCATTATTTTTCGTTTGATGCACAGAATCAATGGTGTGAGCGACGGACACATTTGTGGTGTCTGCCAAAGTCGAGCGGCAAGTGAGAACTTAAAGATTTCTTTAACTTTCACACAGGGGTTAATCCGCCATGATAGAGTAATAGCTTGATAGGATTTCAAATTGAAAGGCCGGAACTTGATGGGGAAAATCCGAGGTTTTATCATTTTTTTAATCTTTCTTCTCGCAACAACGCCATCAGCATCAGCAGCGGCACAAAGCTCCAACTATGCAGAAGGACTTAATCGCTTGGGATTGTTCAGTGGAACGGAGCATGGATATGAACTGTCGCGGGTGCCTACCCGGGCAGAATCCCTTGTAATGATGCTGCGTCTGTGGGGGAAGGAAGAAGAGGCCCTGAAAAGCACCTATAAAAATCCATTCACTGATACGGGGTGGGAAGGCCGCTACGTGTCGTATGCCTATACCAAGGGTGTAGTTAACGGAATTGATGAATATCGTTTTGGCGGTAACCGGCCCATCTCTCTTAACCAATATTGTTCAATGGTATTAAGGGTGTTGGGATATTCAGAAACCAAGGGCGACTTTACCTATGGATCTGCGGTTTCTTTCGCCTCCATAGTTCTAGGAATAGACCTTACCAAAGAACGCGAATTCAATCGGGGAACTCTTGCAAAAATAAGCAGTTATGTTCTAAACACAAGACCCAAAAACCAACTTGCCACGCTAGGTCAAACCCTTAGTGCAACAGATGTGTTCACCACGCAAGCTTTAAACGAGGCAAGGACACTTTGGGAGCAGGATAAAAAGTTGAATGGAGCGACGATTTTAATCTATGCAGTGGGTTCTGACCTTGAATCTCAGCAAGGCCGGCTAACCGATGATTTGGAAGAAATTTTACGTGGTCAACCAAACCAAAATACGAAAATCCTGATGCAAACAGGCGGAACGCTCAAATATCAGAACAAATATATGGCCGATGGAGCGTCCGAACGCTTTGAAGTTAGCCATGGACAACTTCAAAAGCACGAAAGTCATATCCAAACTGCCGCATCAGACCCTAGGACACTAAGGGATTTTCTTGTGTGGGGCAAAGCCGTTGCACCAAGTGAGCGTTATATCCTGATTCTATGGGACCATGGGTATGGAACAATGGGCGGATTTGGCGCAGACGAGCTAAACGAACGAAAAACGATGAAGGTTTCGGAGCTTTCCAAAGCAATCGGTTCATCAGATCTGTATTTCGACTTAATCGTCTTTGATGCATGTCTTATGGGCACCGTTGAAACTGCCTATGCACTTAGAGATCAGGGCAAATATCTCATAGCTTCTGAAGATTCAACCCCCGCAGCAGGCTTGTACTATACCACATGGATAGGTGCGCTAGAGCGAAACCCGCAGATCAGCACGGAAAGAATAGGGCGGTTAATTTTAGATTCCTTTACCCTTCATTCGGGGATGGAAGCTAAGATGCAGACAACCATGTCAATTATGAAGCTTTCTCAGGCTGAATCCTTGGTTAAGGCCATAGAAAAGGCAAAATTTGATCGCTCACTAACAGACCTTGCAAACCGCTCAGAGCTGTTAGGCAAAAACGATGGGATATTTGATCAATATGATCTTATAGAGATCATGGGCCAATCATCAGAAATCACTGCTGCAGCCCAAGCGCTTGCCTTCGAAGTAAGAAATTCAGCAGGCTATAAAAATCGCAACGGCGTGGCTGTATATGTACCTAACAGAAAAATCGCACAAACACATGAAATGAAAGAAGAGCTGAAAGCCATTGGCCTTAGCTCAAAATATATAGAAACTATTTGTAGTGGAAACTAGCTGTAAAGGCTGATCGTTGTCCAGAATGTGGTCTTATAACGAGGAGGTATTATATGAAGAAGATTTTAAGCTTGATGCTGGTAATATCGCTTCTCGCATCAGTAACGCCTGTTTATGCGAATGTAGCAACAGAGTACAATTATGAGTTTGGTGTGAAAACAGGAGGAAACGATGACGGCGGAACAGGTGATGATATTTACATGGGCGTGAGTACCTATGAATCTGGACCAGCCTCTGATTATGCAGCAAATTTTGGCGGAGCTCCCGCTTGGTCTGATATAAGACATACCTTTAAAATGGAAAATATTCCACCATGGAGAATGAATGAGCTCGTTTTTTGGCTGGTGGGCAGTGATGACTGGTACGGTAAATCTGTGGATTTGTATCTTCCCTATCTTGAGGGGAATACCAATCCGGCTAAGGTACAGACCATTAAAATAGATTCCTGGACAAGAGACCAGGGCAGACTTTACCGTGACATTTCGGACGTAACCAAAAGAAAATTCACAGATATAGGTTATGTTGATGAGCTCGGCGGAGAGTTCTACCTGGATGCGAATTCGGCAGGCTCAGAACATGCAGAGTGGAACAAATATGTCAGAGATCAATATGGTTACTATGACATCATGCAATATGAGGATGCTCCTGTATTCAGCTATTCTGTTTCGGACGACGCTGTAGGCAGGGATTGGTTAACATTTGAGGAGCCTACAAAAACAAAAACGTTTCAGCTCAATATTGACCGCAAGAAGCTTCACGATCAAATGGTTGCACAGAACAAAGCAGAGATTTCGCTAACCTACAGGGTGGCGCTGCTTGCCCAGTCTACCAATGCTGAAAGCCTCGGGGGGACCTTTGCCCATACAAGCTCAGGCGATCCCGAGGTTAAAACCTATTTAACAACAAAGATAGGGCAAGCGAATTACTATTATAAAGATGTAACTTATACGTTCTATCGTAGTATATATAACCTCGGCAACCCCGATATCAATCAGACGGTTACCTATTCGCCGAGCCAGGACAACCGGTATCTGAATCGGAAATTGACAGATGTTAACATCACAGTTGAAGCGGTTTCCATTCATAAAAAGGCTATGACGCAAGAAATTAAAACGGAGCTCATCACAAACTTCCAGGCAACGCCTGTGTTATATCTTGGCAACAGTACGGAAACACCGCTTGCCGACCTTACCATGACCAAACTGCAGGGCAATGACGGCAAACCAAACGGCAAACTTCAGTTCACTGGAAAAGTTCCGCTGGATGTTAGCGCAGTTGAAAGCGAGGGCATAAGGCTTCAGCTTAACAACGTATCTACCTATCTAATGAAAAAGGGGCGCGCTCAGGCCTATTATTTAGAGAATCCAACTCCAGAATCACCGACATCACAAAGTTTTTATTTCTCAACTCATAAAGTGGACACAAAAACCCCAACTGTAAGAGTGACCGACCAAAATGGAAATGACCTGCTGGGGGCAAATTCCATTCAAAACAACATCAAAAAGCTGCATGAATTTTATATGGTTGCCAGCGAAACACTCTATCCAGAGGGAAATGTCGCCCACAGCGAGTCGAATCAAAACTATTTGAATTATGAGCTGTACAAGAAAACCGGCGATTCCTATGAACCGGCCGTGACCCGAATAACAAACTTTGACGGTACAGGAAACAGAACAAGAGTTACCGCACCTATTAACACGCAGGTCATCAATGGAGTCAGCATAAAGCTAAGTCCGATCGACCCTACGGAAGGCGAATTCAAGCTTCGTCTGTATGGATGGGATCAAGCTGACAATCCGCTGGGCGGAGATGCCGGCTATGCAGAAATTGAAAATATCAAAATCGACAACCTGGCTCCGCGGGTGACCGTACATGAAACTGTACATCCGCAAGATGCGCAGCTTCGCAAAAGAAATGAATACCGCTTTGAAATGAACGACCTTGAGCAAAGCAACAACGGCTGGTCAAGGACTTATTATACCTTTGTAGACGGAATTGCGGCGCCGCCTGACACGCCAATCAATCAAATTAAACCTGCCTCCAAAGAAATTGCTTCAACTCAAGGGCTGTGGGCATTTGTAGACTCAGAAGGTGACAGCACAACTACCATTCTATCCATTCCAAAAGGGGACAACTTTGAGGGAACGCTCTATTATTTCACAGTAGACTCACTTGGAAACGATTCTAGAAACGAGCAAGCCTCTAGATACTATAAAAAGCCTGTGAGTATGTTCAATGGAAATGTTGCCGACACCCTCCATACGGAGGATTCCAGTCTTCCAAAGCCGTATTTTGACATTAGCTTTGACGTAAGCAATCCAAACTTTGAAACGAGTTACCGGTGGATTTCTGCTCCTGGCAATGACAAAAGCTTTACACAAAACTTTAGAGTTTATGAATCAAGCCAAGATGTTGGTGCAGCTGAAAAATCGAATCTTAGCGGAACCAAAGTTTTGATGGACGGGAAATATATACTGGAATATCGTGTGAAAAATAAACAGTCTGGTAACACTGCTGAATTTTCACAAGTCTACACGTATGACGCCTATTCCCCGGAGATTAAATATACCGCAATAAGTCAGCACGATCATTTCAAATCATCACAACAGTTTAACGTGAAAGTGACAGACCGCAGTGGAATTGCAAGTGCATATTACTATTTATCTAAGCCAGACTCAGAGATCAGAATTGAAGCTATGCCCAACTATCCGCTGACTCTGACGCTGGACAGTGACAATATAGCACAGGTTAATCAGACCTTGACTCTAACAGGACTTCCATCAGGTGCGTACAGCATTGTTGTTGTGGCACAAGATCCGCATGGACGACAGAGCAAGAAGGTTTCCCCCTACTTTGGCATGAGGTCAGAAGCTGCGATCATTGACACATTGAAATTTACGGAGTCAAAGACTGTAAACGGAATGGGTACAACAACGGATGGAACCTATAGTGTCTATGCTGTCTTGAATGAACCGCATGCAGCATGGACTTCTGATAGCGCATTGAAATATCAAAACCCGGTATATTATGCAACAACGGACGGCATGCCAACAGATAACGGCGCTTTAGTTCCTGAGTTTACAGCGAGCAACAATTCCGGCGGGAATTATGCATTTACACTCGACACACCGGTTCCGCTTCAAGAAGGTGTCAACACGATCTATTTCCAGTTTGGACTCATCAATGCTCCTGCGGACGACAAACCTGAATTTTTAACAGAAGCAAAGCCGCTCACCATTCTTTATGATAGCCAGGCACCAACCTTTGAATTGCCGGACTATAGCACCATTCAGCCAACCAACGCCTCCGTGACAGCAACAATCATCGCAAGTGATGCTGGGACAGGGATTAGCAAACTGACAGTTGCACCAGAGGATGCAGACAAAATCACGGTTTCTCCGTATACAGACGGTGCATTCACAGTAACGGTAAGCGAAAATATATCAACAAACCTGACCCTGTCTGACGAGCTTGGAAATCATGTTCTGGTTCCTATTTCGGTATCTAACATTGACCGGGCAGCTCCCTCTGCGCTTGCTTCAAGTAACATCGTGACCAAAGGAGCAAGACAAGATGGTGTGATTACCGTTGAAGTGTCAGACAAGAACGATACAACCGTTTCATTCGCGCTTATTCAAGACCCGGCAGACAACCATATTCTAACCGAAGCGGACTATGCGTTGTTTCAATCAAGCCCATCCGTGGAAATGCAGAGTAGTCCGGTAATCATTAATGGCGCAGGCAACAAACAGAGAACCTACACCATTGACTTGAAGGGGCTTAGTGGAAGCTATGCCATTGGGGTCAAAGCTGTCGACACAGCAGGAAATGTGACTGAAATAGTGTTCTTTGACTCAAAACTAGACCTGGTTGACGCGGAGGCAGCAATTGTAAGTGTCAGCGCAAACCCTGCAACAACAAAAACCACCGCAACGGTTAGCGTTTATTTTAACGTTCCAGTCACCGTGATGCCTAACGCACCTGTAGAGGGTGATGTTGTGGGTGAAATGGCAAGGTCGAACCTTCTGTATACAGGACTTCTAACAACATCGGCTGACTATGTCATGGACTACGAGGTTGTAATTCAAAACAATAATACAATCAGCCTCTATATTCAGGACGAGGTTGGAAGGGATAGCGTTCTAGAATTCACACCTGATGTTAATTTCGTTACAGGATTCGACATTTCCGGTCGTGTAGAGAAAAATGGTCAAACCATCCAAAACGGCGGGTTTATATCCTATAACCAGGGCGATAAGCTGTATTATGTTGTCGTTCCGGATCCAAAGTATTCCGGACAATATTTCTTTGTTGAAAATGCAGTGTTATCCGGATTAGAACTCAATACAGAGCTAAGTGTTCCGGACCCTTCATTTACAGAAGAGGAAGGAAGAACAGCTTATTCAAAGCTGGTATTCGAAGCGCTAAGAGACGGCAAAACAACAAAATCAGCTTATTTCGAGTCATACACGGCAGAAGGTATGGAAGCTGACCGGATGGAAGCTGAATATGTTGCAATTACTGTGGTTGATGAAACTGCACCTGTTGCCAAGGTGGACTATTCAAGCACGGAGCCAACCAACCAAAATGTTACCGCAACACTGTCTGTCTATGACCCGGAAAGCGGGATATTAAAATTTGAACGTTCGTATGACGGCATAAGCTTCAGCCCTATTGACTCCGTTGTTTCGCATACCGAAACCTTCGAGCAGAATGCAACGGTATATTTCAAAGTGACAAACAAAGCCGGAATAGCAACGGTACTGCCGGTCACCGTCTCGAATATTGATAAAACGCCGATCACGCAAGACAAGCACTACACGGTGGAATACAGCTACGAGAACTATCTTGGGAACTGGGTTCCAATCACAGAAGGAAAAGCCTATAGAAGGGTTATGGCAACGCTCAAGTTTACCGGAGGCGGAAAAACTCTTTCGATGACAAACAACAACGCAGCCTTCTCAAGGACTCTAACTGAGGATAATAACACCTTCACATTTGAGTTTAGGGATCAATCGGGCAACACAGGTTCTCATACGGTTAGCTATAACCAGTTTGACAACACCATTGGACAAACATCCTATGTGTTATCCAATACGGCCAAGACCAACAAAAATATCTTTGCCACGATCACTTTAACGGATGATTCCGGTGAAATCGCATTTGCTGAGGTGAAGAAGGGCGATGTGGTTTATCCCTTCAAAGGGGAGCCGCTCGAAAATGAATATGTCGTTGAACTGGACAGCTCAGGAATTTATAATGTGACAGCCTATGACTATGCTGGAAACCGTTGGACAACTCCGATCACCGTCTCAAACATTAACAAGGTAGCGCCTACTGCAATCGCAAGGACTTACAGCACGCCTCCAGCCACCATTACTGCACAAAGCGTGAATGTGGAGTTGACACAGTTCAGCAAGGACATCAAAACGATAACAGTCACCGGCGTAGAACCTGCCGGAAGCCTAACTGCCAACGATATCGTACATATCCCCGGCACAAAAGCTGTTCGCTTTAGAAAAAATGGTACAGTGTCCATGTTCTTTGTTGACGACTATGGCAACGAAGGACAGGAAGTGATTACCGTATCCAATATTGTGTCCACACCGCCGCAAATCAAAGCCACTGCCACATTAGCTGAAGATAAGCTGAGCGTGAATGTAACCTTTGACCAAATCCGTGACAGTGACGGCGTTCCGCTGGACATTCTTAGAAAACTAACAGACCTTACCGTTTCTTATCGTGGATATGAACATGCACTTCTGACTGAAGTGAAGGACGAGTCCGGCGATGCCCTGTCCTATAAAGAGGCAGTAATCAACGTTAAAACTAACGGAGAGCACGTCTTTCAAGTTAGGGACCAAACAGGCATCACGCAAAAAATTCTCGTAACGGTTGAAGGCATTGAAGTGGGTGGCCCAAGGGTTAAAGAAGTTCGCTGGACATACAAATATCTCGAAAAGAACCAAAGTGGTGAGTGGGTGGAAAAGGATCATCAAAACAAGATTGTTGTTGGTGTGGACACCTCTGGAAAAGAAGAAGGATATGTTGTGGGAATCGACAAGAACCCGGCAACAAACCAGAATGTGAATGTCACGGTAATCACGGATAAAGATGCTAAACTCGTGGGCGGAAACGATCCTTGGGAACAAGAGAAGTCAATGAACTATAGAGAAAATGGACTATACAATTTCAACCTTGAAGGAAGAACAGGGACCTATACCTCGTATGGTGTCGACATTGGTCTAATCGATAAAACACCCCCAGAGCTAAAACTTAAAAATGGGGAAGAGCTAATCTTCATCGAAGGCATGACGCCTAAAAAAGATGCCTCCATTGCCTATGACAAGTCCAAGCTTCTAGACTTCGAAGCATGGGATATGGTTGCGGGTAAAAAGGTGGACCTGACGAACCGGGTCACCATAAGCTATGGATCAGGCGGACGGGTGTTTAACCCTGACAACATCTCGGCAAATGAATTTGTCCGCTCGAACCCGTACTATATCGACTATACGGTAAGAGATGATGCAGGGAATCAGACCACTATTCGCCGAACCGTTCGCCTGGTAGGTCTGTATGACACCATAGCCCTTGTGAACGGCGTGATGCCAGACAGTTCCAATGCTGCGTCGGTTCTTGGCAACAAAGTTGAAATCTCATTGAAAAATTTTTCCGGGATCTCGTATGCACGTTATGAAAAAGGTGTCTTAACACAAGGTCAGATGAAAACAAAAGGAACGGTCCTTCGGGAGAAAAGCGGAGTGTATACCCTCGATAATGTTACGAGCGGCTGGTACACCGTATATATCCAAACGGATAAACGCGACTATTTCAACATTCATGTATATGTCTCAAATCAAGGAGGGAAATAGGCAATGACGTTCTATAGAACAATGAAACGCAGCATCGCTGCAGCTATTATTCTATCCATGCTTTTCACTTTTGCCAGTTTCCCTGTTCATGCTGACGCCAGCAATGCGGATTATTCCATTGCGAACGAATTTATGAAATATTCAATCAATTCAAAAACGGGTGGTTTCTCCATTGAAACCATTGACGGTCATCCACAAAAAGCGTTTGACAACAACCTTCCGCTTCTTTATAAGGAAGATGCGGCAAGGAGCAATGGAACATCCTTCACAACCGTTCGTATCGACGGAAAGGATTTTGTTTTCGGTCAGGAGTATGGCTGGTTTGGCATCGATACAAAGCTTCATGAACCTGTCGTTTCAGAGCAAAACAGGCTTTTAACCATTGCATGGGACATTAAGGGCTATACCATCACACAAAAGGTGTCCATTTCGATTGACCCTAACAACTCCAGAGCTGGAAACATTGGTATTTCATATGATGTGAAAAATAACAATGCCACAGCCGGAACGGTGGGGATCCGGCTTCTACTAGACAACGCGCTTGGTTCAGAAATTGATGCACCTTATGCATTGGTTGACCCGTCGCAGCCGACAATCGTTGAAACCGAATATAGCGGTGACAACCTTCCGCAGCAAATCAGATATGTTGATTCGCTTTCAGCTTCGAACAAGACGGCTTATGCCCTCTTGTCCGGCTGGAGCGGCAACAAGGATGTGAACGTTGATAAAGTGATTGTGGGACACTGGATTAATCTTGCAAACACAAGATACGATTATACACCAAACCCTAGTGTCGACTTTACGAATTACTCCAACAAATATTTAGTTCCTGACACTGCAACGGCTTATTATTGGAATGAAAAAACCATTGAACCGGGTCAAGTCAGAATTTCTGAAATGCTCTATGGTATCGGCAACTTTGCTGATCAAACCAAAAAAGAACATGTTTCAATAGGTATCCACACCGGAAATGTATACTTGGCTAACGACAAAAAAGGATATGAAAACAACGGTGTTTTTAAAGCGAAGGTAACCATTGACAACAGTGTCTCAGGAGCAAAAGAACTTATAGAACCCATTGTGAAGCTTAGCCTCGAAGAGGGACTTGTGTTTGCAGCCACGAATACACGGGAATACACGGTGAAGATTTCGGGCGGTCTTAACATTGGAACGGTGTTTGATATTCCGGATGTTGACATTATTGCAGAGACACAGTCTATGATCACATCAAAACGTCTGGTCGTTTCATTAAACGCAACAGAAATTATTGATGCTAGCACCAATAAAGTGGTTGACTATAGTGCAAACACGAACATTTTGATTCCAGCAGTGGAAGGAAAGCTCCCGGAAGTTTCAATGAAGCATGTTTTCCCGGCGGCAGTTTATTATGAAGGCGACAAAAATATCACCGTTTCCGGCGATATGAAGGTTCTGATGGAGGCCCTTTCGGGAAGTGACGGATGGAGTCTGTACCTTGTTCCAGCATCCGGCGCTGAGGCTGTTCTGATTGACAAAAGAAAAATAAGTTTTATTGATGAAGGTCAAACGCTTGCCTTCTCAACGAATCAGACGTTGGCGGTTGGAAAGTATGACATTGAATTTAGATTTACGAATCAACAGCTGATCGATGCCTTCGGTACCAAAATTAAAGCAACAACTACAGTGGATGTCACCAATAATTTAGCGGATAAAAGTGCAAGCTACGGTATTGTTTCGCTAGTCCGGTTCACAGACGCTGCAAACAACAGACAGTTATATGATTATATTAGTTTTACAAACGAAGATGTAATGAAGAAATTTATATCCGGCGGCGTGAAAAAAGATGGCATTCTTCACAAAGAAATAGCATTTGAAGAAAATAAAACAGAAATTCTGTTGACCCTTCGCGGAAAAATCAGGCTTATGGATACGGGTAAAGAAAAATATTACTCTGCCAGCAGAGCCGATGGCGATATTACCATCAACAGCATCCTGACCTATGACAGCAACGAAGCTCTTAAGATGACCGTTGACAACAAGGGTGCAAAGCTGGAAGGCGATGGTACCGTCAAAGTGATCAACTCGATTAATATTTGGCATAATAAGTGGCATTTTGAAGCCAATAATGGAACCAAATATACTCTGAATCGGGAGGCTGTTTCCGAGAAGACTGCTCAGGCCTTTGAACTTCAGCTTGGAGATGCCGGTTCTATGCTGCAAAATATTGCCGGTTTTTTGATCAATATTAAATATGGTGTGATGACCCAGGACGATGATGATTTCGGAATCAGCTTTGGCGGAAGGATTTCAATGCCTTTAAAAGCTGCTGATCCAGCGAAGGGTGAGGAGCATTATGATTATAAAGGCTCACTGACAGCGAATGTTCAAGATGTTCTCTATGGCAGTAAAGACAGCGAAATTGGTTTTGTTGGCATTAACACAACACTATCTGTAGCCCTGCCCAAAGATATATTAGGCCCATTAGTAGGAAACGAGGCCGGTGTTAAGGCGGATATAACCATTAACACCATTGATGATATTTATAGCATTGATGCCGGTGTTTCCGTTACCATGCTGGAAGTAGAAGGGTCACTGGCACTGAAGAAGGTTCCTATTAACGAAGTTCCCAAGATGATGCTTGATAAACTCACCTTCTTTTTAGCGCCTACTACAATGAAGGTTCCTGTGGTTGCACCTTATGTATTTATCACAGGCCTTGGCGGAGGGATTTCGAACCTTGCAGACACCGTTGCCGGAGAACCGGCAGGTGAACTTCCACCCCTTACCATTCATCTTCAAACGAGGCTTTTAATTAATGCGATTATTGTAGGTGACTTTAAGCTGGATGCAAAACTATCGGGTCTTGCCATTGAAGGTACCGGCCGGTTAGAAAAAGATGAAGAAGGAAGACTTCTTAATATTCAAGCGGGAATGAATGTTCAATGGATCTCGCCGTTTCAGCTCAATGCCTTCGGCAGCATCAGTATTCATGCCGGAGCCATTCGTGGCGGGATAACGATTAAAATTACGGAAGATTATTTTTATGGATATGTTTATGCAGGGCTGTTCATTCCAGACTCCATCCCGCTGCTCGGGGGCAAGGAGATCGCAGGTGTTGAGGCAGCCGTCTCATCTGACTTTGTGGGTGCAAACTTTAAGGTCATTGGGGTGAAGCTGGGCTTTATCTATTATTGGAACGGTGACCTAAGCTTTGGCGGGTCCATCGACCTCTCTTCAAGAGGAGACGCCGTTCACTATGTCCACTCGGAAGCGCTGGACGAGAGCGGCAACCTTGTGCCAACCACCATGATCTATGGAACGAATATGAGAAGACTAAGTACGGAGGCCGTCGCTAAGACAAGGGCCGGGAATGGGGTTACAAAAGAGATTAACCCGGCAACAAAGGATGCACTTCTCTTTGAAATTCCACTTCGTGGTTTAATCAAGCCTTCTGCATCAGAAATTAATATTACCAATCCAAATGGAAAAAGATTGACCATGGTTGAAGACGATAATAAGGGCAACGGAAACTATCTTGTTCAATCTTTAGATGGCGCTAATTATTTGTACATTTCAGTCACTGATCCCTCTCTGATTGTTGGGGGGAACTGGTCCATTTCAGTTTCAACACCTGACGTTTATATAGACAACTTTGCAGTAAACAGTGTTGACTATATGCCAGAGCTTACAGGAGTTAGTGCTACTACTAGCACAAATACAAGCCGTGAACTTAACGTTTCTTGGACAACGGACAAGCAAGGCCAATATTCGGGTGCACTTAATGTCTATGTCACGAAAGACCCGTCAATCATGAAAACCATCGAATCCTCTAACATTCAAGATACTTCATCCTTAATTAGTATCGGCAACCTGGAGTTAGATGAAATTGAATCAGGTTCTCATGTATTCACGCTTCCTGAGTCCTTCCCTGAAGGGAAATATCATGTGGTTGCAATGCTTGTTAACCATCAAGGCGGAATGAGCAAGAAAATCACTGCTTCAACATTCACTTTCACCAATCCATTGCTCCCTCGAAACCCTAAATCTGTGTCTGCGGTCTACAGTGGTGACGGCTATGTGAAGGTTGGCATAACGGGAAGCGACGACACTGCAACCCATTATCTTGTGGCGATCCAAGACGAAGATGGGGTTGAGGTCGAGAATTCCTTCGGTCAATTTAAAGTGGGCAGTGACATCATTCTGAAACCATTAGAAAACCAAACCAACCGGCCTCTATTAGAGGAAGGCAAGACTTATTTTGTTAAAGTTCAGGCTGCTAGAATTGTGGAGTCTGCCCTGAAACAGGCGGAATATTATCGTTCAACCGAAGTTGCATCATCGCCAGGCTTTGTTATGCCTTCAACGGATAAACCTCAGCTTGTAAGCGTTGAGACAAACATTGACAGATCCAAAGACCGGTATTACTTAAACACTGACCAAGTAAAGGCAACGTACACCTTCGACAGACCTGTTAAAATGACATTCAACCTTAATACCGAAGATAAAAACACGCCTCAAGAGTATAAGAAGGTCTGGTCATTTGAAGAAAGTGTTGAAGACGGCCAGCAGCTGATTGACTTTGTAGCGGTGGCTGAAAACCGTGACACCATCCAAGGCAGCAGGTCATCAGGGGCTATTGGATTTACTGTTGATACAAAAGCACCTGCGTTACTCCTTGATGAAGATGTTCAAACCAGCCTTGACGGGGAAAACGTTGATAACACCGTCAGCAATCAAGTTGTTTTTGTTGGCGCAGACTCAAGCTACAGCTTCCGTGGTCTAACAGATCCATCCGCAACATTAACGCTAGACGGCACTTCAGACGGAATTGTTATCAGTCCGGACGGAACCTTCGTTGTCAATCGTAAGGCCTCGAGTGAGGACCCGAACCAAACCCTGATGCTTAAAGCGGTTGATGATGCCGGTAACGAAACGGCTGTTCCAGTGTATCTTGTGAATCGTGTTTTGTCAGAGTATGAAAGCATTAAACTAATCTCTGACCTGGAAGGCTCCGAGGATCAGCCTGATTCGATCGAGCTTGGCATAGGCGGGACAACGGCGCTATCTGTGAAAGCTCTCCGTACAGTTAACGGCACCGTTCTAAAAGCAGAAGACGTTGTGTGGGACGTTCTTTATAATCAGAACATCATCAGACTCTCGCAAGATGGGACCATTGAAGCATTAGCTCCAGGCGAAACTGCCATCAAGGTTAGTTATAGACTGTCTGCCTTTGAAGGCCAGGACGGGAAGACGGTCTATAAAGAACTGTCAGACGTTATCAAAATCAAAGTAAAAGATTATGGTTACCGTTATGAAGTTCGTCAGACACAAGGGTTCTCGTTGTACACCATATACACTGAAATGAACATGGGCAAGGCAACGGTTGTGATTGGAGGCAACAAACAAACTCTGTTATATGACAATCTTAAGAAAGCATATATTGGTGCTTCAAAGGAACTTGTCACAGGCGAGCAATTAACAGCCAAGCTTGGTTTTGAACCAACGGTGAAATCTCCTGTTCTTCTGCGTGGAGACACCGATGGCAGTGGTGCTATTGATAAAGTCGACGTTTTGGCAACATTGAATGCTATTTTAGACAATGTTTACAACGGTTTTAGTTCTGTAGAAAATTGGATGAGAGCTGATACAAACGGTGACGGCATTGTTGATATTGTAGATGCGCAGCTCACACTAATGGAGGCACTTAAAAGATGATCAAATACTTAAAAATCATTTTGTGCATCATGCTTCTAGGGGCTGCCCTACCCTCATATGCCTATGGCGCAAATGATGCTGCAGACCTTAGTTATCGTGTGGACATCACAGTAACGGACAGCTCAGATTCCTTAAAATCATCATTTGAAGTTGGAGAAAAAATATTTGTTAAGCTAAGTCTTTCCTATACGGGTGCCGGAAGGGCGCCTGTATATGGCTTTCAAGGAAAGCTGCAGTTTGATTCTTATGTACTGGAAAATACCGGTGTGAATGTGGAAAAGGACATTTCAATGAAATATTCCGATGGTGCCATCAACTATGTCTATCTGGATATGACCGCCAAGGGAAAAGAGGATTCCATACTGAAAAATATTGGAACGGCTGTATTTCAAGCTAAGAACAGCGGCACGTTCAGCATCTCTTCAAGCGGCTTCATTCTAACGAACAAAGATGCGACACACCGGTACATTGAACCGGTTGAAGATGTGCAAATTATTGTGGGCGATGGAGTAAAGGACCCCTCAAAATCTCTATTATATGAAAACATTGTTGCTGCAAAAGCTTTACTTGCTTCAGTTACTATTGCGGATAATCCCAAAAACATCTACTATCCGGATCATTGGTATCCGACAAAATCCGCTCAAAAACTGAGAGAGGTGATTGCCGGGGCTGAGGCTGTTTTTAATAACAAGGATGCGCTGGCGTCGGAAATCACTGAAGCTATTGAAAAGCTTAGCACTGGTGTTTCCGATTTCGGGAACTCCAAAATTGTCGGCCCGAAACGTTGGGCTGCTCCGGCCGACAATACCACAGTCAATAACACCGCAGTTGATCTGTACTATTCCGTTAAAGCTTCTGTTAAAGGCGGAAATGGCAAAATTGCCGAGGGCTTTGAAGCTCAGACCATTCGTGCCACAACCTCTGCAACCATCAGAATGATTCCGGATGAAGGGTTTGAGACCGAATATATCTTTGTCAACGGTGACAAATTTATAGGCCATGACATTTACACCATTCCAGAGGTTAGCCGTGACACCATTGTGGTTGTAACCTTTGCTAAGAAAACTCCTTTTACAGATATAGCACATGACGATTGGTTCTATCCTTCTGTAAGATATGTTTACAACAAAGGACTATTCACGGGAACCTCTGAGACGGAATTCTCACCCTCCGGGAAAATGAGCCGTGCCATGCTGGCCACTGTAATCTATCGTATGGAAAATAAGCCAAATGTTACATTTGCAAATGTATTCTCTGATGTTCAAAGTGGCCGTTGGTATTCAGATCCGGTGACTTGGGCAAATCAAAGTAACATTGTTAACGGGTATGATAAGGGTAAATTCGCTCCCAATGATGCCATCACCCGTGAGCAAATTGCTGTTATGCTGCATAGATACACAAAGGTTAAGGGTGTTGACCTTCAAGCTAAAACTGCAAGCCTGAGCTTCAAAGATGCAAATCAAATTTCAGGCTATGCCAAAGAGTCCATTACTTGGGCTGTGTCTAAGGGCATTATGAAGGGCAACACGGATTTGACTATAAATCCTTCTGGTCTTGCAACCAGAGCAGAGGTTGCCGCTATGCTCGAAAGGTTTAGTGAGTTGGACTGAATTTCAAATAAATACAAACTGCCCCGAAATATTTATCTCATTAAATAAAAAACCGCGAAGCCTTGCTGCTTCGCGGTTTTTCTATGTTTGCTCTCCAAAGCTTTCATTATTCTTTTATTCCCTTCCTGTAGACTCAAATATACAAGATATGATTCTGTCTATGAGAAAAATCTCATAGATTGTCGAAAAACAAGGGTGCTGTGATGAAGGGGGAATTGGCGTGAAGAACCACCGGGCAAAACAGAGAATAAGGCTCTTGCTCCATTGGCTGTTGATTGTCAGTCTAATTGCGGGGCTGTGGAGTCCCGGACTTTGGCAGACAGGCCAGGCAAAGGCTGCGGCTGTGAACGGGACAGCCTCTGCTGCGAGCGATATTAACGGTCATTGGGCGGAGCTGCAACTAAGCGAATGGATAGGAGACGGGTATATCAAAGGCTTCCAGGATGGAAGCTTCCGGCCTGATCAGACTATCTCACGTATAGAGTTTGTGGCGTTAGTGAACCGCTTGTTTGCTTACCAGGGAACGGGAAAGATCAGTTTCAAGGATGTTTCCTCTGCGGCCTGGTTCGTCTCACAGGTGCAGGCAGCGGTCCAGGCCGGATATGTGAAGGGATTTCCTGACGGGACCTTCCAGCCGGACAAGCCGTTGTCACGGGTGGAGGCGGCCGTAATGCTCGCCAAGCTTACGCCTGTGCTGATGAAGGACGGCGAAGATCCGCTGAAGGTATTCAAGGATGCCGGCAGTATTCCGGGCTATGGCCGTGATGCGCTGGGTGCTGTGCTAAGTGCCGGTTACATGAAGGGTTTCCCGGATGGAACGATTGCAGCTTCACGGCAGCTTACACGGGCCGAAGCCGTTGTGCTGCTGGATCGTCTGAAGCAGCAGTCCGGCAGCCATGCAGAGGGAGGGATCATTCTTCCAGCGAAGACTCTGGAGACGGGCGGCACTTATGGTCCTGCTACAGGCTCGTTCACCGTTGCCGGTGATCTTACCCTGAATGCGCCGGGCATAACGCTGCGCAACGTTCAGGTTCAAGGAAATCTGCTCATCGGCTCCAAGGTTGGAGACGGAGAGATCTACCTTGAACAGGTGACGGTACAGGGCAGCACAAATATTCAAGGCGGCGGTGCCCATAGTGTACATATCAATCATTCGCAGCTCGGTGTTGTAACCGTGGATCGGGCGGACGGTCTGGTACGGGTTGTGGTCGGCGGGACAACGATCATCAGGCAGTTGAATGTCCAGTCCGATGCTAAGCTTGAGTCAGAGCAGAGCGGGACAGCTTCCGGCGGTATTGAGGGGGTTGTTATTTCAGGAGCGGGTGAAGTCACCCTGAGCGGGGACTTCAGCTCGGTGGAGATTAAGAGCAACGTCAAGGTTGTGGTCACCTCGGGGACCATAGGCCGCTTAAGCGTTGCCGGGGGAGTCAGCGCTTCGTCCATTACGCTGAACGAAGGCGTGAAGGTAAGTGATCTGGAGCTGCATGGCACAGCAAGTGTATCAGGCGCGGGAGAAATCGTGAAGGCACTGGTAGATGCTCCAAAAGTAGTGTTTGAACGTTCCCCCCGCAGCGTGGAAACTACGACACGCGGAGAGTATACGGTTACTGCTCCGGCTGCAAGCACGGCTCCTGCCGGAGCAGGTGGAGCGGGTGGAACTGGCGGAGGAAGTGGTGGTGGCGGTGGTGGCGGTGGCGGAAGCAACCCGACGACCCCGCCATCTCCAACATCTACTCCATCCCCAACACCTCATCCAACCCTGCCGCCTGCAGAGCAGCCGCTTGAGGTGGCAGTTACTGCTGCGCTCGGTACTCCGAGCGGCTTCATGCTCAGCTTCAGCAAGCCTGTTGCGAACCTGACAGCAGCAGAGCTCTCGCTGAAGGATGCAGCGGGACAGGCCATAGAGATATCCTTCATTGGCTCACTGAACGGGGGAAGCTCTTACCGGGTTGCCGCAGCCTTGAAGGAGGGGGAGACCTACACTGTTACACTCTCCAAGGCAGGGTATGCCTTCGGCGCCCCGGTAACCTTAGTTATTCCGGTGACTACACCGGAGGATATTCGGGTGGCCACGGCGGTGCAGAATATCAGCGTAGCGGGCTTGGAGGTCCAGTTCGATCAGCCGGTAGCCGATTTGCTGCTGTCTGGCTTCACCCTGAAGCGCAGCGGGACGGGCGAAGCTGTCGCTATTCAAGAGGCTGCTGCCCATAACGGCGGAAGCTCTTACCAGCTGACAGCTGCCTTGCAGGAAGGGGCTACCTACTTGTTAAGCGTGACGAAGGCGGGCTACCACTTCGGCGGGGTTGTGTACGTATTCGTTCCGGTCACGGACCCGGTAGTGATCTCGGTATCTGCTGAGGTCTACGGCATCACGGAGACGGGCTTCCAGGTATCCTTGAATCCACCGGTTGCGGGATTAACCCCAGCTCATTTCGCTTTGACAGCGGGGGATGGCAGCAGCATTCCGGTGGACGGAGCGGCCTCCGCAGAGGATGGCGGTGTATACACGATTACTGCAGGACTTGCCCCGGGCAGCACCTACACGCTTAGTATGGAACGGAGCGGCTATAGCTTCGGGACAGCGCTTGAAGTGACTGTACCAGCCGTAGGCAAGGTGAAGGTTGAACCTTCGATTGGCACCGTGCGTACTTACGGCTTTATCCTGTCCATGGATAAGACAGTGCCGGAGATAGATTCTCTGAGCCTGGTGCTGGAGAACGCGGCGGGCGGGCAGGTCAGTATCGATATGCTCAGTACAGTGGTTCCCGGCCAGCAATATGAAGTGTGGGCCAGCCTGGCCCCGAAGGATTCGTATACCCTTTCGCTTGATATGGAGGGGTATGAGTTCACGGAACCGGCGGCTCTGGCGGTCCGGGCAGAGGAAGTTCCCTCTTCGGCAGGCTGGGTGACGCATAGCGGATTTGAGCTGCAGTTTGCGCAAGGTACGCCAGACTTCTCGGCAGGCGATATGACTCTACAGGCTCTGGGCGGAGGGGCCGTAGCCGTGGATGAAGTCCAGCTTGGTCTGGACAGGAAATCTGCGGTGATAGCTGCGGATTTGCCCGCAGCAGGAAGTTATGCTTACCATGTCAATCTCTATGACGGACGGTTCATACAAGGGACCCTAGTTGTTCCTGAGACCGTGGAGATCAGTAAGTATACGACCTTCGACGGGTACCCCGGTGCTTATAGCGGCCTTACGGTTCACTTCGGGCGGGCGGTACCGGGGTTGACAGTCTCAGCCTTTGAGCTTAAGACTAGCAGCGGCGGGGCGGTTGTATTGGACTCGGCGGGCTCCAGTGACGGAGGCCGTACCTACAAGCTGCTTACTACGCAGATTAATGCCGGAGGCCCATTTGTACTTGGCATTACGGCTCCGGGCTACAGCTTCGGGAAGCCGGCCACACTGGTGAACGCGACTCTGAATGTGTGGGGCGCGGGGCGGAAGCCGACCCAATTCATGGCCGGACTGAATCCGCGCGTGCCGGATTTGACCGCTGAACATTTCAGGGCCACGGATCTGGCAGGCCATGAGGTTGCGATTACAGGTGTCACTTGGGATAACCAGCAGCGGATCTATGTAGTGGCTTTTGACGGAGAGGGCGGTCAGAGTTATTACGTATCGGTTCAGGCGGACGGGTATGACTTCGGCGCGCCGAAGAAAATTTATGTGTATGCCCAGAACACGGTAGTAGTTCCGACATACGGCGGCTTCACGCTGGTGATGTCACCTGCGATGAAGATCAATATGCAATACGGCTTTAAGTTAACCCGGGCCTTTGAAGGCACAGTGGTTCCTATCCAGAAGGTTGTCATGAATGACCCGGAAGGCGGAAGCTATCAGTTCTCAGCCGCCCTGACCCCGGGCTACTATAGTCTCGCGCTGGATGCAGATGTGGACCCGAATGTGGTCTCCTTTGCGGTTCCGCTAATTGCTACAGTCTCTGTCGATGAGATTGAGAACAGTGGGCTGCTTGCGACGCTCGATTATGCCGTGGATGGGCTGGGTGCAGGGAATTTCGTATTGTTGAACAACGATACAGGAGATCCCGTAGTGATATCCTCAGCAACAACGGCGGACCAGGGCGCAAGCTACCGGCTGTCGGCCCACCTGGCGGGAGGCAGCTATACTCTGAAGCTGACCGGGCATCTACCGGAAGCAGGGGTGAATTTCAAGGTTGCAGCGACCACAGACGCAGGGACAACCAGTGTCTCGAAGATCACGAGTGCGGGCTTCGAGCTTTCTTTTGCCAACCTGGTGCCGGGCCTGCTGCCTGATGACCTTACGATCACGGATGCGCAGAATAACAAGCTGAACGGAGTTACGTTAACCACGAGTGATAATGGCGGGACCTATCAAGTGCGGGTAACGCTTGCGGAGAATGCGGACTACACGATTGTGCTGAAGAAAGGGTACATCCTCTTCGACTCGCCGGTCACGTTCCATGTGAATAAGTGGATTGCCGCCAGCATAGCGGATGTAACGAAGGACGGGCAGTTCACCTTGAAGTTCGCTCCCGCGTTCCCGGAGATTGAGAATTATCTGGGGCTGTCGTTAACGGATGAAGCCGGCACGCTCTATTATCCGAATCTGTTCGAGTCGGCAGACGGCGGGGCGAGCTACCAGCTTCGAGTGCCGGGCAATCAGTTGAAGCCGGGTATGGCCTACATGGTCAAGCTGGACAAGGATGAATTCTCAATGAATCCAGTCTCCTTCCGGCTGCCGCCAACGCTGACAGTTATGGAGGCGACAACAGCAGGTGTGAAGGTGCAGCTGGATGCGCCGGTTCCGGGGCTGGCCCAGCGGCATTTTGTAATCCGAAATGCCGCTGGTGACAGCATTGCACTGACTTCAGCGGCAACAGCGGATGCAGGCGCTCACTACACCCTTGCCGGTACCTTTGCCGGAGGGCAAACGTATACGGTACAGTACAAGCCGGATGTAACTTATCAGGTGAATGAACCCGTAGCTTTTCCAATATCGAAAATCATTACGGCTGCGCTCAGCAATATAACGGTACTGGGGTTCAAGCTTCAATTCAGCTCCAAGGTTGCCGGATTGACCCCGCAGCAAGTGATCCTCCGTGATCCGAGCGGGAATCCAATCCCTGTGAATGAGTATTCACTCAAGACAACGGATCAGGGCCTAAGCTACCAGGTGACGCTGAATGCGGTGGCCGCGGGCAAGGGGTACACTCTGGATCTGGCGCGAGAGGACTTCCGGCTGGCTTCTCCGGTCTCCTTCGATATCTCGGCGTCGGCTGCCCTCCGGCTGGTGGGCACGGTGCTGAACAAGATTGTGGTGTCTGTCTCTCCGAATCTGCCGGATATGACCGAAGAGCATTTCGCGTTGTATGACAGCAAAGGCCGCAAGATCGCGATTACGGTGACTTCTCAAGGTCCGGCAAGCGCGATGTACAATATTGAAGGGAAATTCGACGCCTTCGAGACGTATACCCTGCAAGCCAAGTATCCCGGCTATCTGTTCGGGGCTCCGCTTACGGTGGGCTTCCAAGTAGGGGTATATGCAATCATTCACGGCCAGTCGCGGAGCGGCTTCAAGCTTGTTTTGAGCTCGGAGGTGCCCGGTCTAAGTGCTGCGGATATTACCGTCACTGATAAAGAGGGTAATATCGCTGCGGTACAATCCCTCCAGGCTTCCACTGCTCCAGGGAGCTATAACGTGCTTGTTCCGCTGGCCGGAGGCAAGACGTACACGGTGAAGATTGCTGCGAAGGCGCCGTATGTTTTTGACAGCATTGACCCGTTCACCTTGAATGCGGCTTCGGCCACGGTGGATCAGTTGTCTGTGACCGGCTTCAAGCTGAGCCTGTCCTCACCGCTCAGTCTGGACCCCGGAAATGTCAGCCTGACGGATGACCAAGGCCAAACCGTCAACTTAAGATCGGTCATTACCCGGGATGCGGGCCGGTCTTATGAGATTAGTGTCTATCTGAAGGCGGGTGTGCAGTACAAGCTGGGCCTGCATGTGGCGGGATACGACCTGGGTACGGAGCTGCCGTTGTCCATCCAGGCTGTAGCGACTGCGTTCGAGGGGATGGAGACCGGGAACAATCAGGCGTTCACTGTACGCTTCGATCAGGCGATGCCAAGCCTGCTGCCGGGTGATTTGAACATCAAGCAAGGAGACAACGCTACAGTCTACCATCCTATGAAAATATCGACAGCGGACGGGGGATTCACTTATAAGGTAGAAGCGAGCTTCTGGGGAACAGAGCGTTACTCGCTGCGTATTGTCAAGCACGGGTATGACTTTGGCACCCCGATCTTCATTGACGTTCCGGCTAGGATAAGCGCGGCAGTGTTGAGAATAGGAGCGGACTACGTGGAGATCGGACTGAATCCCGGTGTCTTTGGAATGAGTGCCGCTGATTTCACGGTGAAGGATAGCACAGGGCAAGTGTTGCCTGTGTCCTCTGCGGTGACGGACGACCATGGCTTGACTTACCGCCTGAAGGCAGCATTTGCCGGAGGCCAGACCTATACGATTGCGCTGCAACAGACGGGTCATGACTTCGGGGAAGTCTTGTCGGCTACGCTGCCGAGTGTGATTGCAAGTGAGGTTGGTCCTGTTAACGGGCAAGGCGTGAGTGTTCTCCTGAACCCGGCTGTTGGCGGGCTTAAGGCTGGCAGCTTCAAGCTGGTTAATGCTGCCGGGCAGTCCACTCCGGTTACAGCCGTCAAGGAGCTGAACGGGGGGGCCGGTTATGTATTGTCTGCTAATCTTGCAGATGGAGCGGTCTATACGCTGACTGTGGCCGGGACAGGCTATGACTTTGGGGCAGCTCTTACGGTGAAGGTGCCGGTACAAGTTGCACTCAGCTATGACAAAATTCAGAATGACGGGCTGACGGTGAAGCTGGACCCGGCTATTCCGGGACTTAGCGCAGCCAGCTTCATCTTGAAGGATGCGGAGGGCAATCAGAGCGTTGTGTCTGCGGCAACCACCTCAGATGGAGGTGCGACCTACGCCATACGGGCGGCGCTGCAAGACAGGGCCACCTACAGTCTGAATATAGCGGCAGCCGGTTATGATTTCGGCGCGGTCCTGCCGTTCACGGTGCTGCAGCCTGTCGCCAAGTCTATCGAGGCGCTGTCCAAGAACGGGTTCACCCTGCGGCTGCAAGCCGCAGTCCCGGATTTGAAGGTCAGCCACATTCTGCTGAAGGACAGCAGCGGCGAGGCTGTTGCGCTAGATTCCCTGGTGACGGCGGACGGCGGGCTGACGTATCAAGCGGCGGCGAAGCTGACGGAAGGGGCGGCGTACCGACTGGCGCTGACAGCTAAGGGGTATGATTTTGGACCGTCGGTTCATGTGGATGTTCTTCCAATGCTGCAATTGACAGCGAGCAGCATTAATACCTCCGGCTTCAGTCTGCATCTGAGCACGGCCGTGCCTGACCTGAATCTGTCCTCCGTGCACCTCAGTGGACCCGGCGGGCAGAGTGTAACCCTCACCGCAAGCTTATTCTATGATGCTAATCCGGGTACAGCCGATGCGGGCAAAATCTATCTGGTGCGTGTGCCTATAGCCGCCGGTCAAACGTATACGCTGATGGTGCAAGATCCGTCCCACCCGGTAGAAGGGCCTCTCGAAGTGGTGCTGCCAGTTGCGGTTACGAGCCAGGTCACCCGTGCGGATGCCGGCGGAATAAGTGTGCTGCTGGGCCGTAAGGGAATTGATGTGCAGCCTGAGGATGTGGAGCTTCTTACGGCGGCAGGCGATAGGATCAAGGTGACGGGGATCGCTGCGGGAACAGACGCAGGTACCTACATCATTCAAACCCAGCTTGCCGAAGGCAGTACGTATTCGCTGACTCTGAAGAAGGCGGGGTATGACTTTGGGGCAGCGGTTAAGGTGTATGTGGCTTACCGTGTCACTTCAAGTATCACAGGTGTGAATGAGAATGGCTTCACTGTAAGCTTCAGTACACCGGTTCAAGGTGTACAGTTCAGCTTGCAGGATGCCGGCAACAACCCGGCAACACTGGGTCCGGTATCCACTGCAGACTTCGGACAGACGTACAAGGTGGCAGCGAACCTGGCTTACAATAAGGAATTCAAGCTGCGGCTGGATGCAGCGGGGTATGATCTCGGTGCGGAGCTGACGGTGAATAATGTAAGCACGCCGCCGCTCCTGATGGATGCGACCTCTTCGGAGAATGGGACCCAGGTTATCCTTACGTTTGACAAACCGCTGGCCAGCGTGATTTCAAGCGGGTCCTTCTCCGTCAAGATCGATGGTCAATGGCAAAGCTCCGTGACTGCGGCACTCGGGGCAGATCCGGCGCAGATCTTCTTGAGCTGGAACAGCAGCGGCCGGGTAATTGGTTCAGCCTCCACGGTATCGGTAGTTTACACCGGTGTGAACCGGGTGAAAGCGGTCAATCAGACGTTCCTGGCTGTCTTTGACGAATTGCCGGTGGCTAATGTGGCGACCCTGCTCGGGTTCGTCTCCAGCTATGCCTATAAGAACGATGCAGCCTACCCGGCTCAAATACTTCACAAGCAATACGGCAAGACGGCGCTGGAGACGGCGGAGCTTCTGCGGGACGGCGGCTTCAAGGCAGCGAATCTGTACCGTGCGGTTCTGATCGAGTATGGGATGATCCGCTCAGAACTGACGCCGATCCTGTATGCAATGAACGCGGATGCGTCTTCGGTCTATGATGCCTACAATTCCCTTAAGCCGGCTACGGCTGCGTATGATGGATTGATTACAGGAGAGCTTCTCTCGGCAGGGTATTCGGCCAGTGAGATCGGTCCGGTCCTTCAGAGATTCGGTCTGTCCAGCAAAGGCATCCTGGGATATCTGAAGCGCTACAATGTATCCGTTACAGAAGCGGCGAAGGTCCTAAAGGGTAACTGGAATGAAACAAGCGGCAATACCGTACAGTTACTCCGGTTGACAGGTTATGACAGCCTCGGGATTGCCGGAGCTGTCCAGAGTGCATACGGTCTGAGCCATGCACAGGCCGTGTCCGCCATGGCCGAAGGCAAGCAACCGGCAACGGAATCGGCAGCGGTCATCAAGGAGCTGTACTCGGGCGATGCCGTTACCAGTGCGACTTGGCTGTCCCAAGCGGGATATTCGGCGGCGGATGTGAGCAAGGCGATTGCAGAGCAATACAGCTTTGCTGGCGCGGCAGAAATGCTGCGGGCCTTCATGGGCGCTGGCTTCCCGGCGGCGTATACGTATTCTCTGCTGCGCCGGGAATATTCGCAGCAGGATGCGGCGACAGAGCTGCTGAACGCGAAGGTGTCTGCACGGGAAGTGGCCGAAGCGGTTAAATCGGCCGGAGATGGTGCCTCCGTGATCATTAGCGCCTTAATGGCCAAGCACTATGAGGTGCAGGAAATTGCCATCATCGTGAATGATTTATGGGTGTCGGCAGGTGTCACGTTAAGCGAGGTACTCGCTCAATTCGCCGCCAGCGGGTATCAGGCTTCAGCACAGGCCGCGCTGTTACGTGAACAGTTCGGTGCAGAACTCCCGGCAGCGATTGCGGCTCTCTCTCCAGGGCTTACCCAAACCCAGCGGGAGCATGTACTGAAATACCTTTTGGATGGGGGATATGATCCGGTTCAGCTGGCGGACTATTATCTGAAGCAGGGCAGCAATTCCTATGAACTGTTCAGACAGTTCAGGCTGGCAGGCAAAACGCCGGTACAATCGCTGCAGACAATGTATGATGCTTACAGACAAGCAGGAACAGCACTCACGCTGAGCGGTGCAATGGATCTGTTCTACCATGATTACAATAACCGTTACGAAGCAGACCAGGTCCTGACGGCGCTGCGTACCGTGTTCGCCCAGGATGCAGATGAGAAGGCGGATGCTACCGCGATAGCGGCTGTTATGAGTAACTCCAGGCTGTGGGATAAGCTTGAGATTGCCAAGCCGCTTATCCGGCAGATGGGCCTCACGATGCAGGATTGGGTGGAGCTGGAGCGCACCGAGGCCTTTTCCCGATTTGGCTGCGCCTGTGATGTGCGGACGGTGGTGAAGGATACCCAGTATTTATTCGCTGGTGCGACGCTGCCGGATATCACTGTTGCCATGAGCTTATCCAGCCGGTATACCTTGAATAGGATCGTGGAAGGGACGATTAATCTCTACCCTACAGGGGGTGTCAGAGCGAAAGGAATGCCTTACCTGATCTCTGCGCTGAAAAATGCGGGGTATTCCTTCGAAGAGGTCGCTGCTGAATTCGACAGTCAGGGGTGGAGTGAATGGGTGGCCGCTTTCAGCACATACGGAATTGCAGCAAATGATGTGACTGCTTATCTGGTTACAAAAGGTCTTACCATGAGCCAGGTCATTGACCGGCTGGCTCCGTATCCGCTGAAGGACCGGGCGCTGGTCCTGCGTGAAGCCTACGGGCTGGATAGCGCTGCTGCGATGGCACTGCTGCTCCAGCAGACTGACGAGGATCAGGAGGATATCGGCCGGGCGGCGGCCTGGGCCTACGGCAGCGATCCAATCTCGCTGTGGATTCAGACGCTGCGGGCACAAGGGGCTACGGCTGCCTCCGTGATTAACACGCTTGCTGCGCGTTACCCTGCCTACTGGCAATCGGACAAGGTGGGTCCGGCCCTGATTCAGGGCGGATTCAGCCAGGACGAGGTCATGCGGGGGCTGCTGATCCATGCCGGAGTGCGGGGCAACCTGCAGGCAACGCTTGCGCTGCTGCAGTCGCTCTATAGCCAGCAGCAAATTACCATTGCCCAGCTCCTGAGCGCTGCCAAGCTCGTATCGCCGGAGGACGGGCTGGAATTTCTGCAGAAGGGCGGCTACAAGCTGCCGGATATGGCCCGCGCACTCAAGGATTATTACGGGCTTACGGCCGGAGAAGCTGCCAAGCTGCTTACCGCCGCATATCCGAATGATCAGAGTCTTATTCTATCCGGGCTTGCTTCCGTATACGGACAGACGCTCGGAAGTACGATAGCAGAAGCACTGCAGGAGAAGGGAATTACTGAAGTAAGCGCAGCTGTTGAATATCTGTGGAATGCGGGATTTGCGCCTAGAGATATTGCCAGCTCAGCCAAAGACGCCTTCCACCAGGACGCAGGTCAGACGGCGCTGCTCTTCGTGCAGAAGAATATTCTGGCTGACAGGAATGTGCTGGTAACGACCCTTGCCGCAGTCTATGGACAATCTGTTGAACAAGTGATTCATGCACTGCTTGTCCGGCAGGGAGCTCCCTCCTTCGAGGAAGCCATTGCCTTTGTGTTCCAGGCCCGGTTCAGTCTGGCGAACAGCATCAGGCTGGCCAAGACAGAATACGGATTATCTGCGGGAACAGCCTTGCAGCTGCTCACAGATTCCCGGCTATACCGCCAGGAGGATATCCTTGCGGGTGTGACGGATATCTACCGGACCTCGCAGCGTGAGAGTATCGTGGATTCACTGGCAGCCAGCGGGCTGGTCACCCTGGAATCTGCTGTATCCTTCCTGCGCAACATGAAGTTCGATCTGAACGGGATCGTCAGGGTGGGCAAGGAGCATTACCGGTTAAAGGCCGGAGAGACTGCCGCCGCTCTGACAGTCGAGGGATCTTATGGTGATGAGGACATACAGAATTCGGTGTCCTATGTATACGGGCAGAATCTGACGCAGACCCGGCTGGATACGCTGAATGCGCTGGGGATCACCGTGTTCGCCGATGCTGTGCCGGAGCTGAGAAGCGCCGGATTTGCAATCACCGACCTGGTGCTTGCAGGCAAGACGCACTACAATCTTAGCGCCGGAGAGACGACTTACAGCCTGCTGCAATCCGGGCGCTATCCGGTGGCTGACATTCTGGCTGCTGTGGCGGAATACTACGGCAAACCGGTGAATGAGAGCGTGGAGGAGCTGCTGAACCGCAGCGGCATTGCCTCCATCCAGGATGCAGCGCCATATCTTCGTTCGCTGGGCTACACGCTGCAGGATGTGACCGAAGTATCCAAGAGCTATTATGGAAATTCGCTACAGGCTACTCGGGATGCTTTGCTGTCGCTCCAATTGGAAGACGCCAGCATTATAGAATGGACGGTGCGGCAGGTCTACGGCACAGCTGTGGAGGAAGGCAATACGGCTGCAACGCCTCAATCTATCCTGCAGGAAGCCGGAATTATAGGAGAGCAAGCGGCCATTGCCTATCTATGGACTGCGGGCTACCCGCTCCAGGATATTGTCAAAATGCTCAAAGAGTATAACGGCCAATCAGCGGCGGCTGCCGCAGCACTGCTGATTGCAGACGGATCGTTCAGTGCTTCAGCAGTTCTGAGCAGCATCAGCGCCATTTATGGGACCACGTATGATGCCGCCACAATGGAGTTCTTCAGAGCGCAGGGTATTTTCACAGATGCCCCGCAAGCGGCGCAGGTCTTGAGCACAAGCGGCTACCGGATGGCGTATATCGCAGAACTATTGAAGAAGAGCTACGGCAAGACGGAGGCGGAGGCGAAGGAGATCCTGAACGGACTGGGTATTTACACAGCGGATGCGGTACAGAAGACAGTGGCTGAGGTGTATTTTGCAGTGGGCACATCCTCTGGAACTCTTCAGCAATTGCTTGATCTGTATGGAATCACGGGTGCAGAAGCTGCTGTAAGCCTGCTCTATAAGCAAGGTACAGCGATACAGGACATCCTCCAGTATTTGAAGGATGCTTATAACTTGGGTGCCGATGAAGCAACCGCCCTGCTGGCAGTGCATGTCAAAGGTCCGGAGCTTGGTCTGGCCGTCACTACGGTGTATTACAGCAGCACGAATATCGGCTACCTCGCGAAGTTGATTCCGGCAACCTCTATGGGCAGCCCGGGAACGGTTGCGAGTTATATGAAGGCGAAATTCAGGGATACCGATATCGTGCTTGCGCTGAGGGTGATTTTCAATCTGGATGCGTTGGGTGTGCAGGATGCGATCTCCACTACGATCATGTCTGCGGAGCGTGTACGTGCAGCGGTGACTGAAGTGTTCGGCGCTGATCCGCTCTACGCCTATCTGAAGCGTATGAAGGACCGGGGAGCAAATGCCAATGATGTGGCTGCCGAGCTGTATCTGCGGGGGCTGCTTGAGCTGGCACCGTCCAGCTACCTGGTGGATACGCTGCGGAGCCTGGGTTATGACAATACCAGCATTCTGAAGATGCGCTACAATTACTTCAACGAAACGCGCCAGAATGCAGGTACGGAAGAGGAGCAGGGAACACAGCTGGTACAATTGGGTGTTAATACGCCAGCCGCTATCGTTCAATATTTGCGGAAGTGGAATCTGCTCCCGTACAAGGTCATTAAGATTGTCAAGGCAGGACTGCCGAATGCGCCAATCGCAGAGATTGCTCTTGCCATGCGTGAGTACGGATATACGGGTACGGCGATTATGGGAGGGCTTGATGCAGTAGGCGAAGGCGGGGATGCAATTGCCGCGATTCTCAAAAAGCTTGGACTCTCAGTACCGCAGGCGCTGGTCTTCCTGAGAGACTGGCCCGTGGACGAGCAGCTGCAATGGCTGATCCGCAATGACTACACACCAAGCGAATACATTGCTTATCGGAATGTGCAGACCGACAACACTATTGCAGTTCTGAGGCAGCAGCTCGGCCTGTCCGCAATTGATGTTGCCAAGCTGCTGAACAAGTATAAGGGCAGTATGAGCCACTACTCTTTAGCCAAAGCGCTGTATGACGGAGGATTTACACAGGTCAGTGAGGTTGCGGGTGCTCTGATCTCGATCAATTATCAGCCGGTCTGGCTGCTGGGATTGCTGGTGGGAATTGGCGGCTGGACAATGGATGACATCGCCCAGGGAATGCTGGATTCCGGTCTGATCTCACTCGTGGATCTGGGCACTGCGATTCAGATGGCCACGGGCGGCGTGCTCAAGGAGACCTACCGAATTCTCAAAAAGGTATCCACCGCCAAACAGCGGGAATTCTATGACAGTCTCGATTCCCTGGAACGCAAATTGCTGGACAACAATGAAATCGCCATGATTGTTGTCGTATCCGCCATGCGCAACGGAAGGATTAGTATCTCCGATGCCACCAATCAGCTGAAGGTGACGGAAGGGATTGAACCGGAGGATGCACTGAAGGTGCTGATTGTATCCGGAGCCAACGTGCTGGATTCGGCAGGAGCCGTATGGGATGTCTACCGCGATTACATCGGGGCGAAGATTGTCCTGAAGATGTTCGAAAAGGCGGCAGGTCAGTATATTAGTGACTTCAAAAATTACTACAAGCTGGTCATGACATTATCCAAGATTATTTATAAATTATCCAAGTAAGAAATGAGGCTGCAGCAAAGGCCGGTCCGCATAAGGACCGGCCTTTGCCGGTAACCTGTAATGGAAAATCAAGGCGTGGACACCCCGACCCGGAAGGTGCTATCCTAACTTAATAGAATTTGTTATTAAGGGAGACGCAGCCGTGGAAAGTAGGCACTGGATGTCGATTATGCTTTTTATTGCAGCAGCACTGATGCTGTTTGTGTCATTCCTGTCGTACCAGAAAAGACATCTTCCTGTTGCCAGAACGATGATTCTGATTATGCTGACAGCAGCCTTCTACGCCTTCGGCTATGGTCTTGAGCTGCTTAGCGGGAACTTAAGCCAGGTGAAGCTGGCGCTGCACATTCAATATCTGGGTATTCCTTTTGTCTCCACCTTATGGCTGGTACAAGCGATTCAATTCACCGGAGCCGCTGTGCGCTTCCGCAAGCGACTGATCGCCCTGCTGTTCCTGATCCCCGCCGTCATCTTCATCCTGCAGCTCACCAATGACTGGCATCATCTAATCTACCGGGATTTTCTGTTGAATACGGACCCTTCGGTCTCCTTGTATTACACCGTCAAGGGGCTGTGGTATAACATCCATGCTGCGTATAATTATCTGGTGCTGCTTGGCGGGATTGCGCTGTTCATATCCATGTTTGTGCGGGCGCTGCCGATTGTACGCAAACAGATTGCTGTTCTGCTTCTGGGTGCGGTTGCGCCTATGCTGCTCAATCTGTTCCTGTGGACCGGAACCCGGATTGATCTCACACCGTTCGGATTTGCAGTGTCGGGCATCGCCTACGCCTGGGGTATCCTCAGATTCAACCTGCTCCGCCTGACTCCGCTGGCGATGGCGCAGGTGTTCGAGACGATCCGGGACGGTGTCCTTCTGTTCGATTATGAGAACCAGATCGTCAGCTACAACCGTGCCGCAGAGAAGATGTTTCCCGAGCTTGGGAGCAGGAGGCGCTACCCGGCGGATATGACGGAGGTGCTTGCCGGCAGCGGGGAGCTGCTTGAACGTCTCAGGGGCTTAAGCGATGAGGACGAGCGGTTTGCCTACGAGCGGCTTCAGGCCGGAAGACGCCTGTACTATAATTGCAGTCTGTCCTTCATTCATGATACAGGCAGCACCCCTATCGGCAAAATCCTCTTGTTCAGCGACATTACGGAGCTGAAGGAGAGCGAGGTCCGGCTGCGCGAGAATGCCCGGCAGCTGTCCGAGCTGAATGCCTTCAAGGACAAGCTGTTCACCATTGTGGCCCATGATATCCGCGATCCGGTAGCACTGCTGGTCAGCCTGACAGAGCTGCTGGGCGACGAGCTGACGGCTGCGGATGCTGAGCACGCGGAGGTGGTGCGGGAGATCAAAGGGCAGGTCCGTAATACATTCCAGCTCGTTGATAATCTGCTGGACTGGTACCGCAGCCAGAAGGGAAAGGTCTCCTTCCATCCGCAGGCCTGGAGTGTACAGCAGGTGGTCTGGCAGGCCCTGATGCTGGCAGGTACGAAGGCCGGGATGAAACAGATCCGCCTGACGGAGCGTATCGGCAGCGAACTGACCGTCCGGGCGGATAAAGAGATGCTGGATCTGATCCTGCGTAATCTGCTCTCTAACGCAATCAAATTCACGGGAATAGGCGGCTCTATTGAGGTTGATGCCGTGCTTGAAGAGGAGAAGGTTATCTTGTCTGTACGCGATGACGGGATTGGTATTGATGAAGCGACCGCAGACATGCTGCGCCTGGAGGAGCCGATTCTGAAGGCGCCGCTGGGGGAGGAGGCAGGAGATGCCCGCTTCGGCCTGGCGCTCGCGCGTGAATTCGTGCGCATCCATGGCGGGAGCCTGTGGTTTGAGAGCAAGCCGGGAAGTGGAACGATTTTCTACTTCACGTTGCCGGGATCGGCAGGAGGAGAACGGATGGAGTAACGGGCAGCGGGAGGGAGGATATATAAATGAAGGTTATACTGGTCGATGATGAACGGATGATGCATCTGATTCTTAGCACTATGCTGCTTAAGCTGCCTGAAGTCGAGCTTGCGGGTACGTTCACAGATACGAAGCCGGCTGCTGCCTTTCTGGAGGAGCACCCGGATGTGGAGCTTGCCTTCGTAGACCTCTCTATGCCGGGAGAGGGCGGCATGGCCTTTGCAGCCAGGCTGGCGGCTGCCGGTTCTCCAGTGCAAATTGTGTTCGTGACCTCTCATAAGGAATTTGCCCTGGAGGCTTACGACTTGTCCGTGCTGGACTATCTGGTCAAGCCGGTCTCCCAGGAGCGGCTTGCGCGTACGGTGAACCGGGTGCTTACCCAGCGGCGGGCTGCTCCGGCACGGCTCTCCCCTCTGCCGGAGGTGCAGGCTCCGGCCGGTTCCGGGCGGGTAAGGCTCACGATGCTCGGGGATGTTGCCGTGAGCAGCGGGGCAGGCCGGGTCAAATGGACCTCCCGTAAATGTGCTGAGCTGTTTGCCTATCTGCTGCTGCTCCGGGGAAAGCGTGTCCCCCGTTCCAGGCTGGTTGCGGATATCTTCGGCGGCATGCATAAGGCCAATGCGGAGAGCTATCTTAACACTACCGTCTATCAACTGCGCAAATCTCTGGAGCCGCTGGGCCTGCGTGAAGCGATCCGCTCGGAGAACGACGGGTACGCGCTTGAGCTTCAGGCGCCGGTTATCGACTATCTGGAATTTGAACAGGAGGCTGCAGCCTTGCACACTATAGAACCCCCGGATATAGAGCGGGCTATGCGTATCGAGCAGCTCTATACAGGGGAGCTGTTCGGCGACAAGGCTTATGTGTGGGCCATCCATGAGACGGAGCGTTATGCGGAATTGTATGCCTCCTTCGTCAAACGGCTGGCCGCAGCGCTCATTGCCAGCCGGGATTCCGCTGCGGCCTCCAAGCTGCTGCTGAAGCTGAACAAGCGGAATCCGCTCGATGAATCGGTGATCCGCCAGCTGATGGCCGTACACGAACTGGCCGGAGACAAAAAAGGCCTCAATGCCGTCTACACAGACTACGTGCGGCTGCTAAGCCGCGAGCTTGGCATCAAGCCCTCCGGCGATCTGATCTATCTGTATGATTCCCTGGTCCGGCGGATCTCGGAACTCAAATAATCTTTGTTTCAGCCTTCTCCGGAGGGCCCGGATTACGGGTCCTCCGTTTTTTTTTTGCTGCTCAACCCAATCAGAATGGCAATTGCTAGAGTAGATTAGCTTGAGGGTGATTCTGTTAGAGTGGCGGCAAGAAATTTCGCCAAAAATGTGGACAGGGGTAAAGGCGCGAATCCGTTCCGATTACATTAGGAAATGGGGGGATACAGATGGATTTCAGTGCATTGACTGGCCTTTTCGTAGATAACAACGGTTCAGTCGTGCTGAATGTTCTGTTATCTACTGCCTTGATCTGGAGTGTTAAGCAAATTGCGAATAAAGAGAAAGTGATTCAGAATTATCAGAAACGCGATGAGGAGAATGAGAAGCAGCTTAGCGAATATAACCGTACGCTCGTGAAGCTGCTGATTGAGAGAGGAACCGCAGAGAGAAAACCTAATGATGAGGAGGTCGTCAACAAGTGAAGCTCCTCGATATCTTTCGCAAGCACGAGCTGAAGCCCAGCCGGGTCAAACGGGAAATTGAGACCCTGGGCCAAATTCAGGAGGCGTATGAATCCAATGATCTAGAGAGGCTTATTGATCTGCACCGCACTGGCTTAGGTAGAAGGGGAGATGATCTGCATGGACATTATTGACTTGGTACTGATTACACTGGAACTGATCGCCTTGATCGCTTTTACCGCATATGTTATCCGTTACAGCAAATATTTCATCGGACGGGGGCCTATGCGCACCTATAATTTGTACCTCCGCAGTGTATGGGTAACTTATGGGGCAGTAGCGCTACTGTGTCTCAATCTGCTGTGGGGAAGGCTGAACATTATTCTCGGGCTGAATCTGTCCGGCAGCTTATCCGATATTCTGCGGGAGTATGTGCTGGTGCTGACGCTTGTCATGCTTGTATTCGCAGGCTTGATGCACAAGGAGTTATGGGACAGCAACCATAGGCACAAGCCCCGCCGTGAGCGCAAGAAACTGAAATAGCAAGCCCCATTCCCCATCATTCCCCCTCGGACACCCGTCCTCCGCCACGTTCATCTCTCTCAATATGAAAAAGCACCAGCTCCAGCTGAAACAGCTGGCCGCTGTAAGCAAGCTGAAACAGCCCGCCGGCCCGCTCCATCGTCTGGCGGATATTCCGCAGTCCGATCCCGTGGGAGCGCTTATCGCTTTTGGTGGTCAGCAGCTCACCGCCTGGGCCTTGGAGGACAGAACCGGAGTAGGGATTCTGAATCCGTATAAATAAGCTGGCATTCAGGTAATGCATATGTACCGCGATGTATCGTTCTGTTCCCTGTTCCTTGGGGATCAGTCTGACTGCTTCCAGGGCGTTATCAAGGGCATTGCCCAGAATAACGCTGATGACAGCGGTATCCAGCATCATCCGGGGTGGAAGGCTCAGCTCCAGACGGAGATCAATCTCTGCTGCGGATGCCTCCTGCCGTTTGTAATCCAGGATGGAGTCAATAACCGGGTTGCCCGTGTTGCAGTAAGCTTGGGCTTGTCCAGTCGAGCCAAGCAGAGCGTCCAGCTCGGCTGTAGAGGCGGCTTCTTCTCCGCTGAGAATTCTGGAGCGCAGGCCCAGCAGAATATGGTTGAAGTCATGACGGAACCGGAGGGCTTCCTCCTGAAATTCCCGGTTCCGGTGGTACTGGTTCACATAATAGCTGTTCTGCTGCTCCAGCAGCAGGCGCTGGCTGCGTTCAGACTGTGCGCTCAGCACACGGTCAATCAGCAGGAATACCAGAAGATTAATAGCGAGCAGCAAGGCGGGAACGACAGGGAATAACTGCGGATATAGCTGGAAGAAGGGACTGCCGGATAACTGCAGTAATAACGCAATGCTAAGACAAGGAAAGAGCAAGACAACAGACCCTAACCACCCGGTTGGCTGGCCCCGGCCCTCGTCTTTCACCAGCCTGCGCAGCAGCAGAACGAGCAATAGCATCAGCAGCTTCGAGAGCAGCAGGCCGAGCCTGTAACCGAAGTCAGTATGTGGCAGTGGAACCGCCGCATCGCTGAGGATAATCACAGCAGAGATAAACACCGCAGCGTATAACCGCCAAGCAAGGCTGCCCTTGTAGAGCAGGGACAGACCCAGGATCAGTCCGATATTGCCAGCCATCAGCGGGAGAGCGGACAGTGAGCTGTGATGGAGCAGAGCATGAACACCTATGTACAGAATGTAAAATGCGGTCAGCCGCAGCCGTGATTCCACACGACAGGGGAAGAAGCGGCTGAAGAAGAGATGCAGTATGACTGACAGGAGCGGTAGTACAGCGAGATAAATGATTTCATCGAGGAGTACGGAATTCATACCAGCTCCCCCCTGAAATGAAGATAGGCCCTGCGCACAGCGGGGCTATATTTGCTGCTGACCGGCAGTTCACAGCCGGTGGTAAGAATGATTTTTTTGGCGCTAATGGCCTGGATTGAATAGAAGTTCACAATATAGGACTGGTGAATCCGTACGAAATGGCTGGCCGTCAGCTTCTGCTCCTCCTCTACCAGCTTCCCGTAGTATTGTAGTGTCCTATCCTGAGTAACCAGTGTAATCTGCCTGATGCAGCTCTCCAGATAATGAATGTCCCTGTGAGGAATCCTTAGTTCCTGGTTCTTCAGCTGTACCGCAAGGAAGTTGATCCGGCCCTGCTGCCGGAGACGGAGGGTCTTATGTATGGCCCGGGCCAGCTTCTTCCTGAAGCCCTCCGGCTCAATCGGCTTCTTCAGGAATCCTGAAGGACGCAGGTCAAACAGCTGCATATGGTATTCTTCATGACTGGAAATATAGATAAGCTGCACCGGATCATTGCCGTCATCCTCCCTCAGGAGCTGTCCCGCCGCAATGCCGTCAAGACCGCCCAGCTCAATGTCCATCAAGATAATATCAAACTGGCTTCCGTCCCGGAGGGCCCGGGCGAAGCTTTCACCGGAATAATATAGGGAAATCTCAATAGGTTCGTTCAAGTCTTCTCCGGTTTCCAGAATCAGGCGCTCGGCCTCTCCGGCTGCGCGGGGCTCATCGTCACACACAGCAATATGAATCATCGGCTTCTCCACCTTTGCATTAATCCCTACATTATACATTTTCATCCTCAAAAACGACATGATCTCGCGTGAATATGACACCTGCGTTAGCGGAGGGGACAACGGATGGTATCGTTATGCCATCAACAGATTTGAGAGGGAAAAGGAGTGTTTGCTTTGACGGCAACAGTATTTGAGGCTGAGGGCTTATCCAAGGAGTACCCTTCAGGGGTTGCGCTGGATCAGCTCTGCATGAGCATTGAGGCTGGGGATGTGTACGGATTCGTAGGGGAGAACGGGGCGGGCAAAACAACGCTGATGAGAATCATCGGTGGTCTGGTGCATCCGACAGCCGGAAGGATGGCCTTATTCGGAGAGCAGAGCAAGGAGAGACAGATTGCGGCCAGACGCCGTGTCGGCTTCCTGATTGAACGGCCTTCGCTCTATCCTCATATGAATGCGATGGAGAATCTGTGCTTTTACTGCCGGATCTTCGGAATCAGGGATAAGGGCAGAAGTGCTGAAGTGCTGAAGCTTGTAGGTCTGGATGAGGCGGGACCGAAGAAGGCGGGCGAGTATTCGCTTGGCATGCGCCAGCGGCTGGGAATTGCCGTCGCCCTGCTGAACCGGCCGGAGTTCCTGGTGCTGGATGAGCCGGTGAATGGACTGGACCCTGCGGGAATTGTGGAGGTCAGGCATATCCTGGAGCAACTATCCCGGGAACAAGGCGTGACTCTTCTGATCTCCAGCCATATTCTGAGTGAACTGCAACTGCTGGCTGGTAAATACGGCTTCATTCATCAAGGCCGGTTGATTCAGGAGATTTCGGCTGCTGAATTGCAGCAGACTGCACAGGTGATGATCTGTATTAGCACATCTTCTCCGGCAGCAGCCGTAGCTGAGATGCTGAGGCAGGAGCTTAGGCGCGGGGATATCCGGATCAAGCAGACCGGAGAGATCGAGCTTCCCCGAAGCGGGGTGGATCTGGAGCGCCTGATGTCTCTTCTCGTGCAGCGGGAGATCCCGGTTGACGGCTTTCAGCTGACTGCGCCTAATCTGGAGCAGTATTATATGGATTTGATCGGGGGCGGAGGAAGATGAGGAACCTCTGGCAGGCTGAAATCTATTATTTGCGTAAAGATTTGGCCTTTAAAAGCGTCACCGCAGTCTTCGCCTTAGCCAGCCTCGCACTTGTTCTAATTCTGGGCAGCAAAGGCGGTTATTCCTTAAGCAGTTATGCAGAGCCGCTCCAGACGGCTGCTTCGTTCTCCATTCTGTTCTATTTGGTTATTCCGCTGCATGCCTGCTTTTTCGCAACGGAGGGCTTCGAGCATGGCTCGGTGCAGAATATTATTGCTGCCGGGCATAGCAAGGCGAAATACTTCACCGGTAAATATGTGCTGGAGCTGCTTGCCGTTCTGGGATGGCTGCTGGAGTTCTACGGTTTGTTCTATCTGTTCTCTCTTGCGGCAGCGCTGATCACAGGAGCGCCGGTAGGACATGCCGGATATACAGAGGATCTGGCGGCTGGTCTGACAGCCTTGGGACTGAATCTGCTCTATCTGGCAGCTTATTGTGCAGCAATCATGATGCTGGGGATGCTGATCCGCAAACCGGCTTCGGCGGTGGTGGCCGCATTCTTCTTCATCTTCGGTAACCTGCTGCTCAGCGGGTATCTCAAGGATACCTCCTCTGCGGTTCTTCGCGCAATTTCTGAGCATTCCCTGATGACGCAGATTTTCAAATTCTCGGGGATATACGTGGAGAACTCACAGCTGATTCTGCTCTCGGGGACGGGGGATTATATCCGCGCGTTGTGGATTCCTGCAGCTTGGATCTTGCTGTCTCTAACCATCGCCCTGACCGTTTTGGAGAAGCGGGATATTCAGATATAATAGGGGAAAAGCATGCAGGGAGGCGGTCTGTTTGACTACGAATGATACGCTGCAGCTGGCGACCTTCGCCGGCGGCTGCTTCTGGTGTATGGTCAAGCCGTTCGACGAGCTGCCGGGCATCGTCTCGGTGGTGTCGGGTTATACAGGAGGGCATACGGAGAATCCGACCTATGAAGAGGTAGGATCGGAAACTACCGGACACCGGGAGGCGGTGCAGATTGTCTATGATCCGGAGCTGTTCCCGTATGAACGGCTGCTGGACATCTATTGGCAGCTGATCGATCCGACGGATGACGGCGGGCAGTTCATGGACCGGGGGCATTCTTACGCTCCGGCAATCTTCATTCATAATGAAGAGCAGCGGAAGCAGGCGGAGCTGTCGAAGGAGAGGCTGAAGGCCAGCAAGCGCTTCAAGGCGCCGATTGTGACGCCCATCCTGCCGGCTGCGCCGTTCTATCCTGCGGAAGCGGAGCATCAGCACTATTACCGGACCCATCCGCTGGATTATAAGCTATATCAGAAGGGCTCGGGCCGTGACGACTTCACAGCGCTGCACTGGAACAGCCGTGAGGATAAGAAGCGGCTGCGGGGGCAGCTCACGGAGCTGCAATATGAGGTCACCCAGAACAAAGGCGCGGAGCCTGCCTACCAGAATGCGTATTGGGACCACTTCGAGGAGGGCCTTTACACGGATGTGATCAGCGGTGATCCGCTGTTCAGCTCGGCAGCCAAATTCGATTCCGGCACAGGCTGGCCCAGCTTCACGGGTCCGGTGGAAGAGGGGATAATCCGGCGGGAAGCCGATTATAGCGGCGGACAGGTGCGGACTGTGCTGCGCAGCAGGTTAAGCGGAGCTTATCTGGGGTATCTAACCTTTGACGGACCGGAGCCGGCGAAGCAGCATTATCATATCTATTCTGCCGCCCTTCTGTTCGTCCCGAAGGCAGAGCTTGAAGACCGGGGGCTGGGACGGTATGTGAGACTTTGAAGCTTGGGTCTATTTATAGCTGCCTTGAGCATATGCTTGATCTATAGTCCTGTCCACAAAAGGGGTTGAAGATTTGGCGGGTGCACTTTTAGGCAGCTTTTTGTCTGCAATGGCAACGGTGCTGGGCGTTATTCCTATTCTGTTCGTAAGGCGGCTGTCCGAGCTGTGGAAGGATGTGCTGGTGGCCTTCACCGCCGGGATCATGGTCTCTGCAAGCACCTTCGGGCTGATGCCGCAAGCCATTAAGGAATCGGGTATTACCGCGCTGACTCTGGGGCTGATTACCGGCGTATTGCTGCTCGATCTGATCGAGAGTCATATTCCGCATATCGATGTGGAGAATAAGCCCGGCCTCAGCAATCTGGATTCCAAAGCGCTGCTCGTCATGATTGCGCTGTTCATTCATAACATCCCTGAAGGGCTCAGCACAGGCTTCAGCTATGCCAGCGAGCAGACAAGCCTCGGCCCAATGGTGGCGATTGCGATCGGCGCTCAGAATATGCCGGAAGGGCTGATTCTTGCGATTTTCCTCATGAATGCCCGCGCCAGCCGGCGCAAGGCCCTAATCATAGCCGCGTTGACCGGACTGATGGAGATGGTGTCGGCTGTGATCGGGTATTTTACAGCCAGCTATGTACAGAATGTGGTTGGATACGGGCTGGCATTTGCTGCCGGGGCAATGCTCTTCATCGTGTATAAGGAGCTGATCCCGGAGAGCCACGGCCACGGATTTGAACGGCCCTCGACGTATTCGTTTATCTTCGGGCTGCTGGCGATGGTCTATATTACGCAGTTTTTTGGCTAGGCTGCTTCAGCGGCAGTGTCATTTGCATCTGCCTGCCGCAGCCGCTATACTATAACGCAATCCCCGGTTCCTATGGAGAAGGAGTGATGACAGGATGGTTAGACTGGAATGGGAAGCTGTATTATCCTTCGTATTATTGATTGCTTCATACCTGTGCTTATACGCGGCTATTCAGAAGCGGACGAATTTCGCCCGCTACAGCATGACGGTTCTCCTGATAGCCAGCGGAGCACCGCTGGCAGTGATGCTGATTCTGGAGAGCAGAAGGGAAGCGCTGGATGCCAATATCGGGCTGGGCATGGCGTTCCTGCTGACCTGGCTCATTACCGCAGTGGTGTTTGTGGCTGCATTAATTACGTGGATAGTTAAGGCAAGGAATCGCGCTCATAGGTAGAAAATTAAGAAGCTAAGCAAAAAATAAGAAGCTGTCCAGAGACTGTAATGCCTACAGTTTCCGGACAGCTTCTTCTGTTAAAATATAAGAATTTATATATTTTACGATATAAATTATCCTTCTATTTCTCGCTGAAACGGTACCGTCTTTTAAAAGGACGGCGAAGCCGTTTCCACTTGGCTGTAAGCACGCTCTAAACGTGCAGGGTATACCGTCCTGTCTTGCTGGAATCCCGAACAGCTTCAAGCTCCAGTGCAGAGAGCGGCTGCGAGCGGGCAGCCGCAATATTCTGCCGCAGCTGCTCCAGGCTGCTGGCCCCCGGGATCACGGCGGCAACCGCTGGATCGGCCAGCGGATATTGCAGCGCGGTCTGCGTCAGCGTCCGGGTAAGGGTAGTCTGGCTCATCAGTTGATCATGCAGCTCCGTAAGCTCTGCCTCCGTATAGTCGAGATACGCCCGCTGCGCCTTGGTGCGGCCATGATCGGTCAGAATGCCGCTAGCCAGCGGCCCCCGTGCAATCAGGCTGATGCCCGCGCGGCCCAGCAGCGGAAGAATGCTCTCCTCCGGGCGTCTGTCGAGAATGCTATACTGGCTCATCACGCTGACGATACCGGAGCGCTGCACATATTCCCGGATCACATTCGGCCGGATGGAGGAGATGCCGTAATGCCGTATTACCCCTTCCCGCTTCAGCTCCTCGAAGGCCTCAATCGTCTCATCGATATCATCCTCCAGCGTTCCTCCGTGCAGCTGATACAGGTCAATATAATCGGTCTGCAGCCTGCGCAGACTCTCCTTCACAGCGGAGCGGATATAGGCCTTGGAGGCATCCCAGCTCCAGCCTTCCTTGCCGGGAATTCTGCGGTTGCCCACCTTGGTCGCCAGGATCACATCGGCGCGGCGGTGCCGGATGGCCTGACCGACAATCTCCTCATTGCGGCCCTCATCGTAGAGGTCGGCGGTATCCAGGAAGTTAATTCCGCGTTCGAGCGCTTCGTGGATAATGGCGGTGGCCTGCGCTTCCTCTGTCCCCAGCGACATGCAGCCAAGCCCCATGGCACTTACATGTAAATCGGATTGCCCCAATCGGTTAGTCTTCATCGGATGTCCTTTCGTTACGCAGTGATGGTTATGAATGAGTTCATTATAGCATTCACGCATACCGTAAGCACTCGGGAGGGAATGCTTCAAGGTTCAATGTGTTAGGGAGATCTGCACAAAAAAAGAATCCTGCACCACCGCGAGCGGTGGGCAGGATTGCCGTCATAATCTATGATCTATGATCTGTAGGTTCGGCAGGTGCAGTATCCGCCCCGGCTTATCCGCGCAGAATCGTCTCAATCTGCTCCAGCTCTTCCGCGCTTAGCTCAGGCGCATTCAGTGAAGCTACGGCATCCTCGATCTGGCTGATCTTGCTTGCCCCGATCAGTGCAGAGGTCACCTTGCCGCCGCGCAGTACCCACGATAAGGCGAGCTGGGACATCTTCTGTCCGCGTGCCGCCGCAATCTCGTTCAGCTTGCCAACCTTGGCAAGCACCTCAGGCGTGAGCTCCTTCTCCGAGAGGAAGACACTCGGTCCGGCTGCGCGGGAATCGGCTGCGATGCCGTTCAGGTAGCGGTCCGTCAGAATCCCTTTTTGCAGCGGGGAGAAGGCGATGGTGCCGATGCCCTCTTCCTCCAGCACATCCTGCAGGCCGTCCTCGATCCAGCGCGACATCATCGAATAGTTCGGCTGATGGATCAGGCAAGGCGTGCCCAGGCGGCGGAGAATCTGCGCGGCTTCACGCGCTTCCTCCGGTCTATAGTTCGAGAGGCCCACATACAGCGCCTTGCCCTGGCGTACCAGCAGGTCGAGGGCGGACATGGTTTCTTCCAGCGGCGTATTCGGGTCTGGACGGTGGTGGTAGTAGATGTCTACATAATCCAGCCCCATCCGCTTCAGGCTCTGATCCAGACTGGAGACGAGATACTTCTTGGAGCCCCATTCACCGTAAGGGCCGGGCCACATATAGTATCCTGCTTTGCTGGAGATGATCAGCTCATCGCGGTAAGGGGCAAGATCCTTCTTCAGCATCTGCCCGAAGCTCTCTTCGGCAGAGCCGGCGGGCGGACCGTAGTTATTAGCGAGGTCGAAGTGGGTGATTCCTAAGTCAAATGCCCGGCGGACCATAGCGCGGCCGTTCTCAAAGACATCATTGCCGCCGAAATTATGCCACAGCCCGAGGGAGATGGCCGGGAGCAGCAGGCCGCTGCGTCCGGTGCGGTTATATTTCATCGTGTCATAACGTTCAGGATTGGCGATATACATATTGGATTCCTCCTAAATTTAAGTTGTGCGGGACTTCATACCCCCCTAATTGTAGCGGATAAACGCTTTCAATCGTATGTCAGCAAGGATGATTTTTATAGCACAATGTCCGTATCTGCATGGCGGAGCCGGTATTCTTTGGGCGAGCAGCCCTTCACCTTCTTGAACATCCGGGAAAAGAGCAAAGCATCCTGATACCCCACGGATTGCGAGATCTCCCCGATGGTGCAGCCTGTCTCTGTCAGCAGCTCGCAGGCTTTGGACATACGGAATTGGAGCAGATATTGCTGCGGCGGCAAGCCGACCGTCCGCTTGAACAGCGCCGACATATATTTGCGGTCCAGCTTCAGGGAAGCGGACAGACTCTCCATCGTCACATTCTCGGCGTAGTGGGCTTGGAGGTAATGCAGGCACTGCTCCACATAGACACTTCTGCTGCGCGGAGCCGGGCTGTCGGCAGCCGGGACCGTGCGCAGCAGCAGGGCGAAGAACTCATAGAGCATCACCTTCAGCGGCAGGTCCAGCAGCTCCCCGCTGCTTCCCGTCTCCGATAACCTGGCAGACAGCGAGGGCATCAGCACCTGGTCCATCGGGAACACCGGCTGCTCCGGGGTAAGGGAAGTCCGTCCCAGCAGATAACTTGCCTCCTCCCCGGTAAAAGCAATCCAGGAATACAGCCAAGGATCATCCTGATCTGCGGCATAATGCGTGACCACATGCGGATAAGTGAGGAAGGCCTGCCCTGCGTTCAATGTATGGGTGGCTTCACCGACGGTTACCTTGCCGGTTCCGGCGTGAATGAAGTGGACTTTGTACAGGTTGCGTACTCCGGGTCCGAATGAATGACCGGGTGCGCACTGCTCCTGGCCCCAGTAATGCAGGTATAAGTCAGGATTGGCCCGGTGAGGGCGATGGGCGTTATATTTGAATACAGTCATGCGTGCAGCCTCATTTCCTAAAAGGATGATGACACTCCTAATGAACATATACCTCTAGTATACCTCAGAAGGAGGAGGACCGGACAACCGCAAATAGTCCCAGCCCGGGGAGGGGAGGGACTAGGAGTATGAGGCTGAAGGCAGGCTGGGGCTGCTGGGAATCAGGCTTCCATTTTGAGCATAACCAGCTCTTCTACCGGCTGTCCGTTCACCAGATGCTCCTCCACGATACGGGCCACATTCTCCGTCGTTACATTGTAATACCAGACCCCGTCCGGATACACGATGACAAAAGGGCCGTTGCCGCATAGGCCGAGACAGCTGGTTTTGTTGATTTTGACCGTCTTGTTGATCCCTTGCTCCACTAGTTGCTCTTTGAATTCCTGCATGACATCCAGGACATCCTGGTTATTGCAGTGCTCACTGCAGCAGAAGAGCAGATGTTTCTTGAGTACCTTCAGACGCATATTCATCGCGGTTTCCCCCTGGATTCTATAAGAGTAGCTTACCTGTTATACGAGGAGTATAGTCTCTTTTGGCCGCGCTGTAAGGAGATTGGAGCATTGTTCCCAAAGGCTTAATAACTGTCATCAATTGGAGAATTCAGTGTGATCTAAGCTGACTTCAAATCACTGAATTTGTGGAAAATGTGTCCGGCGGGCAATTTCCTGTTTCATAAATTTTTTTGCGGAACCCGGCTCAAGATCGAAAGTTACCAGTTTCGCGGAGAAGGGTTTGGTTAAGTAAGGGATGTGAAAGTAAAGCGAGAGTCAAACCATTAACAACCTAAATCAGCTACCAGGAGGGAATCGTTATGAATAAGAAAATTGTAGGTGTGTTCCATACAGAGCATGAAGCTTCACGGGCTATTGAAGACTTGAAGGCGCACGGCTTTCTGACAGAGGATATCTCAGTGATAGCGAGAAATAAACGCGATGTGGAAGCGATCAATGATGAGACCGGGACGAAGGTGCCGGAGGGTATAGCTTCCGGGGCGGCGACCGGCGGTATCCTTGGTGGTGTGACCGGACTGCTGGCAGGCATCGGCGCCCTGGCGATTCCGGGAATCGGGCCGATTATCGCAGCGGGGCCGATTGCAGCCACCTTAACAGGCGTTGCGGTAGGGGCTGGAACGGGTGGTCTGGTCGGCGGGCTGATCGGATTAGGCATTCCGGAGGATGAAGCTGCGAGCTATGACAACTATGTGGACGAAGGCCGCATTTTGGTCATGGTGGATGCAGATATCTCCCGCGAAAAGGACGTATACACTGTATTCCGCAACCATAATTCGGCGAATGCTGACCGCTATATGAGGGATGCCGGCACTGCCGGTACGGCTACGGATGCGGATGTGAATGCTCCACGGGACTCCGTAACAGACGCGGTGGATGCCGCGTTCAATGGCTCAGGTCTCGAAGGCAGACATGATACGGGGCTGGACACGATGAATTCAGCCACGGAGCATGATCTCCCGGAGCGAAGCGCAGTGGAGGATATGAAGCGGCCGGGAATGACAGGAGATCTGTATTCCGGCACGCGTAACGGCATCGATAAGATCCCGGATCATACAGCCGACCGCAGGCTCCAGGATCTGGAGGAACGGCAGGCCCAGGAAGCCGCCAGACAGGAAGGCACCCGGCCTGGAAGCTTCGGTGAAGTGACTGAGAAGGATAACAGCGAGCTGCTCCGAAATCACGGGCGCATTCGCTAAGCGGCGCAAGAGCAGCGGATGACGCATAAGCATAAGTTGATAAAAGACAAGGGTTTCCCGAAGTCCTGCCGGACTTTAGGGAGACCCTTGTTTTGTGATGTGGATCGTAACTGAACCGGGGAATTCGCTATTGTCTGATATAACATGAAATGATGTTTTTGCCCATGATTAGACACCAAAGTATTGAATAACAAAATTTGGTGTGTTAAGCTTTTTGAAAGGAAAAAATGGAATGATATAACATATCTTTTCTTTTATTTATAATTTAGTTTTATTGATAATGAAAGGAGGTGAGAAGAATTATGTCAAATATTAGGCCGCCGAATGAGGAAAAAGGGTTCCTATATACCTCCATATCTTGACCCTGAGAAAGTTTTTGATTGGGTGGGTATCTAAGAACCTATGTAGCATTTTACATTTTAACTTTATCTGTGTAAACTCAAAAATTTATAAGGAGAGGTTCATAAATGTTCAAAAAACATACATTAAGTTCAATAGTAATAGCAGGAGTACTTACCTTATCATCACTAACACCAGCTATGGCTGCCAGTGCAAATGGAGCAACAAGTGGTTCAGTGAAATTAACCAATGCAATGATTACTCCGTTCGCAAGTACAAGTGTGGGTGGCGGAACCTGGAACTACGGAACTGAAAAAGTTGGAAATCAAAAGCATGTATGGTCACAATATGACCATTCTGAGTTGTCGCATAAAGCTTCGACCAAATTAGGAAGTGAATCTCATACAAGTGGTTGGAAATATGCAAAAACCACAGCTAAATCCGAGATCTATGGTAACAAAAGCAGCACAGGATATGCATACTGGGATGTTTATAAAAAATAATTGGGATTTAGATAAAAGTCATCATTAAAATGATGTGATATTCCACTTTTGAAGTGGAGTATCACACTTTTTTCTTATAAGGAGATTGTTGAACTTGAAAAAAATATCCTTACTATTTCTAGTAGCGGCATTTTTGTTTTCTTATTATACTGCATATCTTCGAACGGATTATGAAGAATTTGAGAAGGTTAAGAATATAGAACAAACCGTGGGCAAGGAATTTGTAATTCCGAATTTACCCGGACTTGCAAGCCCTAAGGAGGTTTACCCGATATTAGCTTCAGCAGCAGAAGCTTCCAAAGTGAATATTTTACGGGCCGGTATTAATTATAAAGAGAACGATGAAGTAGAGATTTTTAAATATATATTGCTGACAGCCAGCACAGATCTTTTTAATCATTTTAAGCTTACCCAGGGAAGATATCTAACACAAGCAGACACCAAACAAACTAATTTCTATTTATCCACAGTTCATTTAGAAGGTAGTCATCAGATTGGTGAAATTAGAGATTTCGGAGATAACAACAGAATCAGCATAAAGCCGTTAAAATCATCTTATGAGATTTTTCCTGTTCAAGGAACATACTATGCAGAAGCAGCTGACGACAAAGCTTTTAATGATTTTATAAACCTATTTGTGGATAAGGCGAATAAGTATTATAACAAAAATGATAGTATTTTTACTGCTGAGGATTTTGTAAAAGATTCAAATGGTGATGAAATGCACATGGTTACCTTTCCCTGGATCACCATTTTAACCTATTTAAGCTATGCCATTTATGGATGTGCAGTAGTTTTACTTATCTATTACTTATTCAATGAGTCCAGAAGAATAGGAATATTGAAAATGCATGGCGTATCAAATATTCGTGTATGGTTTGTGCTGGTAGGAAAACTTATAACCTCTGTGTTTATATTTTCTGTAACCGTTTCATTTCTTCTTGCCCTTTTAGTAAAAAATACATCTTACATATTTATATACACAGTGATTTCAAACCAGCTTAAAGTTTTTCTTCTACTGATCATCCTTTCCCTAGTTTCACATTTGTATATTATGAGGATTAAGATCATTAGTATTATCAAACATTACAAATACACCAATCCTATCTTTGTGTTAAATATGCTTATCAAGATTGGTTGTTCCATCCTTTTGGTCTTAGTAGGACTTTCAACATGGTCGGAATATACATCTATTAATGATAAGCAGCATGAGTTGAAAAATTGGGAGCATAGTAAGGACTACGGAGTACTTTATCCGGTAAACAATGGCTACGACGGAGATAGAATATTTGGAAGGGATTCCTTATTTGAATTAACTTCGCATGATGAGCTTTATTTCTTGCTGAATAAGATGGGGGCTATATTAATAGAAACCCAAAGTTATGAGGAGGATCAGCTTCTTTTAGACAGGAATTGGAAAGGAATACGTTCTATAAAGGCAAACAATAACTACCTGCAAGAGTTTCCGGTTTTTGATATCAATAATGAGGCTGTGCAAATCTCTGAGGATATTAGCGACTGGGTGTTGTTGGTGCCTGAAAAATATCGGGACAAGGAAGAAGAGATTGTAAGTTTCTTTCTACAAATGAGAAAAAATAATATGGGAAATGATCAGGAGTTTTACAAAAAGGTGATTCCTGATCGGATCCAAAATCAAAAAATTGACATCAAGTGGATTAGTAATAATCAAAGGATATTTAGTTTTAATCCGAAAGTAATTCCTTCTGAGAACAATGTGATAGTTGATCCCATTATTGAGGTTGTAACCGAGTCCAACAGTGTGCTCACAGACAGAGATTCCATATTAGGGCGGGGACCGGGAGATCCGTTAAAAATAAAGCTGATGAACAGAGATCCGCTGTTAACGTATAAAACGCTGGAGCCAAAGTTTAAAGAATTGAAAGTGGATGATAATTTAAAACACTTGGTTACGATTGATCAATATATTTTAGAGGAAATTTATCAAAAGCAAAATGCGATGAAGGAAAGCCTCCTTACTATGTTGGGACTAGCGTCAGGCTTCATATTGCTTACAACTCAGAATATTATCATCTATTTTAACAAAAACCAGCATAAGCTTATCGTTCGAAGATTATTTGGTACAGGGTTTTTCAAAACTTATAAGGAATACGCCATTTTATTCTCACTCGTATGGTTAGTCCAAATAGTGATCTGTGGTGTCATGGATAAAGGAATTGAGCCTAGAATGCTTATAGTTGCAGCTATTCTGCTATTGTTCGATTTTATAGCTTCTTCCGTAGCGATTTTACTCATAGAAAAGAAAAACAAAGTGAAAGTTTTAAAGGGGGGGAATTAAAGATATGAATACTATATGTGAACTTGTTGATATATGTAAAAAGTATAATAATCATAAAGTCATAGATAATATCAATATGACCGTCTCAAAAGGGGAGATGGTAGCTATTACGGGGAAAAGCGGTTCGGGGAAGACGACCCTATTGAATATCCTTGGGTTACTTGAAAAACCTGATAGCGGCAGGATCAAATTGTTTGACGAGAAAGATCAGAGAATTGGTCCCCTCCGTAGAAACAGGCTTCTCCGGACAAAGATCTCGTATCTGTTTCAAAATTATGCATTAATTGATAATGAAACCGTTGAGTATAATTTGGAAATACCACTTATGTATTCTAAAGTAGGAAAGAAAGAAAAGCGGAAAATGAAAATGGCTGTCCTTAAGCGGATGGGTCTAGAGATTTCACTTAAACAAAAGATACATGAACTTTCGGGTGGAGAACAGCAAAGGGTTGCTATCGCAAGAATTCTATTAAAACCTTCCGAAATGATATTAGCTGATGAACCTACAGGTTCGTTGGATGCGGAGAATAGAAATGAAATCATGAGGATTCTAAAGGAGCTCAATGACGAAGGGAAAACGATTATAATCGTTACTCATGATCAATATGTTACTGAAAAATGCAGTAGAATCATAAAGCTGGGATGAACATGGTATGGCATCCGGGGCGGCGACCGGCGGTATCCTTGGAAGGAGGTAGGTTCATTTGAGACGATCATACTTTTTGCTCATCTGTGGAATAGTGGTTCTTTCCTTATTAACAGCGGGCTGCAGCAAGGATACACCCCAATATAACGAGCTGTTCGCACAGGTAGAGAAGCACCGGGCCGTATTCAAGCAACCGATTGAAGAAGGGCTTACTACTCTGGGAATGAAGGATGCTGCTCAAGCGTACGATACAACCTTGGGTACACTGATGCTGGACGAAAAACTGACCGTCAATCAAAAAGAATTCATCCAGCAGATGACAGCAGATGTCACAAACGGTAAGATTACCGGTTACCGGATCGGGACGGTTTTTCCCAGATCGGACAGCGGGTATGAGGATGCGAGAGAACTGGTACGTGCTTTCCTGAGCCAATACAAACCAGGGGATGAGGCAGAGGCTGACAAAGTAGAGGAATCACTCCAGTCGATTGACGGGATGACCTTTCCGTTGAAGCCGCTGACAGGGGCAGTAGAAGAGTCCTGGACGCACGGCGAGGGTGAGAATAAGCTATTCATCACCTACAGAATGGTCAATAGCTCCGAGAGCGATAAGGAATTGCCGCTGAATTTGTATTTCAGTTCAGAAGAGCAGCCGTAGACGCCCATTGGCGTGAAGTGTGTGAAAATAACAGAACAGCCTGGATCCCTTTAAGTCAGGGTGCAGGCTGTTTGTGTTCGGGGAGAAGCGCAGCAGTTACTCCTGAACCAGGGGTTCAACGCTTGCTTTTGGAAGAACGGGTATTACCGGTTTAGGCTTGAAGAACAGCTGCTTCAGTGCGCCGGCATTCACAAGGATGGTTCCCAATATAATCGTGAACACGCCAAGCAGCGTTACCCAGGTCACGGTCTCGTTATAGAACAGGAAGCCTACCCCGACGGCAATCGGCGGAGAGATATACAGCCAGGTGGATGGAAAAACCGGATTCGTCTTGGAGACAAGCCAGTAGAACAGGGTATGTCCGACCATGGAGCCGACAACGGTCAGGTAGAGCAGGGAACTTGCGGTCTTGAATGACAACAGGAAGGACGGGTGCAGCGGCTCTGTGAACAGGGAAATGATGAACAGCAGCGCCCCGCCGTACATCATCTGGGCAGCGTTCAGAGCCACGGGGGACTCGGCGGAGAAGGTGGTGATTACTTTTTTGGAATAGATCGCCCCCGCCGCGTAGCAGAGTTCCCCCATCAGCACCACCACACAGCCGATCAGCCAGAGCGGAGTGACGTCAGCCGCCAGGCTGGGCAGCACCAGCAGCAGGACTCCAGTGAACCCGATAATACAGCCGAGCAGGGAGTAGGCGGGAGCTTTTTGGCGCATGAAGACCGTCTGCATCAGCAGAATCATCATCGGTCCGGTGGCTGACAATACGGCAGCAAGCCCGGAAGATACATATTGTTCCGCCCAGTAGAGCGCGGCGAAGGTGCCGAAGGTCAGGGCTGCTCCTGTGAGCAGCATTTCTTTGCGCAGCAGCAGGGAGAAGCGGGCTTTGCCCCGCAGAACCATGAACAGGAACAGCACCGCACCCGCCGTGAAAAAACGCAGACCCGCAGAGAAGAATGGCGGCGCTCCGGCATCTACGCCGATTTTGATGGCCAGGAAGGTAGTGCCGAAGATCAGACAGACAAGTGAATAAGCTAACAGAATCATGGTTCAGTTCCCCTTTGCGGTGGTAATGTGCCACCCTCTTACAATATTTCAGTTAATCATAGCCTCATAGCCACAGAACAGATTGGAGATAGTAGAACAGTTGCGGGAGGGAATGCTGTACAATAGGGCAAAGAGAAGTTAGCTGCTGGGTGTGCGCGGATGTGTAGAAGTCAGCAAGCGTCAGAGGGAGCTGTGTCGAGTGAAGATTGAGCGATGGAGCGGGGGCGACCCCGGTATATGTTGCAGAAAGGCGGCAGGTTGATGAAAAAAATAGCGGGTGCCGAGCAGAATAATCCCTTATTCCGCCAAGTCTATGAGTTCATGCTGAACCGGATGGAGCGCGGGGAGTGGAAGGCCGGTGATAAGCTGCCGTCGATCCGGCTGCTGGCGGAGGAGCTGGGAGTTCACCGGCTGACAGTGTTCAAGGCCTACCGTGCGCTGACCGAGAGCGGCAAGCTGTATGTCAAAGACAAATCCGGTTATTATGTGGCCCTGGGCAGCAGGCTGGACCCTACGGTGGACGAAGGGGCGGCAGTACCGGGGTATATGGTCAGGAGCCCGATGTCGGACATTCAGCGGATGCCGGTCACGTACCAGTTCTCTCAGGCCTTGATTGATCCGGGGCTGCTGCCGAACCTGTTCCTGTCCGATTATGTCAAAAAAGTATTCGATCTCTACCCGAAGGTCATGGGCACCTACTCCTCCGTGGAAGGGGATGAAGAGCTGCGTGTTACGCTGAGCAGCCATTTCGAGGAGCGGTATAAGCTCCAGTTGTCGGCCCGTGAGCTGCTGATTACTTCAGGGGCACAACAGGCCATCAATCTGATTGCCGGGATCATGCTCGGTCCGATGGATGCGGTGCTGGTGGAGCGGCCTACGTATAGTGTGGCGCTGGATATTTTTCGGCGGGCAGGGGCGCGGCTGGTAGCTGTGGATATCACGCCGCAGGGCTATGATCTGGCGGCGGTGGAGGAGCTGATGCGTAAGAATAAGCCGCGGATGTTCTATATCAACCCGACCCATCATAACCCGACGGGGTATACGATTCCGGCGAAGCAGCGCAAGCTGCTGGTGGAGCTTGCAGAGCGCTACCGCTGTCTGCTCGTGGAGGATGATCCGTTCCGTGACATGTACTTCCTAGAGGAGCCGCCCCCGCCGTTCTTCGCTTATGATACAGAGGGCTGGGTCATGTATATCAGCAGCTTCAGCAAGTATGTGGCCCCCGGCCTACGGATCTGTGCGGTGGCCTGCCGTTATCCGTTCATGGAGCGGCTGATCGCCGCCAAGTCCTTGGCGGATAACGGGACGCCCCTGCTGAATCAGAAGATTTTCCTGCATTATTACACCTCGCCGCGCTTACAGCAGCATCTCGGCAAGCTGCGGATTGCCCTTCAGGTGCACAGGGAGATTATGGAGGAGGAGCTCGCCGCCACCGGCTGGGAATGGACAACTCCGCAAGGTGGGCTTAATCTGTGGGTCAAGCTGCCGGACAGTGTTCCGGTAGCTAAGCTGCTGGCCCGTTGTCTGGAGCAGTCCATCTCCTTCGTTCCCGGTGAGCTCTGCGATCCGCTGGGGGAGATGAAGTCCTGGCTGCGCCTCAGCTACTCATTTGCCAGTGAAGCCTTGCTGCGCGAGGGAATGCGGCGGCTCACTGCCATTGCGCGGGAGATTGAAGCGGGGGAGTAGATAGCGGGCGTGTGTAACCTTTCTCTGGAAATTTCCGTCTGAGGGTTATGAGGAGCGTGATGATGATGGTAACGAGAAGGAAAATACGGAGCGCCTGTCTGATGACTCTCTGTACGCTGATTGTCTTCATGACACTGCTGACTGTACGCCCGCAGGTAACCTATGCCTGTTCTTGCGTAGTGTCTCCTTCACCGCTGGAAGCAATGGAGAAGAGTGCAGCTGTTTTTGAGGGAACAGTAGTTTCGATTAAAGAGGAAGTTAAGCCGATGCAGTCCAGTATGGACCCGGTGTCAGTAACCTTTCAAGTAGGTTCCCGCTGGAAGGGTGAAGTGGGAGAGAAGGTTACTGTAACTACGGCATTGTCGGGGGCGAGCTGCGGGTTCGAGTTCACCAAGGGGGAACGCTACATCGTGTATGCAGGCGGAGAGGAAACAGCGGGTGAAGGAGGGACAGCTAAGCTTACAGTCAGCTTGTGCAGCCGGACCGCATTATTCTCTGGTGCCCAGGAGGATCTGAATGAGCTTGGCGCCGGAATGTCAGGGGGCTCTCCCACGGAGCCGCCCGGGATCGCTGATGATCCAGGGGCGGTCTCTGGTAACAACCCAACCTCAGCAAACCCTCCAGTTTCTGAAAATAACCCAACAACTGAAAATAATCCAACGGCCGTGCCTGAAACAAACTCTGCAGCTTGGCTGATTTACGCTGGAGCAGGTATCGGTATAGTAGTCCTTGGAGCCGCCGCAGTGATTCTCCTGCGCCGCCAATCTAACTCGCGCAAATAATCTGGAGTACCGGCAGTATCCGTAACTCCAGAATGCAGCGGATGGGGAGTGACGTGCATAGGAAGGACTGAAGTGCATCTGAATTATCTGGGTGTTTGCTAAATGAGCGAGTGAGATGCCTGGTGCCCCTGAATTCAGCAGACGTGGGCTAAATGAGCGAATGAGGTGCCTGGTGCCCCTGAATTCCCCAGATGCGCACTAAACGAGCAAATGAGGTGCACTAGTGCCCCTGAATCCCCCAGATGCTGGCTAAACGAGCAAATGAGGTGCACTAGTGCGCTTGAATTCCCCGGATACACGCTAAATAAACAAAGGAGGGGCATAATGCCCCTCCTTATTCCGTATACACCTATTCCATCATAGCCGATACAGCCGATGCTCTGTGAGCCAGCTGATCAGCTCTTCCATGCACTGTTCCGGTGTACGCTCCGCTGTGTGCAGCGTTAGTTCCGGGTCAGCCGGAGCTTCATAAGGGTCTGAGATCCCGGTGAAGGCCGGAAGCTCACCGGAGCGGGCCTTGGCGTACAGCCCTTTGACATCCCTTGCTTCACAGACGGGAAGCGGGCAGTCCACATAGACCTCGACGAAGCCCGGCAATTCCTGCCGGGCATAGCTGCGCATCTCAGCATAAGGACTGATTACCGAGACCACGGTAATCACGCCATGCCGGTTCAGCATTCCTGCGAGGTAGACCGCTCTGCGGATGTTCTCGAACCGGTCCTCACGGCTGAAGCCGAGTCCACGGCCCGAGCTGCGCCGCAGTTCATCGCCGTCCAGCCATTCCACCGCCTGCCCCTGCTCCCGGAGCCGGTCTGTCAGCAGCGCGGCAAGCGTAGACTTGCCCGCTCCCGACAGACCGGTAAGCCAAATCGTTAACCCGGCAGAGGTCTTGTGTGCCTGTAGCTTACCAGTAGTCATTACTCTGTCCTCCCTGCGCCGTAAGGAATCCGCTCCAGCAGGCCGGAGCCGTAGATCTGCTCCAGGCCAAGCTCCGGCATATGAATATAGCCGATATAACAGTCACAGACCTTCATGCGGCAGCTACGCTGGGCCGCCAGCCCTTCCAGTCCGTCACGATAGAGGTTGCCGATGACCGCACGGTCCTTGTAGCAGCGCTTCACCAGGCCGGGGCCTTGCACGTAGAATACGCTGCTGCCGGCATTACAGCTGGCGCCGAGGCTGTCGTAGTCCATGGCATTAATCTGGAAATGCGGGTCTATCCCGCTCAGGAAGCTTATATCCTCCGCCGTATAATAATCCCGCTTGTCCTTGTAGGCGTTAACCCACAGATACACGTCCTCCGGCAAGGCCGCACGCAGCGAGGCGATAGCCGGGAAGGCACTATGCACCCCCACACTGCCTACGCTAAAAGGAATTCCCCGGCGGTATACGCTCATACACTGTGCCAGGAACCGCTCCTCACTGACCTGACCCGGATGATAGGTTGCCCAGAAGGCGGCCTTGGCCGGGTTCAGTTCAGCGGTGAAATCAAGCCGGGCAGACAGATTGGTCTGGATGGCGACCTTGTCCACATGCTCCATATGGGACAGCGTGATCAGCGCATCCCGGTACCAGCGGTGCGTCAAGCCCTCGCCATACGGATTGAAAAAAATAGACAGGCGGTGGCCTGCAGCCCCCTGCTCCGCCACCCAGCGGACGAAGGTCTCAAGACCTGCGCGGTCTTTGGCGAGGGTGGCGGCGCTGTCTTTGGTTTTGCCGAAGGGGCAGTATGGGCAGTCATAATTACAGGAGGAGAGGGAACCCCTGTAGTAGAGGACTGCCTTCATGGCAGGACGAACTCCTTCATCTGCTCGCGGATCTCACCGGAGATGAACCAGTCACCGATGGAATCGGAGTAGCCCAGCCCATCAGGAGTCAGCCGCAGAATGCCCTCATCATCCGTGGCGAACCCGCTCTGTACCAAGAGGCCAAGCTCGGGGTGATCCTCCCATAGGGTAGTCCCGAACCGCTGGTTATAGTCCGCAATTGTCAGTCCTTCGCTGTGCAGGATTGCTTTTAGAATGAACCGCCGTTTCTGCTCGTCCAGGCTCAGCACGATGCCATAATCGGCTGTATCATAACGCTCGGCTGCAACATAATCCGCGATAATGCTCTCCGTGGCCTTGCGGCTGACGCCGTAGCGGGAGGCATAATGAACATTCCGGGTATAGGAACGCGCGCCGCACCCGAGGCCGACCATCCCTTCCTCCTGGCAGCTGTAGTCGAGAATATTCTTGCCGGTCCCGGCATCCTCCTTGGCGAACCGGCGCATCGAGTATTGGCGATAGCCACGCTCTGCCAGCACTGCACGTGCCGCTTCATAGCATTCGTGACGGATATCCAGCTGGTTCACCAGGTCGCCCGGCTTCACAATCGTATGCTCACGGGTGTAGAGCGGATAGAGGAAGATTTCCTCCGGTTCATGCAATAGCGCCTGGTTCAGCGAATAGAGCCAGGAGTCCACCGTCTGCCCCGGGAGTCCGTAGATCAGATCCAGATTGAGAATGGGAAAATCAAACTGCCCCAGCAGCTCCAGCGCACGGTAGACCACCTCGGGGTCCTGCGGGCGGTAGATCGCAGCCGACTCGGCGGCTACGAAGCTCTGGATGCCCATACTGACGCGGTCCACGGTATGATCTTTCAGAATCGTTAGCTTCTCCTCCGTCAGCGTTTCGGGTGAGGTCTCCACGGAGATAGAGGTGGTTCTAAGATCAACTCCCATGATATCCGTTGCAATCCTGAACAGCCGGTTCAGCTGTGCGGGAGCGAGAAGGCTGGGCGTCCCGCCGCCGATGGCGAAGCGCGCGTAAGGCTTATGTCCCGTGAAGACCGCCCACTCCCTCGCCTGCCGCTCCAGTGCATCCACGTATTCGGCGTGCACATTCGCTCTTTTATCAGGCAGCGTGAACAGATTGCAGAAGCCGCAGCGCGCGCCGCAGAACGGAATATGCATGTATAAGAACAAACTCTCCGCAGGCTCGTCACGCCACAGCTCCTCTAAAGGAAGGGGGGACGCGAACTCGCGGTAAGCGGTTTTGTGCGGATAGGAATAGAGATAATTGCGGTAAGGATGGGCCGTGATCTGCTCCGTCCATTGCTGAAGCTCCCCAGCGGAGAAGGGAGGGTGTCCGTCTTGGTTCATGTGATGCAGAGATTGCCGGATGGACGTCATACGTTCTCCTTCCTTGTGCGGGATCGAATTTCAGTTCCATGCTTATAAAATAAATTCCCGGTACGGAACATTCCATACCGTGTCATGCGCGAGCCGGTGGCCCTGATAGCCGTCCTCGCCGTAAGCTGTGCCGTGATCGGAAAAAACCAGACAGAACACCGGATTACCCCGCTTCCGGAACGCATCGAACAGACGCCCAAGCTCTCCGTCGGCATAACGCAGCGCAGCCCGCTGGCTGTCCACCGAATCCTTGCGGGCACCCGGCAGGAACATATGGTTCGGGCCATGGATCGCCGAGACATTCATGAACAGGAACAGCCGCTTGTCCAGCGGGGTGTTGCCTAGCAGCTTGAGCGCGTGATTCACCTGATGCTCCGTCGAGCGCGGGTTCGTGACCCCGAAGGTCATCCGCCAATAGCTCTGCTGGAAATAACCGGGGAGGACGCGGGCGAGGGGCACTTTTTTACTGAAAAAGATTACGCCTCCTATACACACCGTCTGATAACCCGCCGTTGCCAGCCCCGACACCATATCCGGTGTATCGAACAGCCAGGTATGGGGATGGGTCTTCAGCCCGGTATTCCTGGAGTGGAACAGCCGCACATGCTCAGCCTTATTCGTGTTAGCCGGAGTGGGCAGGAAGCCGCCGAAGAAGGCATGATGGGCCGCATAAGTGAAGCTGCCGGGGGTATGCCGCTTCTCCCAGGGACCGCTGCCGCACAGGTTGGGGCAATTCTCCTCCTCCAGCACAGCCGCATCGTAGCGCAAAGTATCGAGCGTAATCATTAAGATATCGTGGGTGCCGACAATGGCGTTCATATCGGTCATGGGGCCGGATTCCTCCTAAGACAGCTGCTTCATTTCCCATTCGTAGGTGCTGCAGCCTTGGTATTCAACATCGTACAACAAGTCGCCAAAAGGATTCACATCCGCCGTATACATCCGCCCGGAGCTTCCCGCCAGCACATCGATGCCCGCAACCGAGCAATTTGGAAAAGCGGCCAGCGAAGCCTCCGCTGTCCGGCGTACTTCTGCCTGCTGTGCCTCGCTCAGCCCGGCCTCCGCCGGAGTCATCCGCCGGCTGCGCAGATGCAGATTCGTAATCGGTGTGGTGCTGACTCTAGCGACTGCATGGCAGGCTTCACCAGCGACAACCAGCTGACGGATGTCGAAGGAATGTCCGTCCTTGCCGGGCTTCGGAATCCACTGCTCGGCATAGGCGCCGTGGCGGTAGAGCCAGTTAATGATTCCGGCAAGGCGGGCAGAATCGGTATAACGCTGCAGCTTGCCGGAATTAAAATACACCGGGGGCCGGGTGATATAGCTCTCGACCCCGATGGTGGTAACTGCCGACTCAGCTCCCGTGGCCGGGTTCAGCTGATAAGCGATCACGCCGGAGGCGGCGGAGCCGCTGGCCAGCTTGATGAACACGCGGTGCATCCGCTGCGACAGCATCATCTCGCGCATGGAGGCATAGTCCACAGGGACTTGTCCGCCGCTGCCGCGAAGCGGCCGGGGAACAAACACGCCGGACTCGGCGAGAATCTGCTGGGTCCGGCGCTTGTCCGTCATGGCTGCGATCTCCGCCGGATCGTTGGTCCAGCGGGAGGCGGGCAGTAGCTGCCCGGCCTCCTGCCGGAGCCGCGCCAGCAGGCGGCAGTAGCCGCGGAACCACTGGGACGGGTGATGCAGCACGCCAGGCAGGTCCTTCAGGGCTGAGGCCGCTTTGAAGCTGAGCGGCCTCAGGTCCGGCTGCTGCCCGAACGGGTGCAGCGAGTCATCCGCGTCCGGCGCATCCGGTGCGCCCAGCGCGATCAGCGCCCGCTCCAGCGCGAAGCTGCCGCCGGGGGACTCCAGCCGCAGCAGTGGCGGGCACGCTGCAGATTCCGGCGCAGCGTGCCTGCTGAAGCTGCCGCCCGGAGAATCCGGCAGCAGGTGCTGCGCTTTCGCTTCGGAGGATCTGCTGAAGCTGCCGCCAGCGGGCTCTTGTGTGGGATGCCTGCTGAAGCTGCCGCCAGCGGACTCTTTCGTGGGATGCCCGCTGGAGCTGCCGCCAGCGGACTCCCGCTCGGAGGGCCCGCTGCTGTAGTCGCGCAGGGATTCCCACTGTTCCAGCAGCGGTTGCCCCGGGCCTCCGTCCTGAATCTGCCGCTGCACAGCCAGCGTAAGCAGATCAGCCAGCGGCTGGCCCTCCAGCAGCCCGGCGTAGGGAATCAGCAGCGCCGGTGGCATCCCGAGACGCGAGCGCGCCTGCTGGATACCGGCTGAGCGCCGGTCGCCGGGCTGGCAGAAGACAATCAGCGGTGCTGCGGGCTGCATTATTCTGTGATCGACGGATAGCGCCAGTCATCATCGTCATCGGCCTGCTGCTGGTCGCTGACATCCACCGGCAATCCGCTGTTCTTCAGGCGCAGCATCATCTCGTCAGACATGTAGTGATGGCTCAGGTTGAGCAGCTTCAGTCCCTTCACCCGCTCGCTGGCGAGCAGCGCCTCTGCGCCGATATCGCTAAGCGTTCCCAGTGACATGTCCAGGGTATGGAGCTGGTCCAGAATCGGCGCATCCGCCAGGGCTGCGGCAATTTCGTCCTGGATCTCACTGTTTTTGAGTCCAAGATAAGTTAGATTAGGGAATTTACCGGGCTCGATCAGCGGCAGAAGGTCCTCCAGCCCGCCGTCGAAGCCGTAATTGTCCACCCCAAGGTATAATTCCAGCTTGCGCAGATTCGGCAGGCGAGAAGCGGCAATGTCCGCCAGCACGGCCTTACTGAGTCCGCCGGTAATAATAATGAGTTCTTCGAGCTTGTCATGCTGCAGTTGGCTCAGACGCAGATCGGTACCGCCTTGTGCAGTCAGGGATTGCAGCTCAGGATAAGCGGGCAGCAGCGGCGAGAGATCGGTCTGGTTAATCCACGAGATTTCACATTCCTCATAGCTCATGTCCCCGATGAACAGCTTGCGCAGCGCAGGGAAGCTGGCGCTGTGCTTCACCAGGGCCTGGACGGCTTCCTCCGAGGTGTTCTCGTAAGCTTGTCCCCAGTCGCCAATCGTAAGGCTGGTCAGCCCGGCGGCTTCAGGATTTTCGCTTAAGCGTTCAATCTCCGTCTCCATCCGTTTGCCTTCCTCAAATCCATCGTAATCAATACTGAGCTTCACTGCTGTCATGAACAATCCCTCCCGGAAAATAATAGCTTCCAAATCACCCTAACATGTAGGGAGAGGGAGAGTCAAATAGCAGAGGAGCAGGTGTCCCTATTTGCCCGTTAACTCCTGTAACCACGGGGGTGTGCGGACCAAATATAGTCGAAAAATCGATCACATTGGGCATGGCAGAGGCATGTGAGCGGAATGTAATCGAAAAACCGATCACATTGGGCGTGGCAGAGGCACGTGGGCGGAATGTAGTCGAAAAACCGATCACATTGGGCGTAGCAGAGGCACGTGGGCGGAATGTAGTCGAAAAACCGAACACAATGGGCGTGGCAGAGGCACGTGGGCGGAATGTAGTCGAAAAACCGATCACAATGGGCAGTGCGGCGAGTGTACCAAATATAGTCGAAAAACCGAACACAATGGGCAGGCGCGAGGTGAGTGGGCCGAATGTAGTCGAAAAACCGAACACAATGGGCAGTGCGGGGGGCGAGTGGACCAAATATAGGCGAAAAACAGCATACAATGTGCCAGCGCAGGGCCCGTGGACCGAATGTAATCGAAAAACCGATCACATTGGGCATGGCAGAGGCACGTGGGCGGAATGTAATCGAAAAACCGATCACATTGGGCGTAGCGGAGGCGCGTGGGCGGAATGTAATCGAAAAACCGATCACATTGGGCGTGGCGGAGGCGAATGAGCGGAATATAATCGAAAAACCGATCACAATCGGGGGCTGCAGAGAATGTGGCAGGCGTGCCAGGGCTTACCGCGAAGAATGCGCCCCAGGCCCGCGCTCACACCCCAGCCGATATGAACCGCCGCGCGCACAAAAGCGCAAAAGAGCACTATCCGCCCGGACGGGAGATAGTGCTCTGTTTGAAGGAGCCGGTACTTGACGTAAGCTTCTGCCCTACCGCCGCCCGCAGCTCCCCTGCGCTCAAACCCAACCGAACAGCCGGGCTGCCGAAGCCACCGCGAAGGTTACGCCGATAGCGATAGCGAGCGGGATTACAGCGGAGAGCACGGCCCACTTCAGGCTTTTGGTCTCCTTGTAGATGTTCACGAGTGTGGTGCCGCAAGGATAGTGGAGCAGGGAGAAGAGCATCATATTAAGCGCCGTCAGCCAGGTCCAGCCGTGACTCAGGAAGATGTCCTTAATGCTGCCGAGACCTTCGATATCTACCATGGCCCCCGAGGACATGTAGCCCATCAGCAGGATAGGCAGCACAATTTCATTGGCGGGCAGGCCGAGGATGAAGGCCATAATAATGAAGCCGTCCATGCCGAGCAGCTGCGCGAACGGATCGAACCAGGCCGCCATATGATTCAGCACACTCTCACCGCCGACAAACACATTGCCGAGAATCCAGGTGATGATCCCTGCCGGAGCGGCCACGATGATGGCGCGGGTCAGCACATTGAGGGATTTTTCCTTGGAGGAGCGGACAATGGTCTTCCAGATCTGCGGGCGGCGGTAAGGCGGCAGTTCCAAGGTATAGTGGGTAGGCACACCGCGCAGCGCGGTTTTGGACATGATCCACGATACACTCAGGGTGACGATAATTCCGACCAGTACGATGCCCATTAACACCAGCGCAGTCGCGAAGGTGCGCAGTGCTCCGGTGGTTGCCGCCCCGACCATGAACATGGAGGAGAGCAGAATAAGCGTAGGCCAGCGGCCGTTGCACGGGACGAAGTTGTTGGTCAGAATGGCCAGCATCCGTTCGCGGGGCGATTCAATAATGCGGGTGGACAGAATAGCAGCAGCGTTGCAGCCGAAGCCCATCGACATCGTCAAGGCCTGCTTGCCGTGCCCCCCGGATTTCTTGAACAAGCGGTCCATATTAAAAGCGACCCGGGGCAGATAGCCGAAATTTTCAAGCAGCGCGAACACCGGGAAGAAAATCATCATAGGCGGCAGCATGACGCTGATGACCCATGAGGTTCCGCGATACAGTCCCAGCACAAGGACGCCGTGCAGCCAGGCCGGGGCATGAACAGCCTCGAAGCCGGCGGTCAGATAGCCTTCGATCCAGCTGAAGAGGGAGGCAATCCAGCCGGAAGGGTAGTTGGCTCCGGCAATGGTAATCCAGAATACCAAGCCAAGACCGGCGAGCATAATAGGGAAGCCCCAGATCTTCGAGGTGACGATATTATCCAGCTTGTAGGTGCTGCCCAGCTTCTTCTTGTCGTGATAAGTAACGGCATCGCTACAGATTCCAGCCGATACGCCGTAGATTCCGCTGACGATCTCGTCGCGGACCGCCCCTTTGTCTGCCAGCTTCTTCGCGGTAGCGAGCAGGGAATCGAGCGGGTCTTGGCCGTTAATGGCATGCGGTGACTCCATGACGGGCCACCTCCTTCGTTACAGATATTCCCTTGCGTCCCATATGGGACGCAAGGGAAGCCAGCAGACTGTGGTCACCGTCCAGCAGGCGCAGGGCAATCCAGCGTGCCGGATACCTTGCGCCGACCGTCTGCTCCACCATCGGGATCAGCTCGGCAATGCCCCGCTCAATCTCATCGTTGTAGGTGATCTTCAGCGGCTCAGCCTTGAATTCACCGGTCGCTACGCGTGCGATCTGATCCAGCAGCGCTTCAATACCGATCCCGTTGCGGGCCGAAATGGCCGTGACAGGCACCCCGAGCCGCTCCGCAATCCGCTTCAGATTAATATCAATGCCCAGCCGCTTGGCTTCATCGATCAGATTGATGCAGACTACGGCGCGTCCCGTTATCTCCAGCACCTGCAGGGCCAGATTGAGGTTGCGCTCCAGCGACGTTGCATCCAGAACCACGAGCGTGACATCCGGCTCCTCGAAAATAATATAGTCCCGGGCCGCCTCTTCATCGGCGGAATTGGAGTAGAGCGAATAGGTGCCGGGAAGGTCAACGGCCCGGTAAGTATGCTCCTTGTGGGTGAACCGCCCTTCGGCGGTGACTACAGTTTTACCGGCCCAGTTGCCGGTATGCTGGCGCATCCCGGTCAGCAGGTTGAACAGCGTGCTCTTGCCTGTATTGGGGTTGCCGGCAAAAGCTACGGTATACTCACTCATCCTTCTCCGCCTCCAATCAGTTCGCCATAAATGAGGGAACTCTCTTCCCGCCGCAGGGCAATGGTCGTATTGCTGATCCGGTAAGCCGTAGGGTCTCCAAGCGGGCTGCGCCGCAGCACTTCTACGCGGTTCCCGGCAACAAATCCGAGATCAAGCAGTCTTCTCCGCAGCACACCCTGGACCTCGATGCCGCTGATCCGCAGCGTGCTGCCGTTCGTAGCTTCAGACAATGGAATTACGGCTCCGGCCATAAGCTCTCCCACTTTCGTATGAATAATGAATGAATAGTTATAGTTATCCTTAAGTATGAAATATGCACTTGTATAGTATATTGTGCACGGCACAGAATATTGCATCCTGCCACAAGATTAGTATACGTAAATAAATTTGTCCTTGCAACAATAATGTTTCCCTAGGGAAAGATAGATACAGCAAGATTTATCAAAAGTATTTCCGGTGTCTGCTATATACTTTGAGTTGTGGAGGGGGTGAGAGTCATGCACTATCAGTTGATTCACAAGAGCATCGAATTTATTGAGCAGCATTTGGAAGAGGAGTTGGATTTGGAGAAGGTGGCTAAGGCAGCAGGGTTGTCCAAATATCATTTTCACCGGATTTTTCGGAAATATGTGAATAAAAATGTCCATGAATATATCCGGGCCCGCCGTCTCAGCCAAGCAGCCAATCTCCTGCTGTACTCCGAGACACGTATTCTTGAGATTGCGCTGCAGTGCGGCTTTGAGAGCCAGGAGGCTTTTACAAGAGCTTTCAAGGAAATTTATGATTTGCCGCCTGCTCAGTACAGATCGCAGGTGAGACTATTGATTCAAGAAAGAGAGGTATTGACAATGTCAGAGATTACAGGCTGGTATATTACAGGTACCCACCAGGAGAAATATAAGGTCGAGATTGATCCCCGCGTCTGCTATAAGACAAGTCCCTCGATGCATCTTCACTCCAAAGAAGAGGCTGCGCAGGACGACAATGGTTTTGGAACCTTGATGCAGCAGTTTCAGGCAAGAGAGTATCGGGGGAGACGGATGCGCTTCTCCGGGTTCGTTAGAACGGAGGATGTCACCGGCTGGAGCGGCCTGTGGATGAGGGTGGATGATCATCAGCAGAATATGCTGGCATTTGACAACATGCAGAACCGGAGCATACAAGGAACCACAGAATGGAACCACTATGCCTGCGTCATGGATATTCCGTCCGAAGCCGATGTGATCAATATCGGAATTCTGCTGAGCGGAAGCGGACAGGTATGGCTGGGGGAATGTGAATTCGAGGAAGTAGGCAAGGATGTTCCCGTAACGGATGGCTCTACAGGTGCGGAGAACCTTCCGTCCGGGCCGCAGAATCTGAAGTTCGACCAGCAGCCGGAGCACTCTGCTTCAAGCTGAACGCTGTAACCGGCCCCGCACCCAGATCGACAGGGCCAGCAGCAGCGGAATGGCAACCTGGAAGAGCGGGTCAAGCTTCAGACTCGGCCCCAGGCCGACGGCGATATGCTGGGTGTAATCCCGTTCCAGGAATGAGGAGCCGTAGATGACTGCCCCCACAGGGAAGACCCACCATTTGGCCGGTTTGCCGGTCAGCTCTGCAAGAGCTTTTACGGAACAGAAGTAGAAGAGCATCATCTTGATCAGCAGCCCCAGGAAGAGCTGGATCGTGACCAGAATATCAAGCCGCTCGACAAATTTGAGATTGGACAGCACCCGGACGGTTTTGAGAAAAGGCAGCTGGCTCACTCCCGCTATCGCCGGGCCGAGGACGGCCACATTCAGCGCGTTCATGAAGATCAGGAATGCGCTGATGAGCAGATAGGCGTTCACTGTGTATTTTACAGGCACACCGGGCTTCTCCCATAGCGTCCACAGCATCAGAAAAACAATCATCTGCCCGAAGGGAAATGAGACGATCTCCGGCAGTGCCGCTTGCAGGACCGGCATCAGCCCGCCCTCCATAACCGGCGCCAGACGGCTGAGATCAATCGCCCCCATGATGCTCAGCATCACAACAAGCAGGAAATAGAAGAACAGCATGACCGGCAGCAGCACCTCAGGCAGCCTGAAGACAACCTCCGCCCCCTTCCAGATCGCATATAGGGCCAGCAGCACGAACACCAGCATCGTAATGGCCATCGGGGTTCTCGGCAGCATGGTCATCGCCGTCAGCTCGCCGAGGTCGCGGACATTGCGCATGGACTGATAGGCGAAATACAGGCTGTAGACCGCGCCGATGAACGCCCCTGGAGCTGTGCCAAAATGAGCTTTAAGCATTCCGATCAGGTCCGTGCCCGGAGACCGGTGCTGAATCCACATCAGCACCAGGAGAAGGGCGAAGCCCGCCGCTGAACCTGCACACATCGCCAGCCAGGAATCCTGCTTAGCGGTGCCCCCAAGCAGGAACAGCGGCGTGCTGCCGATTTCAAACAGCATAATCATGAACGCAATCTGCAGGGAAGAGACCTGTTCTTTGTTCACCATGATTGCATCTTTAGCCTCCTAACCAATAGATAATGGCTCTGCCGACAGGCTGGAAGAACGCCGTATACAGGCTGCCCAGCGATACATGAGGGGTATTGGTAATTCCGCATAGATTAAGATACGCCCCGTACCCCATAATGCAGCCAAGTAAGAGCCGTCGCCGGCGGCGCTCTTCTCCGCGTAGCTTCGTCCACCCCCAACCATAGGCAAGCGCATAGAGTATAAGAGTAATAGCTATTTTCATAGATATGCCCCTTTACTTCTGCTGGACAGACTTGAACGATTTATTGCTGAGTCCGGTCCGTTCCATCTCGATGGAGACCTGCGGGCGGAGCTCGATCTCCTGAAAGACGCTATCCCAGCTCTTCGCCTTCTCAATCTGCTTCCAGCGCTTCGGATCGCTCCGGTGTACTCTCACAGCAAATCCGGTGACGTCTGCCCCCAGCCGTTTGACCTCCGCCCAGGCGTTATTCATTAGCTCCAGCACCCGCTGCTCCAGCGAGGCCTCCATTTCACTGATCGCCTTGCGGTCGTTCAGATCCATGACACTGCCAAGCTCCGTCAGCACACCGCTGCCCTTGACGTTAACCTCCATCACATAATGATCCTTGTCCCAGACAGGGTGGACGGTGGTGGCCGAATTCTGCAGGATGAATGAAGCATCCAGCTTGTCGCTTGTTGCCGGCCGGGAGGGGAAGGCGATGGTGGCAGAATCAATGTTATCGGTCAGAAAAGAAAGCCCGAACGCCTGCTTCTGGCTGAGCCAGCCCGCGAACGTGTCCCCCTTAATGACGCCCAGCCTTCCCAGTGCCAACCGCGAGGGCAGATCGGTAACCGCTGTCTCACTGGTCTCATCCATCGTCCGGGGGCCGGTCAGCAGAATCTCCGGCAATACCGCGCATTTGGACTCGGAGGACAGCGCCATTGCCAGCTCATACAGGCGGATTCCCGGATAGTAGGACAAGAGCCGTGATTCTTGTTCAATCATAAGCTGGATGCCTGCCCCTTGATTCTTAGTCATTTGCATCAGCTGATCCAGAATGACACCGGCCTCCCCCTCAGATATGAATACATACACTGTTTCTCTGGCATCCTGCTTGCGCAGGAAGATATCAATTAGCTGATTGATTCCGTGCCTGGCCAGGCTCTCGCCGATTACGGCAATCCGGGAGTGGGAGAAGAACATCTCCCGCGTACTGGTCAGATTGGTTCGTTCAATGGCCTCCATAATCGTCCGGCCCTTGACGGTGAACGTGAGGAAGGGCGGCGAGCTGGTGCTGCCTCCTCCGCTGCTGCCCATCCCGCTGGCGCCTGAGGAGGGGTTAATGACCTGATAGGTCGCCTTCCATTGATTATCCTCCCAGTCGTAGGCGGAGCCGGAGGTAATGCCCAGCTCGTTAAGCTCCCGGTCATCCCAGCAGCCGGAGAGCAGGAGGGTGAGAAGCGGGAAGGTGAGCAGGAGGCGCAACAGATTGCCCGGTTTGTTCATCATGTCTCCAGCCCCTTCCGCTTAGATCGGGCCTTGTGTACCCTGCTCAGCAAGACGGCGCCCAACGGCACCAGCACGTTGAACAGGAAGAAGACCACGAACCGCCCTTCCTCGTTATAGACATTCAGCTTGGCAGAGCTTTGCCAGGAGAATAGGCACTCCAGGGCAATGATCAGACCCAGAGCGCCAATGAAGGGCCTGCTGCTGCTGACCCGGAAGGTCTGCTTGAAGCACTCCACCGTGACGAACAGGAAGATCGCAAATTTAAGGTAGATCGACAGCACCCAATAAGAGATGAAGAGAATGTCCAGCTTCTCTATGAACCGGCCGATCCGGAGGATACTGACGGTAGCGAAGCCAGGGTAGCTGCTGAGCTTAATGAATTCCGGGCCGAAGACCATCAGGGCTGTGATCAGGGAGAACATCATCAGTGCAGCAACGAACAGTAGGCCTGTCCAGCCGATAATCTTGGCCCGCTGCGGATATTGCAGGTAAGGGGCCAGGAACAGCAGCACCGCCACCTCAGACATCCATGCTGTCGGTGTCAGGCTCGCCAGGGTGATTTCAGCCAGATTATGATCGAACATGGGCAGCAGATGATGCACATTCAGATCATTGTAGAGCCCGAACAGGTACAGCGGTACGAAGAACAGATAGAGCAGAATCACCAGACTGTTCACTCTGGCGATCGCTTCAATGCCCTGCCTAACCATATAGATAGTGATGAAGAGAATGAGTATGACCAGCACCGTGATGGGGGTGTTGATCAGAACGTTTTCTTTCAGGAAATTGACGAATTCCCGCAGGATGGTTGCAGTGGTGTCCAGGTAGAACTGGAGCATCAGCAGACCCAGGATCACTGCAGCTACAGGGGAGCTTTTCTCCCCCACCCACTCCAGAAAAGGTGCACCGTTGCTGCTCTGAATCACCGCCCCTACGATCCACGCAATAAGCAGCCCCGCCACAGTAGACATGATGATCGCCAGCGGAGCGTCTTGTTCTGCATAGGTGCTGATAATGATAGGCAGTACGACAGTGGCCGTCGGCAGGATGGTATTGACGACAAGCATGGCGGCTTGGGTGGTGCCGATTTTTCCATTCATGCTGGACCCTCTCCCTGTGGCTTAGGCTGTGGCGGTGATGGATTAGCTGCGTTGTCAACGGGCTGCGGCTTCTGGTGCGGTGATTGTCTGCGGGTCTCCTTGCCCAGATTGGTCTTGGGACGCATATTCATGCCCCATAGCGGAACGCGGATGAAGATATCCTTCAGATAACGCGGAATCATCGGCGCCACCGGAGACAGATAAGGCACACCAAAGGAGCGCAGGCCCGCCATGTGAATCAGCAGCACCATCAGGAAGGACATAATGCCGAACAGGCCGAGCGAGGCAGCGATGAACATCATCACGAAGCGGATCAGCCGGATGGAGTTGGCGATGGCCAGTGACGGAATCACGAAGTTCGAGATGGCGGTAAAAGAAACCACAATGACCATCGCCGCCGAGACCAGCCCGGCCTGAACAGCAGCCTGCCCCAGCACCAGCGCACCGACGATAGAGATAGCCGGTCCGATGGTCCGCGGCATACGTACCCCCGCTTCACGCAGGACGTCGAAGGTCAGCTCCATCAGCAGTGCCTCTGCGAAGGCGGGGAGCGGAACGCCTTCCCGCTGGGCAGCCAGACTGATCAGCAGCGTGGTCGGCAGCATCTCCTGGTGAAAGGTAGTAACGGCAATATAGAGTGCAGGCAGCAGCATAGAGACGAAGAACGCACCGTAGCGGATCAGCCGCAGAAAGGAGGAAATATCATACCGCTGGTAGTAATCCTCGCTGGATTGAAAAAAGTTGAAGAAGGTGGACGGGGCCAGCAGGGCAAAGGGGGTGCCGTCAATGACAATCCCCACCTGGCCTTCCAGAATGCCCCCGGCCATGGCGTCGGGACGTTCGGTATTCTGAATGGTGGGAAAAGGCGTCAATCCGCCGTCCTGTATGAATTCTTCAATATAATTGCTCTCCAGAATGGCGTCGGTATTGATGGCGTTCAGCCGGCGGCGGATTTCGGTCAGCACCTGTTCACTGGCGAGGCCCTTCAGATAGACGAGGGCAATTCCGGTTCCGGTACGCTGTCCGATGGTATATTCCTCAATCCGCAGATCAGCAGTTTTCAGGCGGCGGCGCAGCATGGCGGTCCCGGTGCGCAGGCTCTCGGTGAAGCCTTCCTTGGGCCCGCGGATAACCCCCTGGGAGGTCGGCTCATTAATGCTTCTTTTCTCCCAGCCGGAGGTGTCGGCGGCCAATGCGACCTGAAGCCCCTCGAACAGAATCAGGGTATAGCCGTCAAAAAGCAGGGGCAGCAGCACCTCCAGGGTCCGGGCCTCCTTCACTCCCCCAACCGGCAGAATGTGCTCCTTGATTAGGTTGAAGGCAGCTTCTGTGGTAATGCTATCTCCGTTCAGCGTGCTGTTCTCCATCAAAGACTGGAGCACCGCCTGGTTGACCGTATCTGCGTTGACCAGACCGTCAATATAAATGAAGGCAAGGGTAAGTGGAGGCTTGGCTTCACTCTTATAATGGCGGATAACAATATCCGAGCTGCTGCCGATCCGGCGGCTGAACTCCTGTAAATTATCCTCAAGGGAGAGCTTCAGCGGAAGCGGTGCAGGCACGGAGGTTTCTACAGGATCTTTGGTAGTCTGGCGGCTCTTCTTCGGCTCTTGAGGCATCTCGGGGGCTCCCTTCTGCTGAAATCTGGATGTGTTGGTGTATTATCCCCCATAGGCGTATTCCTTATTCTGCCTGATTACAGACTGAACTGAGCCCGCTTGAGGAGCCGCTGGATCAAAAAAAGAAACTGCCCCTTAATGGTAGCTTTGCAGCATTCCATAAAGGCAGTTTCATCAACACACTTAAGATTTACATTCTAAGCTTGGTGCATTATTTAGTCTGTACGACCAGCGCGTTGCTGATCAGGCGTCCCGGAGTCGTCAAGTACTTGCCGTTATAGTACAGGCCGCTGGAGGCACCGCCATCCAGGTTCATCGCCTGGTAGGCTCCGGCCTGCTTCATAATTTCCGCCAGCTGGGGAATAGTTGCCCCTCCGGAGGTGAGCAGAATCAGCTTATGATCGCGGGTGATGCCCAATGCGCTGCGGGCGCCACCGCCAGTCAGGATTTTGGGGTCCCGGAAGCCTTCGGCCGCCACATTCAGCGCGACTTTCCCGTTGACCAACAGCCGTGGTCCCGCCTGGAGTGCGCCGAGAACGGAACCGGAATCGAAGCGTGCCTTGAATTCACTGCCCGGAATCAGCTCAGCCAGCATATTACTGTCGTAAGCGAAGACAGCCCGTTTATCTCCGGAGCTGTTCTTCAGCATCTTCCCGCCGCTGATGATGTAGCCGTAAGGAACCTTGAAGGCGCCGTCAGTATAGGCGGCGAAGAATGTGCCGTTGATCGCTGCAGCGGCATTGCTGCGCTTGGCGATGCTGGCAAGAGCTTCTGTCTTGCCGACGGTATTCCCGGCCAGAACGGCATCCAGCTTCACTGAAGGATGCAGCAGGGAGACCGTGACGGTCTGGACGCTGAAGGAGCGGCCGCCGACCTTGTAGGTATGATGTCCGCTTACTACAGCGGGCGATCCGCTTTTGATCAGGCTGCCGTTCTGTACAGGCAGGGTGGCTGTCTCAGCGGTGCCTGTTTCAGCCCCGCTTGTCAGCGTAAGTGAACCGGCCTCCTTGTTCCACTGGAGCTGTATGCCAAGTGTCTGGCTTACAAGAGATAAGGGAACGTAGGTAGTCCCGTTCTCACTGAAGGGCCGTACACTTGCGGTAACGGGCTTGCCGTTGACGGAAGCCCCGGGCTTGCCTGGAGTGAAGCTAATGGAATTCTCGCCGCGTGATATCTCAATCTGGCCGCCGGAAGCGGTAAGCACAGACTGGATACCGGCGAAGCCGTTCAGGAAGCGGGCCGGGATGAAGGAGTGATTCTCCTTGTCCACATATACGGCAAGCTTGGCCTGCGGCGCCGCAGCGGCACCGGATTGCAGTGCTGGAAGAAGGACAGCCAGCAGACAGAAGGCGGTAAAGAGGGTGAGCAGTTTTTTCATGATACACAAAATCTCCTTTGCTTATAGCAGGTTGATCTGCAGGTTAGGATGATTCTGGAACAGGCCCCAGAATGCAGCACTTGAGCTACCATCATATAATCGTCTTCCGTTACCGTCAATGGAGCATGCATCCAGCAGCGGGTTAGTTTATAATGGGAACACATTAGAATATCTGCATATAAGGGTGGTAGCGATCATGACAAGAATAGGCTTAATCCGGCACGGCAGCACTCGCTGGAATCAGGAGGGCCGGGTCCAGGGCCACACGGATAATCCTCTGGACGAGGAAGGCTTCCGGCAGGCCGGCGTGCTTGCGGAGCGGCTTAGCGGCGAAGCGTGGGATTATATCTATTCAAGCGACCTGCTGCGGGCCAGACAGACGGCGGAGACTATCGCCGGGAGGCTGGGCATCCCGCTGGCCGGTCTCCTTCCGGACATCCGGGAGATGAACGGCGGATTGATTGAAGGAACCACAGAGAGCGAGCGGATCGAGCGCTTCGGCAGCCAGTGGAAGACGATGGATCTGAAGCTGGAGAGCCAGGAACTGGCCCGCGAACGGGGAGTCCGGGCGATTGAAGAGCTTGCTGCCCGCCATCCCGGCAGCAATGTGCTGGTAGTCAGCCACGGGGCTATTCTGCGGAGTACGCTGGCCGGACTTGTGCCTTCCCTGGATGTGAGCGTGCTGCTGAAGAACACCTCTATCACCTGCCTGGTCAATGAGAATGACAGCTGGAGCTGTGAATTGTACAACAGCGCGGAGCATATGGACCGATAGGACGGGATATTTCCGAGCATTTCATTACAATAAAGCGCCGGTCCTGCCGATAATATGCTTAGTGCTGATCCGGTGGGGGTATTAATGTCCAGCATCCCCTGCCGGAGTTGTTCAGAATATGTTCAGTCGGATCCTGTACAGTAGCGCTTGAAAGCGATAAAACCATAAATTCATTGATAGGCTGAAGGAGGGCGTAAGACTAGTGGAAGAGGCCCGCAATTATATGCTGACGATTCTATCCATACTTATAGGGGTCCTGACCGTATATAGCACGCTCAGATTGACAAAGGATTTCTCCAGACAAACGCAAAGAACCCGGGCGGTCCGCTCGAGTCTTGTGGTGCTGGTAATCAGTGCCGGACTTGGCGGCATGCATCTGCTGGGCAGAAGAGCCATAACCGGCTTCACTACAGAAGGCAGAAGCCTGCTGATCTCTTTGTTCCTGTACATGCTGACACTTGCCGGTATTCTGTATCTGTTCCTGCGGATCCGCATGATCCTTGGAGAGCGTGACCAGCTCAAGGAGTTGGCATACCGGGATACGCTTACCGGCCTGCTGAACAAGAACGGAATGGATCATTTCTGGGATCACTGCAAATTGAGCGAGCAGCTGTCGGTATTATATCTGGACCTGAACCGGTTCAAATCGATTAACGATACCCTCGGCCATCATACAGGGGATCTTTTACTGGAGGCCGTAGGAACCAGCCTGCAGCAATTTACCTGCAAAGGCAAGCGGCATATTTTCCGGGTGGGCGGAGATGAATTCGTCATTATCGCCAAACGCTGCAGCCGTAAGGAGTCAGAGCAGCTTGCCCTTAAGGTTCTGGAGCGCATCACCCGGACCTATAAGCTGGAGAGCCATGAATTATTCGTGTCCGCCAGTGTAGGCGTGACGATTAGCCAGGGCCGGATTGACCCGAAGCAGCTGCTTCAGGAGGCGGATTCGGCTATGTACAGTGCCAAGCAGCTGGGAAGCGGGCGTTATGCCGTATACAAGCAGGAGAGCCGTATTCCTTCCGTGAAGCTGGTCAGCAGCTCAAGGGCACAATAAATATTTCGTCTAAAGCCCCACTTTGTGGGGCTTTTTTGACAATAGCGGCTGCGCCATCCTATGGACAGCGCAGCCGTGTTACATCAGTCAGACGCTTCTGGCAGCCAGCAGCCCGGCCAGAACATCCGGATGATCGGTAATGATCCCCGCCACCTCAGCATCGATTAGAGCCTGCATCCGCTCGGGATCATTAACCGTCCACGGATGATAGACAATGCCTTTCTCCGCAGCAGCATTCACGAACTCCGGCAGGACCGAGGAATGATGGGCATGCAGTGCATCCGCCTGCAGGGTAGCCGCGTAATTCCAAGGACGGTACAGCCCCTCGCCGTAGAGAATACCCGTACGGATCTCCGGTGCCAGCGACTTGCAGTAGGCCAGGGAATAATGATTGAAGCTGGAGATTACCACCCGCTCACTCATACCCTGCTCCCGGACAGCGGCGATTACCTTCTCTTCCATGCCGGGATAGAGGAAGGTCCCGTTCTTCAGCTCTATATTCAGAATCGTCTCCCGGCCCTGCAGCAGATCCAGCAGCTCGTCCAGTGTCGGAATCCGTTCTCCTGCGAACTCAGGGCTGAACCAGGAGCCTGCGTCCACCTCCAGCACCTCACGAAGCGTCTTATCCTTCACATAACCGCTGCCTGAAGTGGTGCGGTTAAGACTCTCATCATGGATCACTACTACTGCTCCGTCACTGGTCATTTGTACGTCGGTCTCAATGCCGGTTGCACCAAGCTCTAGACCCTTGCGGAAGGCCGCCATTGTGTTCTCCGGGGCGGCTGCGGATGCGCCGCGATGCGCGAAATTAATGATGTTCATGTCGAGTAGTTCCCTCCATTTCTATGATGTAATGCAGCCCGTAGTGTCCGGGCCCCTTATAGTATATTCCACATCACGTCAAGAAACCCTGTCCCCTGTTCTATAAAGGACGGGTTTCTTGAATTTTACCGTGGTACGTTCGGAAGCAATCGCTTAGAATAGACAACAACTATACTACCTACAGAAAGAAGCGATAAAGCTTGAAGTTTTGTCTGGAATGCGGAAGACGCTTGGTAATGAAGGAATGCAATGGAGAAGGTGAGGTACCCTACTGTGATTCATGCGCCGTCTTCAGATTCCCTGTGTTCAGCACAGCGATGAGTACAGCCGTACTGAACCGGGGACTCGATAGAATCCTGCTTATACAGCAGTATAAGCGCAAGGATTACATTCTGCTCGCCGGGTACGTGAATAAGGGAGAGAACGCCGAAGCGGCCCTGATCCGTGAAGTGAAGGAAGAAGCGGGGCTTGAGGTAATTGCTTATGAATATATGCGCAGCCAGTATTTCGCCCCGTCTAATACATTAATGCTCAATTACATTAGTGTGGCTGACACGGAGGACCTGAGTGCCATGAGCGACGAGCTGGACCACGCAGCCTGGTTCACCCTGGATGAAGCTGCGGACGCCATATTACCAGGCAGCCTCGCGGAGAGCTTCCTGCTTACAATTATTGATAAGCTGAGACAGGGGAGGGCTCTGGAGGATTTTACAGCGGTTGTCCGGTAATTGCGAGTTCTGAAGGCTAAGGCTTCCCTTATGCAGAGACGATGTCGCGGATTCTCTCATGTACCTGCTGCGCCTCCAGGAAGGCTGCGGAATATTGAAGATCTGTTTTGCGGGCCGGCAGGCGCGCCGGGAGAAAAGGAATGGATACCACAGGCGTATCTGCGCTGCTAAAATAGATTCTGAGCGTCAGCTCGCGGATCTCTTCGGCAGGACTGCCGCCCTGGACAGGCTCTGTGAATTCATAGCTTGCGGCGGCACCTGCCCGTATTCTCGGTGCACTGGTGGTAATCCGGCTGGTCTTGCTTACCTTGCTGAGAGTCAGAGCATTCTCGACAATCTCTGCTCCAAGGATGGCATCGAACGTATACAGGGTGGCTGTCGCCGGCTCCGGCTTCCCCGGATGCAGCAGCCCGATGGCGAGCGCCTGGCCTTCTTCGTCCAGGGCAATCAGATGGGATTCGTCTGGAGTTATGAACCGCTGGGGGAATTTCAGGCTGAAGGCGGACAGGGCATGGGTAGCCCCGCTATGGCCCGCAGCCCTGGGACGGGAGAGTCTGTACTGAAGAACCGCAGCCAACAGCAGGAGAGACACGCCAAGCACAGCAAACAGATACACCAGGATCATGAGCACTGAACCGCCTCCTCACAAGGTTGTGCGGGCTGCCCTTCCTGCAATCACTTCGGGCACAACCCGCTTCGTAAGCTTTGGCAAGTGAACTATTAATAGATATGCGGGAAGAGATCAGGTATGTATGACTTCAAGCGGGGTACTGGCGGAATTCACAGGTGTTCCTGAAACTGCGTTGATCCAGGCCGCGTACAGACGTCCAAGACCCACAAGCAGCAGCGGCAGAATCAGCAGCAGTACAAATCCGGTTCCGCATAGAATCCACGAGCGTTCATCTGAGGTTGTGCCGGACAGGAAGAAGAAGAACTCCGGGTCCAGCATATTCAGATCATAGGAGAATACGGATGAACTGATTCGCTGGGCCACAGGTGACATAAGAGCACTGAAGGCCACCGCAGGCAGAACCAGTGCTAGTGTGAACCCCAGAATACCTGCGGGCAGCTGGAGGAGACTGTACAGGATTCCCCGGTACGACTCCCTTTCGCGGAGCTGGTGTCCTAATGCCCGCAGCCCCTCCCAGCGGAAGGCGGGAGCATGATCTGCGGCAGCATGCAGCCCTGTTCCACGTCGGCTGTTGCCGCTGGACCAGGCTTCAACTGTTTTGTGTTCACTGGACATCATGCTGCGGCACCAGGCCAAGGTCAGGGCCAGCAGCGGCAGACCTACCCATACAATAATCAAGGGCAGGCTTGCACATATACCTGTAACAGCAATTACGAAGGCGATGATTCCTTTGGGCAGAGAGAGGATCAGCATTTTCCACGCGTGTATACTTTGTCTTATCATTCAGGGCGCTCCATTCCGGATTTCCAAATTTCAACTTCTTCAGTATAGAGGCTTCATCCAGAGAACACACTCTCCAAAAGGCGGGAAAATTCCTGGTCGCAGGTCTAGTACTGACATAGTCAGGAATCTTCCTGCTATTTACAATGTTTATCTTTATACTAAGGGTAGAGCGGTTTATAAGGATTACGACTAAGAAGGGGAGTGTAGCAATTTATGCTGTTAGAGGTTATAGCAACTACAGTAAATGATGCGGTCATAGCAGAGCGTTATGGTGCTGACCGGATTGAACTGGTCACGGGTATCCGGGAGGGCGGATTAACGCCCAGTCTGGGACTGATCGAAGCGGTCCGGGAGAAGGTCAGTATTCCTGTGAGAGTGATGGTCAGACCGCACGCCCGCTCCTTCGTGTATGACGCACCCGATGTGGAGACCATGCTGCGCGATATCCGGCATATAGCCGGGGTAGGCGGGCTGTCTTTGGTTATGGGCATGCTCCGCCAGGACCGGACAATAGATGAAGAACTGCTGAATCGGCTGCTGGAGCGGGCAGGGGGGATGGAGGTTACCTTCCACCGTGCGTTCGACGAGGTGCAGGACCAGCTTGAAGCCCTTGAGGTCTTGAAGCGGTATCCGCAGATTACCGATATCCTGACCTCCGGCGGGACTGCTGCGGCCAATACACCCGGCGGTATGGTAAGGCTCGCCGTATTGGAACGGCTGTCTGCCGGTTCTTCGCTCTCCATCCTGGCAGGCAGCGGTCTGAATGCCGCAGATCTGAAGGATTTCGTTACAAGGACCGGAGTCCGCCGGGTACACTTCGGATCGGCGGTCCGGGAGGAGGGCGATCCGCTGAAGCCTATTGACCCGGAGCGGCTTGAAGCCATCCGTGCGCTTCTCAAGCCCTGTTAGAGGCCCAGCAGTCTGGGCAGCAGCGTCAGCAGCCGCTCCCGGGTCAGCGCATCGCCGGAATTCCATTTGGCTCCATCCAGCATATAGGCATGGCCCTGCTCCACGGCAGGCAGACTGCTCCAGAGCTCCGTCTGGAGCAGCTGCTCCATGGCCTCCCGGGAGTCCTCCCGTTCTGGAATCAGCATGAAGACACGGTCCCCTGCGTAGCTGTGCAGCATCGCCGGGTCCACTTCGCGGAACCCCAGATCCTTGTCCAGAATGTCCTTGATCTCCGCTGTCGGCTGCAGGCCGCCAGGGGCATACAAGGCCGTGGACAAGCCGGTCATTCCCATGGCGTATAGATGGTTGCCATGGTCATAGAACAGCGCCGAAGCTGTTTCACCCTTCAAGAGTCCCCCGGCGTACAGATGCTGCCACATGGCTGCGTTCTTGGCATGATAGGCTTGCAGCCAGACCTCAGCTTCGCGCTGCTTCCCGAGCCACTCTCCAAGAATCCGCAGCCGCTGCTCCAGCGGTGCGAAGGAGTCGAAGGTGAGTGTTGGGGCAATGCCGGATACACCCCGGTAGATCTGTTCATCCGGGCTTGCGAGGATAATCAGGTCAGGCCGGATGGACCGGGTCAGCTGCGGGTCCAGCGGAAATCCGACATTGGCTAAGCGCTTGACCCGGTGGCTATAGACACTGCCCCGGGCGAACGCTTCGTCACCGCCGACAGGCTTCACCCCCAGCGCCAGCACATCGCCCAGTGTCTCCCCGTGGTAGACAACACGCTTCGGACGCTCAGGGATGTCCACCGAATGTCCGGTCCAGTCCGTGACCGTAATCCGGCGTTGCTGCGACCGGGCATATTGCCCGGGAGTCATTCCCGTCTTCTGCCGGAAGCGGCGGCTGAAGTAGTATTCGTCGGAGAAGCCTACCCGCAGGGCAATCTCGCGCAGCGGCTCGGCGGCTTCAAGCAGATAAGTCTTCGAGTGCCCAATGCGCAGATCCGTCAGATAATCGAGCGGGCGCTGTCCGGTCAGTTTCTGGAAGATCGGAGTGTATTGCCAGGGGGAGACACCGGCCAGCTCCGCGAGCTGCTTCACCGTGATACTCTCCCTATAATGCTGCTGCATGAAGTGTATCGTACTCTCCACCGATTGCGCCGGACTTGGCAGCTGGCGGGTGGAGTAGTTCTGTTCAAGCAGCAGGAGCAGCAGCTCTTGGAATTGGAGCTGTTGTCTGACATGCTGGAGCTCATCCCTGCCATTATGATGCGCAAGCAGCTCTTCCGCCAGCCGGATCACTCTGGTGAAGGGGTGGACAATCAGCTCTTTTTGCCCCGGGAGCAGTTCATCTACGTAGAACGCAGGGGAATCCTCTGTAGTCAAAGCGGCAAAAGTCAACACATAAAAATAAAGCGTCAGCTCCCGGTTATCCAGACTGTATGAGGTTCCGGGAGGCAGCAGGCAGCACTTGTCCGCATGCACAGAGAGTGAGGTCTGCTCAGTGATTCCGAGTTCACCGCGCCCGCCCGTAAACAGCAGTAGCGTATGCTGCTCCGCTGTCTGCACAGCCGATATAGTGTCAGCGCTCTGCATCACCAGTTCAATGCTCCTGAATTGAAACAGCAGGGAACGGAGAGGGGCGGACGGGAGTGCAGGCAGGTGGTCGTGGTCAGGCTCGCGCAAGGCAGGCACTCCTTTCAGACAGCTTAGAATTGAATTATATTGAGAACGATTATCAATAAACAATATTGTATATAAAATAAAGCAGCTTATCAACAGGCGTTGATAAGCTGCTTTTCAGTCTGTCTGCCCCGGAATTATTGCTTGCCCAGCATGGTAGGAATCTCGCCGAGCAGCCACTCTCTGGTGGTAGCATCACTGGAGGTCTTCGTGATGTCCTGCGTGTAGACGTAGCCGTTCTTAACGGCAGGCAGGCTGTTCCACACCGCGCTCTTCAGCAGATTGCCGGTCGATTGCTTGGCTTCGTCTGCTACCGGAGTCAGCAGGAAGATACGATCTCCGGCGTATTCCCGGAGCACTTCCAGCGAGATTTCCTGGAAGCCCATATCGGCATCCAGCACCTTTTGAATAGCCGGGGTAGGCTTGAAGCCTTGCTCTCCGTACAGTACCTGCGAGAGGCCCGTTGTTGCCATTACGAACAGCCGGTCCCCCGGATAATAAGTGAAGACCGAAGCGGTCTCACCGTCCTTTATCCCTGAAGCCTTAAGCTGGGCCCACATCGCATCCTCCTTCGCCTGATACTGGGCCAGCCAAGCCTCCGCTTCCTGCTTCTTGCCTAAAATATCTCCAATATCCAGCATCCGCTCCTTCAGGGGGGCGAAGGTATCGAAGATAATCGTTGGAGCGATTTTGGAGAGAGCGTCGTAATCAGCTTCATCAATACCGGCGTAGATAATCAGATCGGGCTGAAGCTCCAGCGTCTTCTCCAGATTGATCGGGAACCCGACATCTGCAATTCCGGTCAGCTTGTCCTCGAAGACCTGGCCCTGCCCCATGGAGAGCGGATAGCCGATGGCTTGTACACCAAGTGCCAGCAGATCGCCATACGTTTCTCCGGAATAGATAATCCGCTGCGGATTCACTGGAATCTCTGCCGTATGGCCTTTGTAATCCGTGTGTGAACGGGTAGTAGCTGCAGCTTCAGCAGTGGTTTGCGCGTCAGGTGCGGTGGTTGCTGCACTACTCTCCTGATTATTCTTATTGCTGCTGCAGGCGAGCAGTAAAGTGCCCATCAGGAAGAGCATGCCCAGGATAGCGAAGGGTTGTCGAGTCTTGTTCATTGTATGTATGCCTCCCAAAGGTATTGTGATTACCAATAATGATAATCATTATCGTTTAGACCATCATAAATTATAGCCAGTTGTTACTCAATGGACAAAACACGAGGCAGGATTTGAATTTGTACAATATTTTTTTGCTTGTTTTGTTAATAACATATTGATAATATCAAGGAGGTCTGCTATGATGTTGTTAATAACAAATTAATAATAACAATTAATTAATAACTGAGTTCACCTTTGCTCAACAGATGACTCAGAATACAACCCCTAGGAGGTAATGACCATGTTTGGATTCCGGTTCGTGAAATTTCAGCCTAGTGATTATGTGCTCAAGGTGAAGAATGGCAAGGTAGTGCGTGAAGGGGTCGGGCTTTCTTTTCATTATTATGCGCCGACAACTTCGGTGGTTGTCGTGCCTGTCTCCTCGATCGATGTTCCATTCATGTTCGAGGAAATTACGGCGGACTATCAGACGGTAACCGTCCAGGGGCAGCTGACCTACCGGATTGTTGATTACCGCAAGACCACCCAGATCCTCAACTACACCTATAATCTCAAAAAGAACACCTATCTCTCCGACGATCCGCACAAGCTGGCCCAGCGGGTAATTAATATCGCCAAGGTCCTGACCAAGAAGCAGCTCGGGCAGCTCCCGCTGAAGGAGGCTATCCAGTCGAGTGAACGTCTTGCCAAGATGATTACCCATGAAATCGGCCAGAGTGCGGAGATTGAGAAGCTGGGCATTGAGCTGATGGGCCTGTCCATTCTGGCGATTGTACCGAATAAGGAGACGCTGCGGGCCCTGGAAGCGCAGGCCAGGGAGGAGATGCTCCGCAGCGCGGATAACGCGCTATATGAGCGGCGCAATGCTTCGATTGAGCAGGAGCGGCGGGTGAAGGAGAATGAGCTGAATACGGAGATCGCCGTTCAGACGAAGAAGAGACAGATGCGTGAGGCGCTGCTTGATTCTGACCGGTCAGCGAAGCAGAAGCAGAATGAGATGAAGGAAGAGCAGCTGATTTTTGATACGGAGCTGGAGGAGAAGAAGCAGGCGCTGATTGAGCTGGCCATAGCGAATAAGAGAGCCGAAGCGGATGCCAAGGCTTACGAGCTGACGGCGGTAATGAATTCGCTGCAAAATGTATCGCCTAACGTCCTGCAGGCGCTGACGAATGTCGGCATGAACCCGGATAAGCTGATCGCCATCGCCTTCCAGGAGCTAGCGGTGAATGCCGGGAAGATCGGCCAGCTTAACATTACACCGGATCTGCTGCAAGGAATCATGGCCGGCTCGGCAGGAGGTGGAGCCGGAGCAGACAGAGGAGGTAACGGACGATGAGCAGCCGGGGTTCGGAGAACAAAATCATACTGATCAAGCGCAAGACACGCCTGGAGGAGCTGGTGGTCCGCTACAACACAATCCAGCAGGCCCAGTTCTATATTGAACGGCTGGGAGCCGATTTCAGCGACTACTTAAGCGAGGATTTCCAATACCGCAAAGCGGTGGAGACCGCAGTAACCGAGCTCAGCGCCATCGGCCGGCTCCAGGTGCTGGAGCGGCAGCATGTGCCGAATTTCATCTTCGGGGCTAAGGATACCGTAGTGGTCCTGGGCCAGGACGGTCTGGTCGCCAATACGCTGAAATACCTTCAGGAGCAGCCGCTGATCGGAGTGAATCCTGACCCGCTGCGCTGGGATGGCGTGCTGCTGCCCTTCAGAGTCAAGGAGGTGCGGCAAGTGGTGAGTGAGGTGCTGCGCGCCCAGCGCCAGGTCCGTGAGGTTACCCTTGCCAAGGTGGAGCTGAATGACGGCCAGAGCCTGTACGGGGTGAACGATCTGTTCATCGGCCGCCGGACCCATGTCTCAGCCCGGTATCAGCTGGAGCTGAACGGGCAGCTGGAGCAGCAATCCTCCAGCGGCATCATTGTCTCGACCGGTCTGGGCTCCACGGGCTGGCTCAAGAGTGTGCTCGCCGGAGCCGCAGGTATCGTCAGCCGTGCCGCACAAATGCAGGATTCAGCTGCTGAACGGACAGCCCGGGTGTCTGCGGAGGTTGCTGCAGTCAGTGCGGGCAGCGGGCTGGCCTGGAATCATCCCGAGCTGTATTTCACTGTGCGGGAGCCTTTTCCAAGCCGGACGACTTCAGCAGAGCTGGTATTCGGGAGAATCAGCAGCAGTCTGCCGCTGCGCATTACGTCGCAGATGCCAGAGGATGGCGTGATCTTCAGCGACGGAGTAGAGAGCGATTATCTGGAGTTCAACTCCGGGGTGGAAGCGACGGTTGGGCTCGCGGAGAAGACCGGCAGGCTGGTAGTCTAGACGAGGCGCGGACCGTTCATGGCGTGGCGGGTACGCCAAAAGGGTTCTCTCAGCTTCCGCTGCTGCGGTCTGAGAGAACCCTTTTTAGCATACAAAACAGCCGTTCAAGCGAAGCTGCCTATGCTCCCCGCTCTTCCTACTGGAAGCTTCGTCCCTGGTTCATTGGAGCGTTATAAGAGGAGCCTGCGGACATCTGTGTCTGCATTGGCGTATGCATCGGCTGGTGGTTAATCCCCGCGTTGATCGGGCTATGCAGTGAGTTCACCGGCTGGCTGTTTGAAGTGAAGGACGGGCTGAAGGAGGAGTTATACCCTCCCATTCCTGTATTGTGGCTCTGGCCCATTGGCTGGTTCTGTCCCATAGAATGCATTAGTCCCATCTGGTTCCCCGAATTGAAGCTTGGAATGCTTGTATGGGTATTGAAGCCGGAAGTCTGCGGGAACTGCTCCATCGATCTGACCGACTGCGAGATCTGCTGTAGCTGCTGCATCGCGGTCTGATGGCCCTGCAGCGCCTGCTGGATCATCTGAATGGCCTTGCTGTTATGCTGGCTAAGCTCCTGGAGCTTGGCGGCATCCTGCTGCTCCTGCTGAAGAAGCTGCTGGTAATTCTGCGTTCCCTGCTGGGTCTGTGCCATCAGCTGCTGAACGATTTGCTCGCATTCCCGGATCTGTGCAGATGAGTTGGTATTCAAAATAGTTGGCCTCCTTGAGATGGGTGTTATGGTCATGCGGGCTTATTATCTCTGATGGCGCTGGCGAATATTCATGCTTCGGTGTGCAAGGGAGGCGCTTCCGCCCAGAACGGTTACAATATTGCAAACGTTGCGTCACTCCGGGCAGGACGAGTTGATAAGAATAGGTACAGGCTGCTCTGCAACTATTGCGGCAAATGAACGTCTATGTAGAAAAGACAATCCAGAATCATCCATAACCTGGAGGTGGGGCAACTATGAGTCAGCGTGAACAGGTAAGCCGGATTCAAACGTATTTTCCCAAAAGCATCGCACTAATACTGGTATTTGTAATGCTTTTGACCGCATGCTTCACAGGATCGGCTGCGGCGGCATCGTCTTCCTCAGATCTGATCATTGTGAACAAAAAAACGAACAAACTGGCGTATTACAGCGATGGCAAGCTGGTGAAGATTTTTCCGGTCGCTACCGGCAAAACGAAAAGCCTGACGCCTGAAGGCAGCTTCAAGATGGTGGTCAAAATCAAAAACAGACCCTACTACAAGGAGAAGATTCCCGGAGGCGATCCGGCCAATCCGCTGGGGGACCGCTGGCTGGGGCTGGAGGTCAATGACACTTACGGCACCACCTACGCCATTCACGGTAACAACAATGAATCTTCTATCGGTAAATATGTCAGCGCCGGATGCATCCGCATGCACAATGACGATATTCACTGGCTGTATCCGAAGATTGCGAAGAACACCCGGGTCATCATTACAACCTCCGGGCTAGAGATGGCGGCCATTGCCGAGAAGAACGGCTACCGTCTGGGATCTACGATGATTGCGGGAGCTTTTGTCAAGGGCGGGGAGAAGCTGCCGGTGAAGAATTCCTTCCTGCTGGAGGATTCGCGGGTATACATTCCACTGAGTGAATCCGTGAAGCTGCTGGGCGGAAGCCTGATGCAGGAGGCGGGAACCGGAGCGCTTATCATCACAATCGGCAAGAAGACAGCAGTTCACAAGCCGCTTAGCACGAAGGCCAAAGTGAACGGCAAAACAGTAGAGATGCTAGCCTCCAAAAGTGTAGACGGCCGCCTGTACATTCCGCTGGGCAGCTTAACGCCGTTGTTCGGCCTGCCGTTCACCTGGAATGCTAAAGAGGGAGCAGTGAAGCTGTAAAGTAGTAGTGGCTGCACAAGGCCAGATTATCCAACCAAGATGCCGCCGTATACTGCGGCTCCAGAAGCCAGCCGATCGATTATTGATGGGCTGGCTTCAGTGTTTAACCGGGTGGAGTAGAGTGACAGGATACATAGAGAATAGTAATATGAGAGAGATTTGTTATATTCTTGATCTTCCAGGGGAGGGACTGAAGATTAGAGTACGTATTATAGGCGGCTGCGGGAGCGGGAAGACGTATATCGCCCGGAAATTAGCTCAAAGTTACGGAATTCCGTGCTATGAAACGGATAATTTTGTCTGGGATCGCAGGGACAACACCAAGAACTCCCCGGAGGTACGGGATGGCAAGCTCGCGGAAGCTATGGATGCGGAGTCATGGATCATAGAGGGCGTACATTACCAGTGGGGAACCGAAAGCTTCCGGCAAGCGGATCTGATTTTTCTGATTCGGCCTAAGCCTTATGTACAGGATGCCCGGGTCATCAGCAGGTTCATGAAGACCAGGCTGGGGCTGGAGCAAGGGAATTATAAGCAGTCGTTCAAGTATCTCCGGGTGATGCTGCTGGAATGGAACCGCAGCTTCAGGAGAGAGGGGATTCCTGCGATCATGGCATTAACCGAACAGTATCAGGCTAAGCGGATCATCGTGCAGCAGAATCATGAGATTTTGCAGCATGTGGGCAGGTATGTGCAGGGGAAGAGTGTGCGGGAAACGAGTGATTAACATGAATGATGAGACTACTTTTGCGTAAGGGGTGAAAGTATGGAGCCGTGGATTGAGGAAGAACTTAATTTATACGAATTTGTAGGCTTTTGGAAAAGAGTGCTGATTAATATCATTGACTCACTTATTCTTATTCTTCCTACCTATTTACTGACCAGGATTTCAGTGCCGGCGGCAGAGTCGGCAGGGTCAGCGTTCCCGCTTTTTATACAGTTTGCACTGCTTATGGTGTTCAATATATTTATGGTTGTCCGATACGGCGGGACGCCGGGCAGGCTGCTTCTGGGGGCAAGAATCGTTGATGAGAATGGAAGATACCCGGTGCTCCGGCAGGCTTTGATCAGGGATAGTTTTATTATTGTTAACAGCTTCCTGGCAGTGGTTGTGAGTCTGAATACGGAGGCGTTATCTGCCATACCAAGCAGTCTCGTGAACTGGAGTCCGCTTGCGGCCGATATAAATGTGTTTTTTGGCTGGGTAGTGATTGTGGATTGCCTGTTCGTCGCATTCACCCAGCGCAAGCGGGCGCTGCATGATCTGATGGCCCGAACTTATGTGGTGAACAAAACGGCGCTGGACCGTTATCAGACAGGGAAATTCATAGCATAAGGCAATGCGTATAATACCTGAAACAGGAGGTCTGCACCTGCAACCTTTGTTACAGCCCCTGCGTCATAGGGTACAGTTTAGACAAAAGAGGATGGTTCCCATAACGAAGGAGATGGCAGCATGACTACATTAATTAGAACAATCACAGGTATTCTTATCGTTGGGGCGATGCTCAGCCTTACAGCCTGTAATTCCGGCAAAACGGAACCATCGCTTAACAATACGGCTGCGGCTACAGCAACTGTACAGCCAGGGGATAGCGCTTCATCGGCAGCAGAAGGTGCGCAGGTAAGCGAATCCGGTACAGATGACGGCGCTGCTGCGGGCGCAGAGCCTGTAACTGCTGACTCTGAAGCCGCAGCGGGAGCCTCAACAGAGTCTACGGTTACTGAGGTTGCAGGGGCTGAAGCAGATACCGTAGCTCGAGCCACCCCGCAGGAACGGAGCAAGCAGCTGAAGGAGCTGCTGGAGCTTGCTAAGCAGGGCAAGGTGCCCGGCGTCGAATATGCTGCACACACCGGACTTATTGATGAGGTGGAAGCCGCGTGGGGAGAGCCGGACCTCAAGGAATCGGCAGGCAAGGGAGTCTATTCCACCTACTCCAAGAAGAGTGTGGTGTTTGGTTTTAACAAGGGTATGAAGATTTTTGATGTGCGCTCCAGCGCCCCGGACCTGCGTAACCTGACACTGAAGCAGATTGAAGAAGTCCTCGGCAAGCCGGATGCTACTACCGTGAATGGCGAGCATAATATCTATATTTATCAGGCCAACAAGCAGTATCAGCTCAAATTCATCATCCCGGAATCAACAGGAACGGTAGATCATATCTCGGTGTTCTCGGAGCAGGACTCCATTAATAATATGGCAGGCTAGCCTCGCGTCAACAGGTGGGCCGATTAGAGCGACTGTAGTCACATCAATATTGTAATGAGAAATCCCCTTACAGCGGCAACTGTAGGGGGATTTTTTGTGAATCGAATACAATAGGCCAGTGAGAGGGTGAGTGGGATATCGTGCAAGCAAGTGCAAGCTGATATAATCGACTTGTGGATTCATTAGCAGAAGAAGAAAAGAGGCACCGCCATGCATCTGGAGTTGAACGGAAGTGAATATAAGGTATCCGCCGGAGGATTAACGGTAGAGCTGCTGCCCAAGGAGTTCGCGCTGCTGCAGTTTCTGTACCGTAACCGGGGGCGGACCTTCAGCCGGGAGCAGCTGCTGGATAAAGTCTGGCCCATGGAGTATCCGGTGGAGCGGACCGTTGACGATCATATCTACAGGCTGCGCAAGAAGCTGCGGTTACTGGGCGGGATTGACATTAAGACGATTCGCGGATTCGGGTACAGTCTGGCAATTCCGGGCGGCCTTGCGGGCGTAGCGGTAAATCCGGCAACGAATGACCCGGAGCTGCGCGACACGATGCGTGAGGTGTTCATGAAGTTCCATGTCTACGGTCAGGGGAACTCCATGCTCACTCTTGCCCGCCAGCAGGACATCCTCGGCTACGAGCTGGACCCGCATTATTCTATGGTTGTTCATTTTGTGCAGGGAGATTTGGATTGGTTGGTCCACACGGACGAGATTCCGCTGAAGGACCGGCTCTTTTACCTCAATCTGTTCTACTTCTTCATTGGTGATCCCAGGGAGAAGGTGGCGTACGCCGAGCGCCTGATTGCGCGGAATCTGCTGAACCCGCCAGAACAAACCGAGCTTGAGATTCTGACGATGCTGGACATGTACACCCTTGCAGGTCAGACGGAAAAAGCATTGGAACGTCTGAAGCGTTCCTACCAGGTGATCGCCGGACCCGGCTTCGAGAATTTCATCCCGGTCACGGTAATTACAGAGCTGTTCATCCATCTCTCAGCGGGAGCTTGCGATGAAGAGCTGGAACGGATGGATGAAGCCGTCAGCCGGATTTTGCAGGACAAGCCCTTTTTGCGGGAGATTGGCAACTACAAGGTAGTGAAGGGACTCTGGAAGCTGCGCCGTGAACAGTGGGCAGAGGGGGAGCGGCTCATCAATGAGGGATTGCAGGTGCTGGATATGTCGGGATTCGTGCCGCTGCGCTTCTATGCACTGTACAAGATTCATCATTTTAGCCGGATGTTCCTGACCGGAAGTGCCTTGGACCGAAAGTATAGTAGCCTGTTTGCGGCCGAGCTTGAAGCTTGTGGCCTGGACAGACTGGAACACACTCTGGAGCGCATCCTGCTGCCGCTGCTGGAGACCCCATGATAATTCTCTGACAATTCTCCGTTACTTTAGAATCATAGATGGAGCTTCATCTACGATCTTAGGTAACCTGGAGGAGTGTCAGATGGAACGATCAACCAAGCAGGGAAACAGTCTGCTTCATAACAAAACGTATATGCGGGTGTACAGCGCTTTTGCCACAGCGAGCTTCGGCGACTGGTTCGATGCACTGGCGATTCAGGTGCTGGTCGGTTACCGCTGGCAGGCCGGGCCGCTGATGCTGGCCCTCATTCCGGTAGCGCTGGCGCTGCCGAGTATTCTGCTCGGCTCGATTGCCGGGGTAGCCGCCGACCGGCTGAACAAGCTGAAGCTGATGCGCATCTGCGACCTGCTGACAGCGCTCTTGACCCTGCTGGTGCTGTTCGCACCGAGCATGGTCTGGCTGCTGCCGCTGCTGGCCCTGCGCTCCGCGCTGTCCACGCTGAATATGCCGGCCCAGCAGTCATTGACCCGCAGTCTTGTGAGAGAGGACCAGCTGCTGCATGCCTCGTCACTCAACGGACTGGTCAACCAAGGCTCCAAAATCGCCGGTCCGCTGCTCGGAGGTCTGGCGCTCGCCTTCCTTACGCCGCAGTGGTGCATCCTGCTCAATGCCTTGCTGCGCAGCTGTTCTTATCTGCTGCTGTTGTCCGTAAAAAACATCCATACGGAGGAAGAAGACAGCAAGCAGCCGGAAGCGCCGGACAACAAAATTCCGCTCCGTACCATGTGGCGGGAAGGCTGGAGCTTCATGCTCCGCAGCCGGCTGCTGCTGAATACGATGCTGTTCGGGCTTGCCGGGTCGTTAGTGATTCAGGTCGTCGACTTTCAATTCACCAGCCTGTTCCGGGTATTCGCACCAGACCGGGAATCCCTCCTCGGCTGGATGGTAGCTGCTACCGGAGCTGGAGCTGTGCTCATCATCCTAATCCTGAACAAGCTGAAATTGGAAGCCGGTTATGGCTGGAAGCTGGGATCTGGGTATGTCCTGATCGGCGGATCAATTGCGGCGCTGGGTATGCTTCAGCCAGGGGCATCTATGATTTGGGTGCTGCTGATCGGGTTTGTGCTGGGGATCGGCAACGGGGTATTCATGATTACCTTCAATTACTGTCTGCAAAAAGAAACCCCGCCGCACATGACCGGCCGCATCTTCGGCATTCAGAACACCGTCCTCAGCACGGTACTCATTGTGGCACCTTTGCTGGGCGGCGTGCTTGTGCAATATGCAGGTCCGGCCCGCATTTTTGTTAACATTGGCTTACTGCAGCTGCTCCTGGGTCTGATGGGTGTGGCGTTCAGACGGCAGCTCTGGCCGGTGGCGAGGTCTACAGCGAAAGCCGCTCAGCCAGCGGTAGAGAGTAGCTAAGAAGGTTAACGGATCACTAATTTCTGTATGTACGATTAGGAGGAGCTTATGACAACTTATATCTACATGGTAAGGCACGGAGACTCGCTCCGTACCGGGGTGGATGAATGGACGCGCGGCCTGTCGCCCAAGGGGGAGGAGGATGCCCTGCAGGTCACGGAATGCCTGAAGGATGAAGGGATAGATGTGTTGTACAGCAGCCCGTATATCCGGGCGGTCGATACGATTGCGGATTTGGCGGATCAACTGGAGCAGGAAATCATTCTGATCGATGATCTTAGAGAAAAGGTCTGGATGGAGGGCAACCAGCAGCTATCCGACGAAGGCTTATACGATGAACTCCAGAAGATGTACACCGATCCCGATTATGCCCTGCCGGGCGGGGAATCGAACCGGGAGTGCCAGGCACGTGCTGTGAAGGCACTACAGGAAATCCTGCGGACCCATGCAGGGGAGCGGGTGGTCATCGGAACCCACGGCATGGTGATGTCCTTGATGATGGGCCATTTTGCCCCGGGATACGGTCTGGACTTCTTACTACAGACGACCAAGCCGGATATTTATGTCATGGAGTTCGGAGAAGATGAAGTGTCGGTCCGGCGGATGTCGCTTTAAGCTGAGTAGAGTCCGAGGTGATTCCACAATGTTATAAAGGGTTTGAAACAGCCGAAGCTGAATGATACTCAATAATAATCTCAAGAAGGCAGCCGACCAATGTGGTGGCTGCCTCTTTAGCTTTTCGTGATCAACTGGCCGCAAACGGATAATCAATAACGATGATTCCATCAACAAATGGGCCTATGGATTGCAATAAATTTTGATGTAGCGGGTGTTGAATATATTCACGGCAAGCTTGCTGATTCTCAAAAGTAACTCTGATCCCCAGCGTGAACCCCTGGGTGTGCTCGATTTCCTCAGTCACGTTAATCCCCGCGCTAAGATCTACGATACCTGGAATTTCCCCCTTAAAGTTCTGCGCGCGCCTAACAGCGTCTTCTTGCTCTGCAATAGAAACATCAGGCTTGAATTTCAATAGCACCATATGCTCAAACATCTTAATCCCCCCAAAACTAATATCAACTTGTCCTAACCATTCTTGCTCTTCTCCTATGGAAGACATAGACTAGTGTACATGAGCCTAACGAGGTTAGGGAGATATCTGGTTATCGTAGGATTGGAAATCCTACATTCAAGAATAGATAGGAGGCATGAGGAGATTATGGCGGACAGATTGGACCGTTACGAGGAATTGTCTCGTTTTTTGCGCTTACGCCGTGAACGAATGACTCCTAAGCAAGCGGGTTTGCCGGAAACCGGACGCAGACGTACACCTGGACTTCGCCGAAGCGAGGTAGCCCAGCTGGCAGATGTAGGATTGGACTGGTACACCTACTTGGAACAAGGGCGTCCTATTAACGTATCCGCTGAGGTACTTGACCGAATATCAGAAGTGCTTCGGTTAGATGAAGCAGAACGCAGGCATCTGTACCATCTGGCTCGAAAGCAATTTCCCTTGATCAATACTCATCAACCCTCCAAGGTAACAGCGGAACTTCAACGTTTTTTGGATAGCCAAACCCTGTCACCTTCGAATGTCATGGATGCGCATATGAATATCATTGCCTGGAATGAAGCCTACTGTGCAATGAATGGGGATCTCGCGGCTATGTCGGAGCGTGAACGGAATTTTGTCTGGATGACGTTTACTTCTGCCCGTTTCCGCTACGTTAAGGGAGAGCAATGGGAAATGCATGCCAGGCGAATCGTTGCTACTTTCCATGCCGGGTACGCCCGTCACGGCGAAGACCCTTGGTGGTCTGAGCAGTTCGAGGCACTGTCCAAGGTTAGCAGTGAGTTTCGTGAATTTTGGGACTCTCATGAGATTCTCGATGCCATAGATGCTCCGAAGACGCTGCATTGTCCGAATCTCGGGAAATTGAATTTCGATCTTGTATCGTTTCAGTATTTGAACGACTCAAATTTGACCGTATCCATCCATGTTCCTCATCAAGACGGCACGGTGGAAAAAATGCAGCAGCTGTTAATTGATTATCGGGACCAGCGTTACGGGCCCTAAGGGAAATTGGATTAGTTTGGTCGAAGCTAACATTCAGGGCTAGTTGTATTATGTACATTTAAAAACAGTCAAAAGGAAGGATTTGCTCTTCTAACTGTAGTTTGTACAACTAAATCTGCCCGAGTGGGCGAGATCTCCGATAATGAGCTATTTTAAATGTATGAAATACAACTAAACGTATATTTGGCAGTGAATCAAACGTTTTAGTTGTACGGAATGCACTTAAGTATATAGCTTAGTTTGTACCTTAACAGATTTAAGTCTGGTGCTGTATTTAAGTGGAACTGCTAACCCTATAGCCCATAGAATCGTTTTGTGTTGGCCGTCAGCAGGGCCTGGGCCTCTGGAACGGAATATCCATGCAGCGCCCCCCAGGCGGCAGCAACGTCATGGACCATAGCCGGATGGGTGGTGCGCCCGGCGAACGGTCCTTCAAACGGCCACGGGCCGTCCGTCTCTGCCATGACCAGCTCCGGCGGATAGCGGCGTGCCAGCTCCTGAATCTCCGGTTCGTAGAGGATGTCGGGAGTGAAGGAAATGTAGTAACCGTGGCTAATCATCCGGTCAACGGTAGCGGCGGGGCCCTTGAACCAGTGGAAATGGGCCTGCGTAAGGCCATGCTGCTCCAGCAGATCGCATACGGTCCACGCATCCTCATAGACGGCATGTAGTACTACAGGCTTGCCCAAACGTGCAGCCAGTCCAAGAAGTCTGTCCAGAAGCTGAATATAGGGTGCCATATCCCAAGCTTCGCCACGCTCCACAGCCTCGGTCCGGGAGTAGTAGGGAAGGCCGATTTCACCAATAGCGGCCATACTTCCAGCATGGTCTGTAATCCATTTCAGTAGCACGTTCAGTTCTTTCTCCGCAGGCAGCGCCTGCTCTGGATGGAAGCCATACGCAGGCTTCACGAGGCCCGGATAGCTGGCTGCTAACTCCAGAGTTCGCTTGCTCGAAGCGAGATTCATCGAGACGGCTATCAGCGACTCTATGCCCTGCTCTGGCAGTCCCTCCAGCAGCGAGGACACTACGTGATCCTCATATTGGTCTAGATGAATATGGGCATCAATCATGGCTAAGCTCCTTCCCCGGCAACCTTCTTATTTCTCCAAAATGGCTTCACCGCGTTCATCCGGCTCAAAAGCAATAGACCCCAGCTCCATCCCCGTCTTGCCTGCCTTATATTCCAGCTTCAGGGTACCGACACTCTCGGTCATGCCGACCATTAAGCTGGTGTCCGCAAGCAGTTTGTTATTCTCTACTGAGTAGTAGGTCACTGCGCCAATAGCCGCTTTGCTGCCGAAATACTTCAGGCCGTCTCCGGCGCGGCCGGGAATTCTGAGCGTCATCTTGGACGGCTTGAGTCCTGTAAGCTCAAGCTTCAGCAGGACGTCCTTTTGATCCAGCACAATACTGGATGAGACTGCTGCGCGGGCGGCCTCGTCCGCAGCAGGCACGGAGAGCTCCTTCCCCTGCTCCGGCTTCACGACATGAACCTCCTGTGCAACCAGCGAGGTTCCGGTTCCCAGGGTGAACACAACCGTAGCCTCCGGTTTGCCGTCAGAATCTATATCAGCATAGAAGAGCTGAGGCGGATGCGAGTAGTCTCTGGATACCGTCCAGTTGAAGTGTTGCTTTTTCCCGTTCACTTCAAGGATGAATCCTTTGTAGGTATCGCCGTCCTTAAGCGCGGCGTACAGCTTCACCTTGGAATTATTCTCTGCAACGGCAAGGGGGGCAGCGGGTACTCTGACGGTTGTGCTAAGACTGCCTGGGGTAATATTAACCCGGCTTCCTCCCGGATTCAGCTCTGTAACAGCTCCCGTAAGGGAATCCAGAGCAGCTGCCGCGATGTATACACGGCCTGCCTTCAGCAGCACAGGGGCGTCCAGATCCTCTTGGTATCCTCCGTCCGTTTGCGTATAAGTCACTTGCATGGAAGCGCTGCCGGGCGTGAGAATAGTCTTGTCCCAGCTTGTGGACAGGGTTAGTTGCTTGAGGGTGTTATTCCATTGCAGCTCTATCGGGAAGTATTCCAGCAGCGCGCGGGCAGGTACGTATAATGTGCCGCCGGAGTGGAAGGGGGGAGCCCCGGGGAGAACGGCTTGTCCGTCCACAACAAGGGATAGAGGAGCAGCAGCAGAATGGGCAATATCTATGGATGAACCCGCCGCATGGCCTGCGAGGAGCAGGGCAATAGCGGCAGCGGTAATTAATTTTTTCATAAGATAACCTCCGGAGTCTGGAAATTCCAATCTCTTGTATTATAAATGAAAAACTCCGCCTGCGGGTCACGTTCTGTTAACAAAGATAAGACAAGCCTGTTACAGCCCTAGCTTATACTGCCCATACTGCATTGTGCCTGGACAAATGCAATTTGCCATATCCTAATAGAAGACTTGCAGAAACCTCAAGCTTCAAGCGCCTGAAGGGCAAGTAACACCAGCGCTCTGACAGAGTCTTCGCTCAGCTCTCCCCCGGTCAGCAGCAGCCGGTAAAAAATTGGGCCGTAGATCAAATCGATACAACTCCCGATATCGAGTCCCTGCTTCAGTTCCCCCTGGGCAATCCCCCGTTCAAACAGCTTCCGGGCTTCCTCGCGGCGCGGGCCGAAATATCTGCTCCGGTACGCCTCCGCCAGTCCGGCATCGGATTGCCCTTCACCGATCAGCTCCGTAATGACTTTACCTTCCCGGCTGGTGAGGAACTGCGCGAGCGTTCCCGCATGAATCAGAATGTCCTCCTTGGCGGAACCTGTATCCGGGATTGGCAGTCTGGCGTTAGCGGCGTACAAATATCCATCCATGACCACGGCCGCCTTATTCGGCCACCATTTATAGATGGTTGCTTTACTGACCTGGGCCCGCTCCGCGATCCTCTCTACTGTAACTGCGCCGAAGCCCGTCTCCAGCAATAATTCATATGAAGCGTTCAGAATAGCGTTCTTGGCCTCGGTATTGCGCGGGCGGCCTCTTTTTTTCTCCATGGTGATTCCTCCTGACAGTGCTAGTTCAACTATAATTGGAGTATACCATAAAACTGCCTATTTACAATACTGAACGTTTAGTATATTATTTGGTCATGGTTAATTAATGTACTTGACGTTCACTATTTAAAAACTGGAAGGTGGCGCTTCAAATGAAAGATGGAATTCCTGCGCAACAACAAACAGTATCCCCCGTTATCCCAAAAGTTGTCCCCGGCTGGATCACTTTTATGCTCGCTGTATCCTGCGGACTGATCGTGGCGAATCTCTATTATACCCAGACGCTGGTTGGGCCCATCGGGCAGGCCATTCATCTGTCCGCCGGAGCGACAGGGCTAATCGTTACCCTGACGCAGATCGGTTACGTAGCCGGGCTACTGTTCATTGTCCCGCTCAGTGATATTATCGAGAACCGCCGGCTGACTGTGATGTCGCTGATTCTGGTGGTGGCCGCCCTGGTGCTGTCCGTTCTGGCACCAAATGCACCGCTGTTCCTGGCCGCCTCCTTGCTGATTGGGCTGGGCTCGGTAGCCGCACAGGTCCTGGTGCCGTATGCCTCCTATCTGGCCACTGAGGAAGATCGCGGCCGCGTCGTCGGCAATGTGATGAGCGGCCTCTTGCTGGGCATTATGTTCGCCCGCCCGGTTGCCAGCTTCATGGCCGGACTCTGGGGCTGGCAGTCCATCTTCATCGTCTCGGCTGTCGTAACTGCGCTGCTGACGCTGCTACTAGCCCGTGTCCTGCCCGCCCGGAAGCCCGCTCCCGGCTTGAGATACGGACAATTGCTCCGCTCTCTGGGCACATTGCTCATGCATACGCCGGTGCTGCGGCGCCGCGCCTTATACCAGGCCAGCCTGTTCGGTGCCTTCAGTCTGTTCTGGACGACTGTTCCGCTGCACTTGTCCAGTGAGTATCACCTGTCCCAGCAAGGAATCGCCCTGTTTGCCCTGGCAGGTGTGGGCGGAGCCGTAGCTGCGCCGATTGCGGGCAGATTGGCTGACAAGGGCTGGACCCGGCTATTGACTGGTCTTGGCATTTCACTGGCCGTTCTCTCCTTTATCCTGGCTTACCTGCTGCGGGATACCTCCAATCTTACTCTAGGCCTGCTGGTGCTGACGGCCATTCTGCTCGATATGAGCGTGTCCGGTAATCTGGTGCTGGGGCAGCGTGCGATCTATTCACTTGGCAATGAGACCCGGGGGCGGCTGAACGGCTTGTTCATGGCGATCTTCTTCATTGGAGGAGCCGTGGGATCATCACTCGGGGGCTGGGCATATGCTTACGGCGGCTGGAGTCTGACAACTCTAATCGGGCTGGCACTGCCAGTGCTGGCGCTGATCTACTTTTTGACCGAGAAGAAGGAGCACGCTTGAGAAAAGCAGACATGGCGTTCAGCAATAATCCGCATAGCCAGTCATTCCTAAAAAAACTACAGTAGGCAGAGGGAGGCCACTGAAAAAGTCTCTTTTTTAAAAACGTCAAAAAAAACGAGCCGCTAGAATCGCTTCTAAGGCTCGTTTCGCATTTCGGGGATCATATTTGACCCCCTAAAATGTTGGTATTTTCGCGGAATAGGTAGTTTTTCAGTGGCCTCGGCAGAGGAGCTCGATCCTCTGTCTTTTTACGTCTGCATATGTAATGGATTTGATAGATAGAGCGTATTAGCTCATGTAAAATACTTGGCCAAGTAAATTCAGCCTGGAAGGGAGGGCTTAAGGAATGCAAGAGCGCGCATTGCTGCCTTTGATACATGACAGGGTTTCATCCCATATAGAGACAGAGCTGGAGTTTTCAGCCGTTTTCGAAGTCTATTATAAACGGATATTCAACTATATCGCCTACCGGGTGAGCTGCCGTTACACCGCCGAGGATCTGGCCAGCCAGGTGTTCCAGAAGACGCTATCCAAGCTGCCCGCCTACTCCCCGGAGAAAGCGCCGCTGGAAGTGTGGCTGTTCGCCATTGCCCGCAACGTAGTGAATGATTATTACCGGAGCCGCGCGCGGCAGCGCTTCTTCTCACTGGACAGTATCCGGGAGCTGGTGTCGGGCAAAAAAGAGCCGGAGACGCTCATCCTCGGCAGAGAGCGCAGCGATAGGCTACAGGATGCGCTGGATACGCTCAGCCCGAAGGAACGTAACCTCATCGCTCTGAAATTCGGGGCGGATCTGAAGAATACGGAGATTGCCCGGATTACCGGAATCTCGGAGAGCAATGTCGGAGTCATTCTCTATCGCAGCATGCGAAAACTGAAATCTGAAATAGGGAGTGTGGAAGAGCTATGAATAACAAGAAGAGCGCCGCACAGGCAGATGAGCTTGAGCTTCAGGAGCTGGGGGACTATCTGGCCCGCCAGGACTTCTCACGGGAGTCCGATCCGGCGGAGGTTCTCAGCCAGGTGAGGAGCCGCTCCATTCAGAAACAACAGGAGGATGATAGAATGAAGAACAAACAACGAATCAGACGTCCGGTGATGATTGCAGCTTCTCTGCTGGTGGCAGCCGTGGTGAGCGTGTCCTTCGTCAGACCCTCGTTCGCACAGGAAATGCTGGAGCGTGTGCTGAATTCAGTCCATCTGGGACATATTGAGGTCGCTCAGATGGACGGGAGTCACCCTAAGGAGTTCCCGGATGCCTGGAAGGGCAAGATATTTGACCAGGAGGGGAATCCCGTCACTTCGTTTAACCCCATGCCGGAAGCCATCTTCAATGCTGCCGGGGAGGCCATCGTCAATTTCGACGGGGATAAGCTGATTACCCTGAGCGAGCAGGAGCAGCTTGACAAGGAAGCTTCAGAGCAGAAGTTTACCGTCAAGGAGGCAGTTAAGCTGGATCAATACGCTCTCTTCAAGGTGAAGCTGCCGGAATACCTGCCAGAGGGCTTTGCCTTTGACCACGGGGAGTTCTATAAGGACGAGGCGGGTGTAAGCGGGCAGATTGTTGAACTGTTCTTCGCTAGCAAAGATAAGGATAAGCGAATCTGGATGCAGCTGCGCTTGGCCAATGAGGAGAATGCCTTTTCAATGGCAACGGATGATAAGGTGGAGCAAGTGAAGATTAAGGGGACAGATGCGGCTCTGGTCAGTGACAGAAGCCTGGACTGGGAAGCAAATGGCGTGTTGTACGTTCTCAGCACCCGCGGCCTTGACCGTGCAGAGGTCCTGAAGATTGCAGAATCCATTAACTGGTAAGCCGCTGAGCAGCGGATAAGGGAACAGGTAAGAGGCATAGACAGGCATGGGATGAATCAGAGCACCAGACTGCAACCCCGGAGCGTGGCGGGGATCGCGGGCTGGTGCTTTTTGCAATAGTGTTTCTACTATATAGAAGGAAATAAGAGGAACCATACATAGATTGTTAGATGCCCGGGTGGCGGGAGCGGATTCGTGGCTGGAATAACACTTCTCTTCATGCTTGTCATGCCCGTCTGCATATTGAGGCCAAGTCCTTCATAGACATGTACTAATCAATGCATTCAAAACAGGTTAAGGGGATGATGTCATGCGCCGGATAACATGGGTACTCGCGATCATTATGAGCGTGGCCTTAGTATTGGCGGGGTGCGGGAAGAAGGATGCCGCCTCTGTGGTCAAGGATCTGAATCAAGTGTCTGACAAGCTGGAGAGCAAGCAGGGAGCTTATCAGGGCTCAGGCACGATGACCTTGTACACCGGGGAGCAGCCGCAGGATTACAAGGTGGAGGTATGGTATAAGAATCCTTCGTATTACCGGATCAGCCTGTCGAACGTCCAGAAGGATGTGAAGCAGATTGTGCTGCGCAATGATGAGGGCGTATTCGTCCTTACCCCAAGCCTGGGCAAAAGCTTCCGCTTCCAGAGCGACTGGCCGGACAGCCAGGGTCAGGTGTATCTGTACCAGACGCTGCTGAAGGGAATTGTCTCCGACAACAACCGGCAGTTCGTGGAGGACGGGGATAATTATGTGTTCGAGGTCGCTGCGAACTATCAGAGCAGTGCGCTGGTCCGCCAGAAGATCTGGCTGAACAAAAAGACCTATGAGCCGAAGCAGGTGCAGGTATCGGATTCCGAAGCCAAGGTTGTGGTGAATGTGACCTTCGACAGCTTCAAGTTCGATCCGGAATTCACAGCAGATTCCTTCGATATGCAGAAGAATATGGCGGCTGGCAGCCCTTCCGAGAACACGATGGCGGAAGTGGACCAAGAAGGTAATCCGGTGGTCTCTGAAGATGGTGAACAGGCCGGTGAGCCGGTTACGGCCGAGCTGGGCGACTTCGGGATCATTGAGCCGGCTTACATTCCGGCCGGTGTGAAGCTGAAGGACACGAACAAAATTGAAGGCAGTAAGGACCATGCGGTGCTGATCCGCTATGACGGCGTCTACCAGTATACGATTATGGAAGCCCGTCCGCTGGACCGTGCGGTGTCTCTGGCTCCCGGAACATTGGTCGATCTGGGCTTCACGGCAGGCCTGCTTAGCGGGGATGAGCAGAAGACACTGACCTGGATGAGCGAGGGTGTAGAGTACCGGATTACAAGCGCAAATCTGCCAGTTACGGAAATGATGCAAATAGCCGCTTCTATGGAGGAACAATCGGGTAAATAAAAAACAGTGGGCGGATACTGCGCAAGGTGGGAATCATTCCTCTACCCGCGGTATCCGTTTTTTGTCTACATCTGCTCACATTGACAGCGGCCTTCACGAGCATTACCATTGGCAGTAAGACTTCTGATCTGTGCGAATAAGGCAGAGATGTTTTACTACAATGTAAGAAGGTGACCTGAAGTGAAGGCAAGCTATCGGCCGACAGCAGCCGAGATTAACCTGGATGATTTGCGTGCCAACTACGAAGCTTTTCGCGGCGTATTGCCGCAGGAGACCAAGTTCATGGGATGCGTCAAAGGAAATGCGTATGGACATGGGGCAGTGGAAGTGACGCGGGAGCTGGAGCGGCTTGGAGCGGACTACGTCAGTGTTGCTTTTCTCGATGAGGCATTGGAGCTGCGTCAGGCGGGAATACTACTTCCTATCCTGGTGCTGGGCTATACTTCACCGGAAGGCATTGCCGTAGCCTGGGAGAACAATATTACCGTTACACTGTTCACACCGGAGGTACTGGAAGCGGTTAGCGCCCTTCCTGTTGAGAAGGAGCACCGGCTGAAGGTACACATCAAGATTGACAGCGGAATGGGCAGACTGGGATTATTGCCGGAGGATGCGCCCGCATTCATCGCTGAGGTGCATGCGGTGGAACAGGCGGAGCTGGAGGGCATGTTCACCCATTTTGCCAGAGCAGACGAACACAACAAAAGCTATACACTAATGCAGCACCGACGTTTCATGAGCGTGGTTGAAGCGCTTCGGGACATGAACATTACCATCCCGATCATACATACGGGCAATAGCGCTACGGCCATTGATACACCTCTACTATCCATTAACATGGTGCGTGTAGGCATAAGCTTGTACGGATTCTACCCCTCGGCTGAGGTGAACCGTGAGCTGGTGGCCTTGCACCCGGTAATGACGCTGAAGACGCAGGCTGTATATGTCAAAACCCTGCCGCCTGACTCAGGCATCAGCTACGGCACCCGGTACTTCACGGCAGGCGATGAGGTTATCGCTACGCTCCCCGTGGGGTACGCTGACGGATATTCCCGCATGCTAACAGGCAAAGCGGAGGTGCTAATACGCGGACGCCGCGTTCCTGTCGTCGGAACGATCTGCATGGACCAGTGTATGGTATCACTGAAATCTTTCGCTCTAGAAGCGGAACAAATCAAAGCAGGCGAAGAGGTTGTACTCATCGGCCGCCAGGGCACCGAGTCGATCACGGCAGATGAACTGGCGCTCCATTTAGGGACGATCCACTACGAAGTAATCTGTATGCTGGCTCACCGGGTACCGCGCGTGTATGTACGCCAAGGTATGCTACCCAACCTCGTTAATCCCTTGCTGCAAGCCTAATACCCTGACTAGATACCTAGTACAGGAACTGAATATAAGGAACGTACCGTATAGAGCTTGTGACTTATAGTCTATACGAACCGCCATTTCTAGTTTATAATGGGATGCAGCATACTTGATATACTGGCGGCATATATTCCTTGTATAAAATTCCTTGTATATTGTAACACTGGAACACAAGGGCAGAAGGTTTGTGGGGGTGGAAGAGAAGGTGGCCAATTTGCAGAACACCAAAAGAATCATGATCAGCTTGCCCGATCATCTCTTGCAGGAAGTAGATGGGATCGTTCAACTGGAGAACTCTAACCGTAGTGAATTGATCAGGCAGGCCATGAAGCTGTACTTGAGCGATCGGAGGAAACGCACCATCCGCGAGTCCATGCAGCGGGGCTATATGGAAATGGCTAAGATTAATTTGACCATGGCATGCGAGGCCTTTCTCGCTGAGGAAGATGCAGACAGTACTCTTGGCCGCTTAGTAAGCGGGGTGTAACTATTGATTGTTAAACGCGGCGACGTTTTTTTTGCCGACCTTTCACCGGTTGTGGGTTCTGAGCAAGGTGGAGTAAGGCCGGTACTGATTATTCAGAACGATATTGGCAATCGTTTCAGCCCGACTGTGATTGTGGCAGCTATCACTGCCCAGATCCAGAAGGCCAAGCTGCCGACTCACGTGGAGATTGATGCGGCTGCACATGGCTTTGACCGGGATTCCGTGATTCTGCTGGAGCAGGTTCGTACCATTGACAAGCAACGCTTAACGGATAAAATCACCCACCTGGACGATGAGACCATGAAGCTGGTGGATGATTCGCTGCAAATCAGCCTGGGGCTGATTGATTTCTGAACCCTACGGGGATATAACATCAATCATCGTAACAAAAGGCAGGCCGGATCAACTCCGGTGCTGCCTTTTTGATGTTTTGGGGTCCCCGCAAAGTACCTGAGTTATCGAAGCTAAAACCCCACTTGGTGGGGTTTTTTGGCGCCTAACCGATATATACTTATTGATATACCCGAGGATAGATGAGTGATGATGATGGGGGTTGTGCGAGGGCATAACTGCGTGCTATAATTGGACCGATCGGTCGGTCTAGAGGAGGGTTAACTATTAAGGGACGTTCAGATGGAGAAGAAACGAAGAGCCGGATTCTGGAGCATGCCACCAGTTTATTTGCGCAAAAGGGCTACGGCGCTGTAAGCATGAACGAGGTCTGCACAGCCGCGAAGGTCAGCAAGGGCAGTCTGTATCACCATTTTCCGGGCAAGGATGAATTGTTCCTGTACGTGGTGGAGGTGGATACCCAGAATTGGCTCAATGAGTGGGAGGAGCTGCGGAGCGGGATTAGCGGAACGGAGGCCCGTCTATACGCGTTGGGGGATCACTATGCAAAGGATATCCAGAATCCGCTGATTCATGCCTTGGAGGAATACGGCAGATCCCATACACTGTCGAAGGAGATCAGCGAGCGCCTTTCACATATTTTCGAATCGGTAACAGAGGCCTGCCGTGTGCTGCTGCAGGAGGGGATGGATTCCGGTTACTTGATCCGTGGTGACCTGGATAACTATGTGATCACGCTTAGCGCTATGCTGGAGGGAATCAGCAGGGTCCATGAGATCACAGGTAAGACCGATACCCCGGAGACGATCAGGGCATACTACCGTGCGGGAATTCAGATCCTGCTTCAGGGGATTGGGTCCGGGAAGATTGAGCAATGAATAGAGATAACTGATGAATTGCAACTAGAGCATACAGCAAGGCTCTGGATATACGGAGGGAAACACCATGTCATTACTGTTAAAAAACCGGGGAGCGATGCTGCTCCTGATGTTGAATATCTTTTTGGCGTTCACGGGGATTGGTCTGGTTGTCCCTATTATGCCTACCTATATGAACGAGCTGGGCATTGGCGGGAGTGTGGTCGGACTGCTGGTGGCAGCCTTCTCGCTGACGCAGCTGCTGGTCTCGCCCTTCGCCGGAAGACTGTCGGATAAGATGGGCCGCAAAAAAATCATTGTCGGCGGGCTGGCCGTATTCGCCTTCTCGGAGCTTCTGTTCGGTCTGGCCAATGCCTCCTGGGTGCTGTTCGTATCCAGAATGCTTGGCGGTATCGGTGCGGCGATGATTATGCCTGCGGTTATGGCTTATGTGGCAGACACCACGACTTCAGAGGAGCGGGCCAAGGGCATGGGCTTTATTAACGCAGCCATTACCACCGGCTTCATCATCGGGCCGGGAATCGGCGGCTATCTTGCGGAGCTGGGCATTCGCGTCCCCTTCTTCGTCGCTGCGGGGGCAGCCGCCATTGTTGCGGTTATCACCCTGTTAGTCCTGCCGGAATCGCGTTCAGCGGAGCTGCGCGAAGAATCAAGAACGATGGAAGGGAATAATGATAGTCTAATCATGCAGCTCATGCGCTCGTATCGTGAGCCTTATTTTTTCGGATTAATTATTGTATTCGTGCTGTCCTTCGGATTGGCCAATTATGAGACGGTATTCGGACTGTTCGTAGATCATAAATTCGCGTTCACCCCTAAGGATATTGCGTTTGTTCTGACCTTCGGCTCCATTGCCGGGGCGGTGGTGCAGATTACCGCCTTCAGCTGGATTCTGAACAAATTCGGGGAGAGCCGGGTCATTTCCGCCTGTCTGCTGATCGCGGGCCTGTCGATTCTCCTGACCCTGTTCGTGCATGGCTTCGTAGCGATTGTTTCTGTGACCTTTGTTGTTTTTCTGGCTATGGATATTCTTCGCCCGGCGGTCGGCACCCAGCTCTCCAAGATGGCAGATGATTCGCAGCAAGGCCTGGTGATGGGAATGAATTCCGCGTATACGAGCCTTGGCAACATTGCCGGCCCGATTGTGGCGGGGGTCCTGTTCGACCTGGATATCAATTTCCCTTATGCGGTGGCTGCGCTGGTCTTGTTCATCAGCTTCATGTTGTCGGTTGGCTATGCCCGGCGGAGAAGAAGCAAGCAGGTTACTGCGGTGCGCTAGTATCCGGAGCGTGAATAGAATAACGGACTTATGATTATGATTGCGGCTGCGCTATCCCGGTGGGGACGGTGCAGCCGCTTCTTCTTGTGTACGGGACAAACTTTGGTCCTGCGGCAAACTGTGATAGTATTTCAGTAGAGAGTTATGAACTCAGACTGTGTATAGAAAGAGGGATCTACTTGAGCGTTGATACGAATCAGGCGGCGAAGGCGGCGGAAGATGCCGCTGCCCGTCAGGAGCAGGAACTGATACTTGCAGCTATTGCGAAGGAGCTGGGCATCAGTCTGAAGCAGGTAAGAACTACGGTGGGGCTGCTAGATGAGGGCAACACCATTCCGTTCATCGCCAGATACCGCAAGGAAATGACCGGGGAGCTGGACGAGAATGTCCTCCGCGATGTCGAAGAACGGCTAGGATATCTGCGTAACCTCGGTGACCGCAAGAAGGATGTGATCCGCAGCATCGAGGAGCAGGGCAAGCTTACTCCTGAGCTGCAGGCGAGCATCATGAAGGCGGTGAAGCTGCAGGAAGTGGAGGATCTGTACCGTCCGTTCAAGCAGAAGCGCAAGACACGGGCCAGTGTTGCCAAGGAACGGGGACTTGAACCGCTGGCGGATTGGGTGATGGAGCAGAGACGCCAAGGAGTACCGCTGGAAGAGGCTGCGAAGTATATCAATGCGGACCAAGGTGTGGAGAGTGCCGAGCTGGCGCTGCAAGGGGCGATGGACATCATTGCCGAGAATATTGCCGATGACCCGGCCATCCGTTCCTGGGTACGCCAGTATACAGCGAGTCAGGGGATTCTGGTCTCCGAAGCCAAGGATGCCCAGCAGGAAAGTGTATACGAGAATTATTATGCGTACCGGGAGCCTGTGCACCGGATCCCGCCGCACCGTATTCTCGCGATCAACCGCGGGGAGCGGGAGAATATCCTCAAGGTCGGCATCGAGGTGGTGCCGGACAAGATTCATACGTTCATCATCCGCAAGCTGGTGAAGGGGCCTTCTCCGGTCAAGGAGCTGCTGGAAGCGGTGACCGAGGATGCCTACAAGCGGCTGATTGCCCCTTCCGTTGAGCGCGAGGTGCGCGGGGAGATGACAGAGAAGGGGGAGACGCAGGCGATCTCCATCTTCTCGGGCAATCTGCGCAGCCTGCTGCTGCAGCCTCCGGTGAAGGGACGGCATGTTCTGGGCGTTGACCCGGCCTACCGTACCGGCTGCAAGCTGGCCGTAGTGGACGATACCGGCAAGCTGCTGGAGGTAGCGGTCACGTATCCGACGCCGCCGAACAACAAGAAGCGCGAGGCGTCGGCCAAGTTCAAGGAGCTGATCGCCAAATATGGCATCCAGCTCATCGTGATCGGCAACGGCACCGGCTCGCGGGAGACGGAGCAGTTCACGGCCGAGGTGATTGCCGAGGTCGGCGACCCTGAGCTGGCCTACCTGATCGTTAACGAGGCAGGGGCCAGTGTGTATTCGGCCTCCAAGCTGGCGCAGGAGGAGTTCCCGGATCTGGATGTGGCGGAGCGCAGCGCCGCCTCCATCGCCCGCCGCGTGCAGGACCCGCTCGCGGAGCTGGTCAAGATCGACCCGAAGGCCATCGGTGTCGGGCAGTACCAGCACGATGTGTCGCAGAAGCATCTGGAAGAGAGCCTGAGGGGCGTCGTGGAGTCGGCGGTTAACCATGTCGGCGTCGACGTGAATACCGCTTCGGCCTCGCTGCTCTCCTATGTGGCAGGAGTGAATACGACGATTGCCAAGAATATTGTGAAGTTCCGCGAGGAGAACGGCAAGTTCACTACGCGCAAGGCACTGCAGAAGGTGCCGCGCCTGGGCGCGAAATCCTACGAGCAGTGCATCGGGTTCCTGCGTATCCCCGGAGGCGACAATACGCTGGACCGCACGCCGATCCACCCGGAATCCTACGCGGTGGTCGACAAGTTGTTCCGCGAGCTGGGGCTGGATGTGAAGCAGCTCGGCAGCAAGGAGGTTGCAGAGCAGCTAAGCGCTCAGGATGCGGAGGAGCTTGCGGTGAAGCTTGCGGTGGGCGTGCCTACGCTGCGCGACATCCTGGAGAGTCTTCAGCGTCCGGGCCGCGACCCGCGCGAGGAGCTGCCGCTGCCCATCTTCCGCAAGGATGTGCTGAAGATGGAAGACCTGCTGCCCGGCATGGAGATGCAGGGCACGGTGCGCAACGTAATCGACTTCGGTGCCTTCGTCGACATCGGGATCAAGAACGACGGGCTGGTCCATATCTCCCAGCTTAGCGGCAGCTATGTGAAGCATCCGATGGACGTGGTCTCCGTCGGCGACAATGTCACCGTATGGGTACTCGGCGTGGATGTGAAGAAGGGCCGCGTCAGCCTGACGATGCGTCAGCCGCGTGAGGCGGCGGGCAGCGGGGAGTAGAAGTAGAGGACGTTACGGACTCAGAGGACCTTATTTCGCTGAAATCGGCGTTGTGCTGATCGTTTGCGGACTCAGGAGCCGTTAAGTCAGGCTTCGGAGCCTGTAAATAGGCCTGACAGCCTCATTAGCGTCTTCTGAGTCCGTTTAGGCTGACAAAAGAGGCATTTTATTGCAAATAACGGCCTCCTGGTCCGCAAAGACCGGAGAATGCAAATAAGCTGTGCTTTCCTTCAACAGGATTGCACAGTTTTTTATTGTATAGGAAACTATAGTATCCTGCTGCTGTGGAAAAGGTGAGTGTAAATTGCTTGAAATCGTATACAATTGGCTGGTACAGCGGCATATGGACCAAATGTATATGAAAAATAGTAATGTGTTTGCACGCAGTCCACGACCTGAATGTATGTGAAAAACAGCATACATTGTGCTCGCAAGTAGGCACACGATCCGAATGTATGCGAAAAACAGCATACATCTGCTGGCGCGCAGGTAATCTCATTCACCCGTAAGGGTGATTTTATTCTAGGATGGGTCTTATGAATTTGAGCTGGAGATTCAGCTCAGCAGTATAAAACAACTATAGTTATTCAAGAACGGAAGCCCTTTGCCAGGTGGTGTTATGATGGACAGAAACAGAAGGTGGCGGTTGGGAATTGAGCAAAAGAGTGATCCGGCAGTTTGAAGAGAGGGATATGGCGGCGCTTGGCGCGATGTACGAGCAGGTGTCGGCGCAGGAGGATGTGCTGTTCTGGTGGGTCGGGGATGCGGACAACTGGGAGAATGTCTTCTGCGCTTTTGAAGGGGAGCAGATGGTGGCCAAGGGCCAGCTGCAGCTCTTTAATGTGGTGCCCCCGGGACGCGCGGCGGAGAGTAAACACAAGATTTTCGTGAATCTGAAGACATGGCCCGGACGGGAAAAGGATCTGGAGCTGCGTGACAGCGTCTACGCCCTTCTGCTGGAACGGGCCCAGGTGCTGAAGCGTACGCTGCCCCCGGAATATGGAACCCTCCTGTGCACAGGCAATTATGCGCCGGAGGAGAGCTACCATGCTTATTTCGCAGAGCATCTTGGTTACCTGCCGGATAGCTGCTTGTATACGCTCCAGCGCGACCTTCGTGAACCCGTCCATGCGGTAGAGCTGGAGGAAGGCCTTGAATTGACCAATGCGCCTATGGATTCGCCGGAGCAGCGGGCGGCTTACCTGGATCTGGAGGCGGAGATCTGGCCGGAGACCCCGCTCGGAATGGAGCGTCTGCTGGAATATCAGGAGCATCCGCTCTGGACATGGATGGTTGTGCGGGATGCAGGCCGGGTGGCGGGCAGTCTGATGGTCTGGCAGGAAGAGGAGCTTGGCATCATTGAAGATGTATTTGTCTGCAAGCCCTGGAGAAGAAGGGGCATTGCCAAGGCGCTGCTGAATCATGCGTTAATGTATCTTCAGGAGAAAGGGCTGGAGCAGGTGCAGCTGGTCGCACTGACCACGAATGATTCCGCGCTGTCTCTGTACCGGTCAGCCGGGTTCCAGACCGGGCGTCAGGAGATCCGGTACTATAAGGAGCTGGACTAAGCGCTAACCAGCCAGCCGCAGGCCGCGCTAACCAGCCGATCCAGAGTGTGAGATCTTCAGTCCGCAACGGGTGGACTTACTGGTTCATGGATATTGTGAAATCAAGCACCACAAAGAGCGCACCGGCCGGGTATCCGGCGGTGCGCTCTTTGTGATGCATCTAGTTAGGTGGAGGCTGTTACTTTGTCACTCTGGAAGCAGCCGAGGTTGCCGAGCCTGGTGTAGCTTGGGCTACTGCGGTATAGCCTTCCGGCAGATAGGTGACGGCGGTGCCTGCCGAGATGACCTGCGGGTTCATGGAACCGGGCTTCGGTGAGGTGACCTTGAAGTAGATCACTGCGGTTTTGTCAGCACCGAACTCAATCCGTTCAATGACCAGGCCATATCCCGGGTTCGGCAGATTGGATACAGTCACCGTAGCTTTGTTCACACCAGCGGCGGCTTTGTCCAGCGTAACGGCGGCATCGTATGTGGTGGACGGGGCCGAAATGTTCTCATCCATCATAATCACTTCCTTCACGAATTTGGCGGCATCGTAGACCAGGACGGCAGCTTCTGCACGGGTAACCGCCTCATTCGGACGGAAGGTGTTATTCTTCTCCAGCGTGACCAGTCCGGTGTTGATCAGAATCTGCAGGCTGTTCATCTCCGCAGGGGATAGCTTGCCGCCGTCTGTAATGTTGGCATACATCTCCGTATAGGCGAAGTCCCCTTTGTTCTGAAGCGCTTGAAGCAGCAATTGTGCGAACTGTACCCGTGTCATCACAGCATTAGGGTCAACCGAGCGCTCCAGCGACAAGCCGCTTTCTTTGGCCTTCAGGAATGCGGAAGCATACCAGGCGGTATTTTTTACGTTGTCAAAATAATCGCTGGCCTTCTTGCCAGAGGGTTGCTGCGGAACAAGCTTCAGGCCGCTCACCATGAACTGCACGCCTTGCGCATACGTAAGGCTGGACTTCGGCGCGAACTTGTCGCTGGTCACTCCGTTAAGGATGCCCTCCTGATGAAGGGCATTGATTTTGGCTTCGGCCGCATGGCCCTTCAAATCTGAGAAAGCGGAAGCCGGTGCCCCGATAGCTAAGGTTGCCGCCAGAATGCTACAGGCCAGCGAGATTTTGGCCGTGCGCATCCGGGTTAATGTATTCTTCATTGTACATCACCTCGTATCCTCTTAGATGGGATTTAGGAGCAAAAGGTTGCAGCCCGTCACTCCATAGATGGAATTATTATTCTCTAACCCCGCAGCACTGATTCTCCACACTCGAAAAAAATTCATCATGTGTCAATTTTCACCTACCGAAAGTCGAATCTTCGCCTGAATTCAGCTACTTTTGCAGCCAAAAAGGTCAATATACGATGATTAAAAGGTAATATACGGTGAGACAGGGTGCGGAAGAAAAATTATAATAATGATAACGCTTTCGTGAATAATGCGAAGCAGGAATAGCTTGTATTACCTGAGTGTTTTGTGACCTAATAGTTCCAAGTCTCCCGGCTAACAGAGCTTCGCTCTTAAGCATAGATCATTTATGAATTCCTACTAAGGGGGTAAGTCAAATGAGAAAAAAGAGTATTCTTGCCTTGATGCTGGCAGGCGCTTTGGCAGGACTATCACTCACAGGCTGCAGCAGTAAGGGGAACAGCCCGGATGCGGGGAACGACGGCAGCAACACGCCGGAGGGGAAGACGAAGCTGAAGGCGATTATCGTGAAGCATTCACTGACCAAAGATGTCACGCAAATGAAATGGCTCGCTGAAATAGAAGAGAAGGCGAATGTCGAAATTGAATGGCAGCAAATCTCTGCGGACTGGGATCAGAAGAAAAGTGCCCTGTTTGCCAGCGGTGAAATTCCGGATTTGCTGTTCAATGCGACCTCTAACTCCGATTTTGTGCAATTCAACGGGTTGTTCGAGGATCTGGGCCCGCTGATTGAGAAGGACGCTCCTAATATTCAAAAGATGTTCAGCGAGCACCCGGAATTGAAAACGCTTGCTACTCAAATTGACGGGAAGCTCTACGGTACTCCGCGTTATAAGGGGATCTGGCCCGGCTCCACCGCCTCAATGTTCATTAACAAAACCTGGCTCGACAATCTCGGCCTTCAGGTGCCTACGACTTGGGATGAGCTAGAGACTGTGCTGCTTGCCTTCCGCGAGGGAGACCCGAATCAGAACGGGGACAAGACGGATGAGATTCCGATGGACTTCAACCCGATCGGCTGGGATTTCACACCGAAGCTGCTGCTGGGCAGCCTTGGGCTGCCTCTGTCCAACGGGGCGAGCGACGGCTATTTTACAGAAGGGGCGCAGGTTAAGAATTTCTATGTAGATGAGCGGTTCAAGACACTCATGCAATTCCTGCAGAAGCTGTACAGCCAGAACCTGATCAGCAAGGAAGTGGTCACGCAGGATTACTCCAAATACCAGTCCGTTGCCCGCGGGAATGGAACTACAGCCAAGGTCGGATTCACCTGGGGCTGGGAGACAGGAGACCGATTCGGCAATGAGCTGAAGGATCAATATGTTACCCTGCCGCAGCTGAAGCAGCATGCAGACTCTACGAATGAGCTGTACTGGAGCAATGACTACTACTACCAGAATTACGGCTCCAATGCGGTGTCGGTCAGTGCCCGCTCCAAGAACAAGGAAGCCGCGATGCGGTTCATTGATGCTTTTTATGAGCCGGAGGTTAGTCTGCAGGTCCTGTTCGGCGGGATGAATGACACAGATAAGGGAATCAAGGATAACGGGGACGGCACGTATGCGATTCTTCCTCCGGCGGATGCATCCCTCGACCCGGGCTCGTGGAAATGGACGAATTCGTTCGCGGATAATGGTCCGATGTACATTGCCGATGCGCTGAAGGACAAGGTGACGCTTGGCTCGGATATGCAGAATGTGCTGAAGGAGAAGGCTGTCTATGATGAGCTGTTGAATAAGGCGGACGAGAAGAGCAATGTCTACCCGCAGAACTTCATGAAGTACAGCACGGAGGACACCAACACCCTGGCAATGAATCAGGCGAACGTCAATAATATCACGGATCAAAAGTGGGCCAACTGGCTGACCACCAAGGTTGACATTGAGAAGGAGTGGACTGCGTATGTCGCCTCCGTCAATAGCTCCGGTCTTGAACAGAACCTGCAAATCCGCCAAAAGGCTTATGACGAATACCTCTCGACCTTGAAATAGTGGATTTGAATGGAAGGGGCGCTCCCAAATGAAACCAGCACAGACCACGGTGCCGCATCAGACGCTGCGCGGGAACGGATGGCTTCGTAGGCAAGCGGGGCATTATCAGCTATGGCTGATGGTGCTTCCTGCGGTCATTTACATCGCCATTTTCTGTTATGGTCCGATGTATGGTATCCAGCTTGCTTTTCGTGAATTTGATTTCAGTAAAGGACTGACGGGCGGGGAATGGGCCGGGTTCAAATATTTCGAGCAGTATTTCAACAGCCCGATGTTCTGGCCTACGCTGCGAAATACGTTTATCATTGCGTTTTTCTCCATCCTGCTAGGCTTCCCGATGCCGATTCTGCTGGCGCTGGTGGTTAACTCGATCCGCAGCAACAGACGCAAGCGTATCCTGCAGACTACGGTGTATATGCCTTACTTCATTTCTACCGTTGTTCTGGTTGCGTTGCTGCAGATTATGCTGTCTCCTACCACCGGACTGATCGACGGCTTCCTGAAGGCCTTGCACCTGATCCCTGCGGATACGAATCTGATAGGTGACCCTGGTGCCTTCGTTCCGGTGTATGTCATCTCTGCCATCTGGCAGGCCTGCGGCTGGAACAGCATTATCTTCATCGCCGCCCTGTCCTCGGTGGATGCGCAGCAGTATGACGCCGCCCGGATTGACGGGGCTAACCGCTGGCAGACCGTCTGGCACGTGGAGCTTCCGGCCATCCTGCCGACGATTATTATTTTATTGATTATGAATATGGGCAGCATACTCAGTGTGGGCTTCGAGAAGACTTTTCTTATGCAAAATAGTCTTAACAAGCCCGTCTCGGAGGTCATCTCCACGTATGTCTTCAATGTGGGCGTGAAATCCAACCAGTTCAGCTTCGGTTCAGCGGTCGGACTATTCAATACCCTGATCAACTTCACGTTCCTGATGCTGGCGAATGCACTGGCCAAAAAAACTTCAAAAATCAGTCTGATGTGAGGAGGAAATGGGATGTCAAACAGTCAAGCCGCTCATTCGCAAAAGATACAGCATTCGGGCGGTATCGCAGACAGGCTGTATACGCTGGTGGTTGCGGTTATAAGCATCGCCGCGTTCATCATGGTCGCGTACCCGCTGTATTTCATCATCATAGCTTCCGTCAGCAACTCCACCATGGTGAACCAGGGACAGGTTATTCTATGGCCTAAGGACATTAATCTGTACGGCTATGAGCAGATATTCAAGGACACCCGGATCTGGCAAGGGTATAAAAATACGATTATCTACACGGTGCTGGGCACGCTGCTCAATCTGCTGGTCACGCTCCCTGCAGCGTATGCCTTGTCCCAGCGGAAATTCCGGGCACGCAGGTTCATTATGCCGCTGTTTGTGATCACGATGTATTTTGGCGGGGGGATGATTCCTACCTATCTGCTTATCCGTGACCTGAATCTGTTGAATACGCCCTGGGTAATGATTGTGAACGGCGCCATTAGTGTATACAATCTGATTATTACAAGAACCTTCTTCGAGACTTCTATACCGGAGGAGCTGCACGAAGCGGCTACCCTGGATGGCTGCTCGCACTTCCGCTACTTCATCTCGGTGGTGGTTCCGCTGTCCAAGGCGGTGATCTCCGTCATCACGCTCTATTATATGGTGGGGCACTGGAACGACTTCTTCAACGCCTTGCTCTATATCAATACGGATAGCTTACAGCCGCTGCAGATCGTCCTGCGCAATATTCTATTATCCAATCAGGCGTTTGCGGGCGGAGCCGGATCAGGTGCCGGGGCCGGTGCGGGCAGCTATGCCCAGCAGTTCGCGGATCAGATCAAATATGCGGTCATTATCGTATCGACGGTGCCGGTGCTGATTATCTATCCGTTTATCCAGAAGTACTTCGAGAAGGGCGTAATGATCGGTGCGGTGAAGGGCTGAGCGTATAGCTGACGCTGCGTGCAGCATCCAGTGGGCCGGGAGGAGGGAACCTCAGTGAAAAAAAGTCTTGAACTGCTCGATTCCATCGGCGAACCCGTATCTCAGGATATGAAGGAAAAGCTTATGCATGGCAGCAGACAATTCCGCATGAGTGTGCATGTAACCAAGCTATCCTCGCTCAATAATCTGGTGCTGTATTCCCACTGGCATGAAGAGCTGGAGCTGCTGTTCATGATCAAGGGCACGGCCAAATTCCATGTGGGGCAGGAGAAGCTGGTCGTCCAGAGCGGAGAGGCGGTCTTCATTCAGCCCAATATGCTGCATTCGGCGATCCGGGTGGATCAGGAGGAGATTATTTTCTGCGCGGTGCTGGTGCATTTCAATTTCCTCTCGAGCCTGGAGAATGACCAGATTCAGCAGCAGTATGTCTTCCCGCTCTTTCTGGACAACCGGCGTTATCCGCTGCTGATCGGGCGGGAGCTGGAGGAGAAGCTGCGGCTGATTCCACTGCTGGAGGAGGTGCGGGATCTCTATCAGCAGGAGGCGCACGGCTATGAGATGCTGATTAAGGCCAGGCTGTTCGAGGTGCTGTACCGGTTGGAAAAGTGTGCGGCTGAGCATCCGCAGGCAGGACTGCCCGGGCAGTCCCGGGGCGGCAACAGCTCGATGCTGGCCAAAAAAACGCTGGCCTACGTCCAGCAGAACTACAGTAAGCGGATCACGCTCTCCGATATGGCGCAGCAGGTCAACATGAGCCCGTCTTACTTTTGCCGGTTCATGAAGAAGCAGTTCGACCTGTCCCCGATGGACTTCCTGAACGAATACCGGATCTCGGAGGCGGTCAGCCTGCTGGAGACCACGGATAAGAAGATCATGGAGATCTCCGGCATGACCGGCTTCAGCAATGTGAACCGGTTCACGGAGATGTTCAAGAAGACCTACGGCTGCCGCCCGATGGATTACCGGAACCGGCTGCGGTTGAGTAAGTAGGCGTAAAACAAGAAAAAGCAGTTCCCTATACGGGAACTGCTTTTATCTACCTATAGATAGAGAAGCTTACTTCGCTGGAGCCGACGGCTCAAGCCAGCGCGAACCCATTACAGGCTCAGCCGTTGCAGTGTAGCCTGCGGGCAGGTATGTGGATACCGAGCCTTTGGTGATCACTTGCGGATACATTTTATCCGGGTCAGGCAGGGTTACCTTGAAGTAGATTACCGCCTTAGTGGCGCTGGTGAACTCGATACGCTCTACCGCGAGACCGTAGCCGGGGTTCGGCAGATTGTCAACGGTGATGGTGGCTTTGTTAACGCCTTCAGCGACTTTGTCCAGGACTACATCAGAGACGTAATTGTTAGCCGGAACCGGCTCCGGCTCAGAAGGCTCATTGCCCGGATTGTTCGGCGTAATCACCCGGTCGGCGAATTCAGCGGCATCATGGATCATAACAGCGGCTTCAGCGCGGGTAATCGCATCGGACGGGCGGAATTTCCCGTTATCCAGTGTGAGCACCTTCGTGTTCAGCAGCACCTGCAGGCTGTAATTAACCTCTGGAGTAAGTTTATCGCCATCCTCAATCATGAAGAACATCTTGGTTACCGGGAAATTGCCCTTGCTCTGCAAGGCTTGGGTCAATAGATGGGCGAATTCCGCGCGGGTCATCGGTGCATTCGGGTTGATATCCTTGGCCAGCGTCAGGCCACTCTGCTTCGCAAGGGCGAAGGAGGAGGCGTACCAGGCATTATCTTTTACATTGTCAAAAAGCTGGCTGGCCTTAGTACTGCTGTCGGAACCGGCTTTCGGTGCAAGCGCCAATCCTTTTACCAGGAACTGTACGGCTTGCGCATTCGTCACTTTGGCATTGGGAGCAAACAGGTCGTTCGTAATTCCGTTAATTACACCAGCGCTATGCAGTGTATTGATCTTGGTTTCGGCTGAATTTCCCTTGAGGTCCGAAAAGGCAAATGCGGACGCTCCGAAGGATAAGCTGGCAGCCAGGATTCCGCACGCGATGCTCATTTTTTTTGCGTGCTTCGTTAGATTAGTTGGTTTCATTGTGCATCACCTCTATATACTCAGATGGTTCTTTACGGCGAAAGGTTGCAGTTGTCCGGAAAATAATACGAAAAAACTTAGGACAACGGGGTAAACCGGGTGGTCCACAGGTAAAATTTATTTTGCGGATCGGTAAATCCTCTTTTATTCTGATCCAGGGCTGCGATTCTCTTCATCTCTTCAGCGGACAGGGAGAAATCAAACAGCTCCAGATTCTGTTTCAGCCTGGCAGGAGTAACCGACTTCGGAATCACAGCGATATCCCGCTCCAGATTCCACCTCAGGATGACTTGCGCCGCTGTTTTATCATACCTCTCTGCCATTTCGGTGAGTACAGGGTGCGCAAGCATCTCCAGGTTACCGTGTCCAAAAGGGCTCCATGCAACATGCTGGATACCGTGCCCCCTCATATAATCATGAAGCGACCCTTGCTGGAGCAGCGGGTTCGTCTGAATTTGATTCACTGCGGGGACAATCGTTCCCTGCTTCATGACCTTGTCCAGATGCTCCGGCTCAAAATTGGATACCCCGATCGCCCGGATCTTCCCCTCCTTGTATAAAGACTCCAGGACATGCCAGCTTTCCAGATAGTGCTTGGCGGGCCAGTGGATCAGGTAGAGATCGACATAATCCGTTTGGAGTTTTTGAAGACTGGCTTCAAAGGCTTTACGGGTCTTTCGCCCCAGGTCCGTGCTCCATACTTTGGTCGTAATAAAGAGCTCGCTTCGAGGTACACCCGATTTCTGAATAGCCCTGGCTATCAGCTCCTCGTTGCGGTAAGCTGCCGCCGTATCCAGATGCCGGTACCCGTTCTGAAGCGCCCATACTAGAGCGTCTTCATTATTGTCTTTGATGTTATACACACCCAGACCCACCTTCGGCATCTGGACTCCGTTATTCAAAACGAAATGTTCCATTTCGCATCTTCCTTTCCGTTTGAGTTCGTATAACCAGCCCTCTTGGTCAACGATTATAGCATAAGAAGGCAACGAATCATCATTGGGAAAGAAAATCGAGACGGATGCACTTCGTAGGATTTTTATGAGAAAAGCAAAAAAATAATCCGGAGATAGCATGGATTATGCTCTTTTCTCCGCTGTCGCACTCCGTATAATAATCAGGCTTGCATTCCCAAATATGAACCCATATAATTAAACCGAACAGTCGGTTTTTTAGGAGGAATGAAATGAGTACACCAAAAGGTTCGGTAAAGCGGAGTATGATCCTAGACCAGGCGTTGGAGCTTTTTGTGCAGAAGGGATATGCCGCCACCTCGATGGAGGATATCGTCAAGCACACCGGGGTCAGCAAGGGCAGCATTTATTACCACTTTTCCAGCAAAGATGATTTGTTTGTGAGTATGGTCGAAAAAATCAACCGCGAATGGGTGGAGGAGTGGTCGGAGATTCGCCGCCAATTTCCGGAGGTCGGAAGCAGACTGATGGGAGCAAGCTTGCATTTTGTGAACAGCTTCCAGAGTCCTCTGACGAAGGTGGCTGAAGAGTTCTCCATGAATATGCAGGATGGTTACCAGGAGATACATCAGCGGCTGATTGAGATCTCAATGGTGCAGATTGAAGTATTTACCGAGATCTTCCGGGAGGGAATGGAGCAGCAGGTTTTTACTAAGGCGGACTCGAGCCGACTGGCTGTGTTATTCACCAGTATGTTAAGCGGCTTGACGCTGTACCCCCAAGTGTTCCCCAAAGACGGGATGCACCAGCATACGCAAGAAGCGGTGGCTGTGTTATTGGAGGGAATTAAGAAGAAATGAATGAAGCGCAGCCTGTTCGAGTCGTTGAACCGCACTACTCGGGCAGGCACGCTTTATTTGAGAATTATTAAACCGAACGGTCAGTTTTATTGAAAAAGGAGGTAATACGATGAAAGAATTGTTGCGAAATCGGGTATTTCTGCTGGTGATGGCCTCGGATGTGCTGCAGCAGGTGGGGATTTGGGTGCGAAATATGGCTTTGCTCTATTATGTGGTGCAGCAGACGCAGGGTGACCCGGTGGCTGTGTCCTTGCTTACGGTGGTGGAATACGCGCCGATTTTCTTATTTTCCCTGGTGGGCGGTGTGCTGGCTGACCGTTGGCGCCCTAAGCGCACCATGATCTGGGGCGATGTTCTAAGCTTTCTCTCCATTGTGCCAATTTTATTTGTGGTGGCATGGGGATACTGGCAGGCGGTTTTTATTGTGACGATGATCTCCGCGATTGTGTCGCAGTTCTCCCAACCATCCTCGGCCAAATTGCTTAAAACCCATGTTCCTGAACAAGAGTTGACGGCTGCCATGGCGATGACCCAGATGGTCGGCTCGCTGTTTATCATTCTGGGCCCCATCCTCGGCACCTTTGTTTACTACACCTTCGGAGTTATGGTTTCCTTGAGCAGCCTGCTGGTAATCTTTGCGCTTTCCGCTTGTTTTTTGCTCTTCCTGCCGGATTCGCCGCGCTCCATGGAAAGGTTGTCAGTGCAGGCTGTGGTCAGGGATTTACGCGGCGGACTGCTCTACCTGCGGGAACATGCCAACTTGAAAGTGTTGATGGTGATGTTTGGCGTCCTTGCTCTGGGAGCTGGTCTGACCGCTCCGCTTGACATCTTTCTGGTTACGGAGCGGCTGGGATTGGCAGAAGCAGACTTGCAGTGGTTTACCGCCTTGTCCGGCTTGGGCCTCCTGATCGGGGCAATAATCGCGGCCAGCCTGTCCGGTCGCCTGAAGGGCAAAGGGGTGGTTTTCGCCGGTTTGATTTTGCTCGGGGCGGGGACGATGATTGAAGTATGGTCGGTCTGGCCCATTCTAACCGGCGGGATGCGGCTGATTACCGGTCTGTTCCTGGCTTTAACGCAGACTGTAATTGGCACGTATATGCTGACTTTGGTTCGAGCTGAATATATCGGACGGATTAATGGCCTCATCACTCCAATTTTTATCGGGTGTACGCTGATCGGGACAGGACTTTCTGGTATGCTGGTGGCGCAAAGCTCGCTTATCTTTGTCTATATGCTATCCGGTTTGATTTTGATGCTGGCGGCCTTGGTAGCGCTTCGTCTACGCTTCGACTACCCTGTAGCTAAGCAGGCAGAGGGGGGAGAAACAGCGGGTAAGTAATGCAGATAGAGGGTTGTCCGTAAAACTGAGGACCGTAGCGAAAATGCGCGGCCCTTTTTTGTTCATTTTTCAAGTAAGAAGCTATGATATTTTTCCTTTTATATCCCAAAAAATACTATATTATAGAAAATGTAATCTTTGTGAAACCGGTAGTATTTGAGAAGAATGGGATTGGAGAGAAGTTCATGCGTGTTGCGCTGGTGTGTTGTGCAGATTCCACAGAGCCTTGTGAGGATTGCAGGTTTAAGAATGTTCATTCTTTTTTTTCACAGGTGTACGGTTGTAAGGTATTGCATTTCAAGGAGCTTGAGGCGCTGGTCGATATTGTGAAGGAAGGCCTACAGCTGGATGGTGTAGTGATCAGCACCCCTGATTTCAACCCGGGCTTCATTCACACGATGCAGTATCTGCAACAGATGCTTACGCTGAGAATATTCTTCATTGTAGAGGAGATCAGCGCGCAGGGTACACCTGTCCCTTTTCCTTCCAATCATATGTACATCAGCAGCTTTGAGCGCAACGGCTTCCAGGAGGAATTGTTCAGCCGGTTGCGCTGCTGGTTCGACGAAGGACTGGCCCCTCACACACACCACACCAGACAAATCAAGGATATCGCCCTTCATCTGCACTCCAAATCCCTGAAGGTCGGAGAATTCGTCATTGAGCTTACCTGTAAAGAGTTCGAACTCCTGGAGCTGCTGCTGGAATGCCAAGGCCAGTACATCCCCACCGAGCAGATTCTGCACCAGCTGTGGGACAGGTATACATCCCCTGAAATTGTGAGGCAGTACGTATACAAGCTGAGGCACAAAATCGAGATCATCTCCGGACGAAGCGACATCATCCTGTTTCGCCGGGGGATCGGATATTCGGTGAACCCATTGATCTGACAGAGTTCTGTCAGGTCTTTTTTTGTGCCCGGGAAATAAATAGATTGTACTCTTCCGTATCCTCCCATAAATCAACAATAACTGTAAATTAACGCAAGCTTAACAGCCGGGTTATGTCCCCTTCCGGGCTTAGGCGTTACGATGTCATTAATACGAATGGGGAGGCAGATGAAGTGGCAACGATTCAGAACAGTATCTGGATTCACGCAGACCGGATCACCGTATTTGAGCGGACGAATGATATTGCGCACTGGACAGAATTATTCACGGAATATAAGGAAACGCGGGTGCTGGAGCAAGGGGAGGCCTACATCCGGTTTGAGCTGACGACACATCCCGAGGGGAACCGGCCTTCGCGCACGTGGGAATCTGAACGCTGGCTGGACCGGCCGAACTTCCGGATTACGGCCAGACGCCTGGCGCCGCTGCTGCCGTTCAAGCATATGAATCTCGAATGGCTCTATGAGGAGCAGGACGAAGGGACGTATATGACCTGGATTCAGGAATTCGAGGTAGATCCGGCAAGCGGGCTGACCGGGGAGCAGGTAGAAGCGCATCTGAACCGCACGACCAAGGAGCAGATGACGGCGATCAAGCACAATATCGAGAAGCAAACGGTTCGGAGCTGAGGGCTTATATGGAGAATGTGACAAGAAAAAGAGTCGTGATCACTGGCATGGGGCTGCTTACCCCGCTAGGGAATACGCTGGAGCAGTTCTGGAGGAACAGCCTGCAGGGCAAGGTGGGATATGACCGCTTGCAGGGCTATGAGCATATGGCGTTGAAAAGCCGCGTTACCGGCACCATACCGCAGTTCGAGCATTTGGGCCGGACGGCTGATGAAGCGCAGCGGGCAGGCATGGGGCGGCCGGGTATTCTGGCGGTCAACGCCGCGATAAGGGCGGTTGCCGATGCGGGGCTTACGTTCACGAAGGAGCTGCGGGAGCGTTCCGGGGTCTGCATCGCCAATGCGATTGCCGACACCCCATTCTCGGAGCAGACCTTCCTGCGGATGACGGAGGGCGGGCAGGGGCCGATTGATCATGGACTCTGTCAGGAGGATTTGTACCGCAAAGGCATGTTCTCTTATATTGCCTTCGAAGTGGCGCATGAATTCGGGCTTCAGGGAGAGGTACTGGTCATGTCTACAGGCTGCACGGGCGGCATTGATGCTGTCGGATATGGCTATGAGTCGATTATAGCCGGGGAACATGACGTCATGATCTGCGGCGCAGCGGAAGCACCGGTCAGCTCCATGACCATATCCTCCTTCGATGCCATCGGTGCGTTGACCTCCAGGTTCAACGATGACCCGCAGCGGGCTTCGAGACCTTTTGAGAAGAACCGCAGCGGCTTCGTTCTCAGCGAGGGGTGTGCCGTCGTTGTGCTGGAGGAGCTGGAGCATGCGCTCCGGCGGCAGGCGCCGATCTATGGCGAGGTGACCGGATTCGCCAGTACGAATAACGCTTTTCATATGACCGATCTGCCACAGGACGGGGATGCGCTCAGTCTGACGATGAACGAGGCGCTGGGCAACGCGGGCCTGACAGCGGAGGACATTCAATATATCAACGCGCATGGTAGTTCGACTCCTCAGAACGATGCTTTTGAGACTGCTGCTTATAAAAGAACGTTCGGAGAGCTCGCCTACTCCATCCCGATCAGCTCCACGAAATCCATGGTAGGTCATCCGCTCTCGGCAGCGAGTGCCATTGAAATTGTGCATTGCCTGCTGGCCTTGAACGAGGGCTATATCCCGCCAACCGCCAATCTGGACGAGCCGGACCCGGCCTGTGATTTGAATTATGTGCCGAAAGAGGCGATCCAGCGCGACCTGTACCATATTCTGACCAATGCCAGCGGATTCTCCGGGATTCACTCCGCGATGATTCTGGCCGCGAACGAATACAGCAATCGGGCAGGCAAGCTTCAGACTGAACAATGGATGTGCAGCCTATGAAGAATACAGTATTCGTAACCGGAGTAGGGATGGTGGGGCCGTGCGGGAATAGTGCCGGGGCCTTCTGGGAAGGACTCCTGAGCGGCCGTAATTATATGACTCCGCTCCAGCTTGAGGGTACGACTGGTAACGCGCCTCCCTTCGCTGGACAAGTCCGCGGAATGGAGCCGGAGCAGATCATCTCGAAGCGTCTGCTCAAGAAATGCTCCCGCTTCTCTGTCATGTCGATCCTGGCTGCGAAGGATGCCATGGATGATGCGCACTGGGAGCTTGATCAGATGAGCCGCGAGCGGATCGGGATCTTCGTCGGCAACAACTCGGGGGGCTGGGAGAGTGCGCGGAACGGTCTGCGTGTCCTGCATACCGAAGGGGCGCCCTTCATTGACCCGAATCTGGCGAGCAACTGGTTCCCGGCGGCGGCACAAGGGCATATGTCCCTGGCCTTCGATATCAAGGGCTACAGCAAGACGGTGATCGCCGACCGGAGCAGCGGGCTGCTCGCCATTGCGTATGCGGCCAGAGCCATCCGCAGCGGGATCATCGATGCGGCAATTGTGGGCGGAGCTGAGACGCCGCTCGATCCGTGGGCGCTGTCCTTCTATAACACGGAGGGGCTGCTGAATCTGAGTGCGGACCGCCCGCAGACGGCATACCGGCCGTTCGTGGAGGGGCGCAGCGGGATGGCCCTGGCTGAAGGAGCCGCGTTTCTCTGCCTGGAATCAGAGCGCAGCCTTCAGAAGCGCGAGGCGTCCCGCCGGGTGCGGGCGAGCATCCAGGGCTTCGGCTTCACGAATGACGGCCAGGCTGCCGCTCCGCCTGAGGAGAGTATAGCGCAGTGTGCCAGGGCGATCCGGCTGGCGATCGGGCATTCGGAGACGCAACCGGAGCAGGTCGGCTATCTGTCGCTAGATGGGGCCGCCTCCGCCCGCGAAGACGGAATTGAATGCTCGGCCATTCAGGAGGTGTTCGGCAGTAGTACAGAAGCCAAGTGGGCGGGCTGCCCCAAGACCGTCTTCGGCAACTCGATTGGAGCGGCAGGGGCGTTCGATGTCGCACTGAGCGTGCTGGCTATGAATCACGGGGAGCTGCCCGGCCTTCCGTATCTGGCAGAATCGGTTCAGGACAATGGCTTGAACTTCGTGCCGGGGATCAGCCGCCGGACCGCTGTGGAGTCTTCGCTGATTCTGTCCAGAGGGAGGGGGGGTGTCTCTTCGGCACTGGTTGTGAACGCTGAAGGCTTGTGAAGGATGAACATTAAGGCACATTAACTTAACCGGGAGGGTGTATCTAATGGTATTCGAGAAGGTAAAAGCAATCATTGAGGATATTGGCATTGAGGATGAGATTATCGAATCATCGCGGCTCTATGACGATTTGGCTCTGGATTCAACAGAGCTGGCGCTGGTCTCTACAGCACTTGCGAAGGCGTTTGGCATCTTCATTGAGAGTAGGGTGCTTAAGACCTATTCTGTAGCTCAAGTGATCGAAGCCGTTGCCTTGAAGGCATGATTAGAGGGATCGGCATGGATCTGGTCAGTATCAGCTTTGTCGAGCAGATGCTGGAGAAATGCGGTGAACTGTTCGTACAGCAGTATTATTCCATGGAAGAGAGGGAGCTGTTCGCCTGTAAAAAAAGACATGCCGAACACTTCCTGGCCGGCAGATTCGCCGCCAAAGAAGCGCTGCTGAAGGCCATCGGCACCGGAATGAACTGTGAGCTGGACTGGAATGAGCTGGAGTTCCTTAACCATCCCGGCGGCCAGCCCTATCTGGTCCGCAGCCGCAGCCTGGAGCCTTATGTACAGCAGCAGGATTCCATCCATGTAAGCATCAGTCATCACGGTGATTATGCTGCTGCATTCATCATTATTGAGAGCAGTCAATGACTGTGAGGAGGACGAGTCACATGAGCAACAACAAAATATTCACACTTTTGGCCATCAACATTCTACTCGTATTTTCAATTATGGTCAGCATCTTCCCCATCGCACCCCTGATCAGCAGTGATCTCGGCATGACCTCCGGTGAGATTGGAACCATAGCGGGGATTGCCTCGCTGGTGATGACCTTTCTGTCGATTCCCTCCGGCGTGTTCGCGGACCGCTACGGGCGGAAGAAGATTATTATCGCTTCCATGGCTCTGTCGGCCGTGGCCGTATTCATGGTAGCTGCATCCCACGGAGTCCTGTTGTTCACGGCGGGGTGGCTGCTGTTCGGCTTCGCCAGAGGCTTCGTGTCCACACCGATCTTCGCGGTGGTGATGGATGTGTGCAAGCCCGAGGAGCGGGGCAGAGCGATGGGCATTGTGTCCGGGGCCATCGGTGCCGGGTCGGTGCTGGGGTATGTGCTTAGCGGCCTGCTGAGCAATTATTTCGGCTGGCATACCTCCTTCGCGGTGTTGGCTTCACTGCTGCTGCTGTCCACGCTGGTTACCACGGTGCTGCTGAGGGAGACCGGGGTCAAGAATACAAGCAGAAGCATCGGGCAAGCCTTCAAAAGCTCCTTCAAATGGCTGGGCGTCCGCGAAATTCTGCTGGCGGGTATTGTCGGAACCCTGTGCTTCATGGTGGGGGTCTTCACCACCTTCCTGGTGCCGTTCGCGGCTAAGGAACAGGATATCTCCCTGGTGCTGCTCAGTCTGCTCTTCATTCCGTATGAAGCAGTAGCCTCGTTCGGAGCAGTCTTCGTTGGCTGGATCTCAGACAAGGTAGGCAGACATGCACCGCTGATCTGGGCCCAGTCGATCTGTGTAGGAGCGCTTGTGCTGCTGTATGCACTTGACTTCAATCCTTGGCTGCTAACCTTCGGATATGCCCTGATCGGACTTACGGAAGGGCCAATTATTACCCTGGTCAATACGATTATTACGGATAAGGTCATTAAGATTAATCCGATGGAGATGGGCGCGGCCTTGGGAACCTTCCGGACTCTTCAGGGGGTCGGGATTGCTCTGGGGTCCACGCTTGGCGGATTCTTCTACAGCAGAATCGGAACGCATCCCAGCTATCTGGTGGCCGCCGGGCTGATGGTGCTGACGCTGCTGATCTCACTGAGCCTTGGCAAGAAGGAAAAAGCTGGCGTCACCGAATATAAATCTGCGGGATAAGGGGTGCAGTATGAACCAGGTCTACACGAAAACAGTGGTCCATATGGATGAAGTGCCGGTGGTTCATTCCAGAGGAGGACAGATGCGCGTACTGGCGAGTCCGGCGACAGTCGGGTCCACCCAGCTGATCATGGGCCATGTCCTGCTCCAGCCGGGAGAAGAGATCAAGGAGCATCTTCATGATTACGGCGAAGAGAATGTCTACGTCGTCCGGGGCCGGGGAACGGCGTTCATTGAGGATATTCCGCATGCCATCCGGGAGAATAGCCTGTTCATTGCGCGGAGGGGTGAGCGGCACCGGGTAGTCAATGAGGGTCCGGGCGAGCTGGAGCTGGTCTTCGCTACAGCGCCGCTGGCCCCCAGGCCGGAGATCGGGCACAGAGAGGTCTGACCTCCCTTCTAGGCAATACCAATTCTAAGCAAAGTGGTGAGAAGACAAACGTGAAGAGTGATCTTGTGATTGTAGATACCCATGCCCATTTCGCCGTCAAGGAGAATAAGAGCCTGGAGCTTAGCCTGGCCGCGGCCGGGACCGTCCCGGATTACAAGAAGCAGAAGGGCTTCGATGACCTGCAATATCTGAAAAAGATGGTGGGCGCTGGCGGAGACGGCTTCGTGGACGAGAACAATATGCTGGAGGATTACCTTGCTTGTATGGACGAGAATCAGATCGCCATGAGCTGGGTTCATCAGCTGAGCTTCGAGGATGTCTACGGCTATGAGGTGCTGTCCAATGAGAAAATCGCCGAGGCGGTCCGTGCCCACCCCGACAAGCTGCGCGGCTTCGCCAGCGTCAATCCCTATAAGGGGAAGGAAGCGCTGGCGGAGCTGGATTATGCCATTAAGACGCTGGGCATGCAGGGCTTCAAGCTGAATCCCAATGATTATGGGGGCTTCGTATTGAACGACCGTGAACTGCTGTATCCACTGTATGAGCGGTGCAGCGAGCTGGGCGTTCCGGTCAGCGTGCATACCGGAATTACGCCGGGCAGTATTTTTCGGATGAAGCATAACTACCCGATACTGCTCGATGATGTTGCTGTGGATTTTCCCGACCTGACCCTGATTGTGGAGCATATGGGCCATCCCTGGAATGACCTGTGCTATTACATGGTCGGCAGACACGACAATATGTATGTGACGATCACGGCGGTAGCCAATATCCTGATTCACAATAATCCGAAGGTATTCCGGATGGAGCTGGCCAAGATGATCTCGGTCTGCGGCAGCCACAAGATCCTCTGGGGCTCGGACTGGACGGTTACCCCGAATATCGCCGAGGTGCTGAATTACATGCAAAAGGTAGTGATCCCGCTGCCCATGAAGCTGATGATGGGGGTGAAGGAGATCAAGCGGGAGGATGTCCAGAACATCCTGGGACGCAACGCACTCAGAATTATGAAGTAGGTGAGGACATGGTAGTTCAGTTCATTGATTTAAGTGTGCCTATGGAGCAGAATCCGGGCGAGCTGGCCCCGTATGGGTTCGAGCAGACCGGCCATCAGGAGGGGGCGGACCGCTTCGCCCGCCAATTCGACGGGAGCCGGAAGGACTTCCCGGGCGAAGAGTTCCTGAATATGGAGATGATCACCGCGTCCACTCATACCGGAACCCACTTCGATGCCCCCCTGCACTTCGGCTCCAGGAGTGAGGGAGCGCCGGCAGCGTCCATTGACGAGGTGCCGCTGGAGTGGTGCTTCGGCGACGGGGTGGTGCTGGATTTCACCCATATCCAGGCGGGCGGGGCGATTGAAAAGCAGGATGTGGAGCAGGCGCTTGAGCGGATCGGTTACCGGCTGAAGCCGCTGGATATTGTGCTGATCCGTACAGGTGCGGACCGGCACTGGGGGACCTCCAAGTATCTCACGGATTATCCGGGGATGAGCAGGGAGGCTACGGCATTCCTGACCGGCCAAGGCATTAGGCTGATGGGCATCGACAGCTACGGGTTCGACCGTCCGTTCAAGCATATGATCAGTGATTATAAGCGGACCGGGGATAACGCCTATCTGTTCCCCGCTCACTTCTGGGGCAGAGAACAGACGTATTGCCACATGGAGCGCCTGGCGAATCTGGAGCAGATTCCGGTACCGTACGGGTTCAAGGTGGCTTGCTTTCCGATCAAGATCAGAGCGGCCGGTGCGGCCTGGGTACGGGCAGTAGCGATTGTTGAGTAGGCTAAAGAGTAGGTCATTACAGTATAAGTGAAACGAATCACATAATCCAAGAGGAGGAATTAGGGATGAATTATGAATTTGAGCTTAAGGTTACGGGTGTTAAGGGGCATTGCCGGGCAGGGCATAAGGAAGGGGATATTATGAAGGTCTCCCCGCTGAACGCAGGCAATCTGTGCGGAACAGCCTTTCATGCGGTCTTCCCGATGCTGCTGGCGCTGAACATGGATGCGAAGCTGCCGTGGGACCCGGAGGGCAATATTGTACACTCGGCCTGCCCGGATATGCGCAACCAGATGACGATGGAGATCCGCCGGATTCCGGTGGAGCCGTCCGAAGATTCCCCATATGCGGGCCGGATGCTGCAATCCAAATGAAAGGAGACCGCTCCATATGAATAATGCGAAGCCATACGTTGAAATGTTCAAGGAGAGAGATTCGATCTGCGTCTCGCATTATCCGGTGCCTGTTTCGCAGCACACAGAGCCTGAGGTCCGGTCGCTGATGGAGCTGGATCAGGTGAATACCAAGGATACGCCGGTGGCGCTGTATCTGCATATTCCCTTTTGCGATGCGACCTGCTCGTTCTGCCCGTTCAACCGTTATCTGAAGCGGCAGGATCAGGTGGACCGCTACCTGGTCGCTGTCCGGCAGGAGATGGACAGCTATGCGGCTACGCCGTTCGGCAGCAGTATTACGGTCTCCTCCATTAATCTGGGCGGCGGGACACCCTCCTGCCTGTCCTCGGAGGAGCTGACCGGACTCCTGCAATATATGAAGCAGTCCTTCCGTGTGGACGACGATGCCATGATCTTCATCGAAGGCAACCCCCGGAACTTCACCGCTGACAAGCTGGAGACGTTGGCCTTGCAGGGATTGAACCGGATCAGCGTGGGCGTGCAGACCTTCCAGGAGGAGCTGGCCGAGGTGCTGGGACTGTACCACAGTGTGGAGGACTCGTTCGCGTTAGTGAAGAATGCGCGTAACAGCGGTATTGAGAATGTTGGGATTGATCTGATGTACAATCTGCCAGGTCAGACGCTGGATCAATGGCGGGCGGATATCCTCACCTCCATTGAGCAGGAGATTGACCATATCTGCGTAATCTCGTTCTGTGTGGTCCCGCATACGCAGATTGCCTCGCGTATAGCGGAAGGGAAGATTCCGGGCATAGGGGATGTCTACCGGGAGATCGAGCTGTATACCATCGCCAAGGAGATGCTGCTGGAAGCCGGGTATGAGCAGTACAGCGTGATTGATTTCGCCAAGCCGGGCAAGACGGACCGGCACGCCACCCTGTACTTCTCGGAGCAGGCGCATATGATCGGGATCGGCGCGGCTGCTTTTGGCATCATCAACGGCTACATGTATATCAACAGCGGCAATCTGAATGAATATATGACCCGCGTGCAGGACGGGCTGCTGCCGGTCAATTGCGGGGAGAAGGCGGACGAGCGGGAGCTGGCACACGGGGCCATGGCCAAGGGGCTGCGAATGCTATCCGTTAACCGTGCCGGGTTCGTGAAGATGTTCGGGCAGGAGCCGGAGCAGCTGTTCCCGGAGACGATAGAGCGTCTGGTGCAGGACGGGCTGCTGATTCAAGATGCCGAAGGGATTCGGCTGACAGACGACGGCATTATATGGGGCAACAATGTGAGTAAGCAATTTTTCTCCGCGAAATATGCGGATTACGGGCTGCAGCACCGGATGAAGCTGGCTAAGGGACGCCCGGTGCAATCGGTACAATCGGTTCAATCATAAGGAGGGTATAGCTGATGAGCGATATGTTGATGAGAGTTAATCCGCAGGTAGGGGCCGCTTTTGATAGCATGTGCAAGTCGATTGAGGATACGGGGACGCTTGAGCCTAAGGTGCGGGAATTGATCCGGCTGGCTTGCGTAGTTACAGACCGTTCTGCCTACGGCATCCGGCTGCATGCGCTGAAGGCTTATGAGCTGGGTGCGAGCGCGGAGGAAGTGACAGAGACCGTGATGAATTGTCTGCCGGTGGCAGGGATTGAGGCTGTCTCCTCCGGTCTGGCTGCGGCATTGTCGGCTGTGGAAGCCAAGCGGGGTGTTCATCATGGCAGTTAAGACCACAACCCGTGAATCCTTCTACAACGTCTATCCCCATAGAGATCCTATCTGTGTGTCCCACTATCCCAATCCTGTGACCGAGGTTCCCCCGGCTGATATTTACGGAACAATGGGCCTTGGTGACCAGCCTCCGGCGCATAATGTCGGCGCAGTCTATGTCCATGTTCCCTTCTGCGCCTCGGTCTGCATCTTCTGCCCCTTCAACAAGATGGCCTATCAGGAAAAGCAGGTGGAGCAGTACATGGAGGCTGTCAAGGCCGAAATCGGCATCTATGCCTCTTCCCCGTATGGTTCGCAGTCCACGATCAGTGCAGTGACGTTCGGGGGCGGGACGCCTTCGGCTCTGTCGGCTGAACGGATGGTGGAGATGCTGAAGAGCGTCCAGGCGAATTACCGGGTGACGCCGGATGCGCAGATCTCTTTTGAAGGCAGCCCGGCAACCCTGACGCTGGAGAAAATGCAGGCCATCCGCGCCCAGGGGGCGAACCGGATCAGCATCGGCATCCAGACCTTCAATGACAAGATGGGGCATCATCTGCGGATGAGCCATGATTCCCGGCGGGCCTTCGAGGTGCTGGAGGAAGCGAAGGAGGCGGGCTTCGAGAACATCGGGATTGATCTGATGTATAACCTGCCTGAGCAGACCATGGAGGAGTGGCTGGAGGATGTGCGAACAGCGGTGCGGCTCGGCATCGACCATATCACGGTATTCTCTCTGTGTGTAGTACCCTTCACAGCACTGTTCAAAATGATCAAGGAAGGCAAGATTCCGCCAACCGGCAGTGTCGAGCTGGAAGTGGATATGTACCTGGAGGCCAAGCGGCTGCTGCAGGAAGAGGGTTATGTCCAGTACAGCGTGTGGGATTTCGCCAAGCCGGGCTTCGAGGACCGGCATGTCCTCTTGTACTATACCCAGCAGAAGGATCTGTTCGCGCACGGCCCGGCCGCCTTCGGTTATGTCAATAAGCTGATGTATATCAACCAGGGAGATATCCAGGAGTACAGTGACCGGCTCCAGCAGGAGCTCCTGTCCGTCTTCATCGCCAGCCAGGCGGATGATCTGGAAGCGATGCACGGGATGATGGCCAAGGGCCTGCGGATGCTGTCCGTGAAGCGGAAGGATTTCACCGGCATGTTCGGATTCCAGCCGGAGGAGGTCTTCGGTACGACGATCGACGAGCTGGTAGCCAAAGGCCTGCTGGAAACGGATGAGCATGAGATCCGCCTGTCGGCGAGAGGTATTGTCTGGGGCAACAACGTCTGCAAGGAATTCTTCTCGGAAGCGAACCAGCAGACCTTCGAGAGCCGTGTGAAGCTGGCACGCGGACAAAAGCCGGCTGAGGCTGCCGGAGAGGAGCTGAAGGGATGAAGCTGTCTGTCGGCACGAACTTTGATGACCGGTTGCCTATCCTGCTGAAGGATTCGCATGTGGATGTTTTCTATGGCAAGCTGTCCTCTGATCTGGTGGGCGGCGGAAGACCAACCTTTGCACTGCCAACCATAGACCGGGCGAGGGTGGAGGAGCATGTGAAGCTGCTGCATGCCTACGGGTTCAAGTTCAATTATCTGCTGAACGCTACCTGTCTGGATAACCTGGAGACCACGAAGGATTTCCATTACCGCCTGCGCGAGCTGCTGGAATGGATCGGCACGCTGCAGCCGGAATATGTGACGGTATCGCTCCCGATGCTGATTGATATGGTGCGCACCGCGCTGCCGGATGTGAAGATCAGCCTGTCTACCTTTGCTAATGTGAATACGCTCAGACAAGCCCGGTATTTCGAGGAAAAGGGTGTCAGCGAGATTACCCTGCCCGAGAGCCGGAACCGTGACTTCGCCTTCCTGGAGAGCCTGAGCAAGAATACCCGGCTCGACTATCAGCTCATTGCGACCAATGATTGTATGCTGGATTGCCCGATGCGCCAGAATCATGCGAACTTTCAGAGCCATGCCTCGCAGTGTAACCATGTGACGGACGGCTTCGCGCTGGATTACTATATGCTGCGCTGTACGGAGCGTAAGCTCCAGCACCCGGAGGAGCTGCTGAAGTCGCAGTGGATTCGCCCGGAGGACATGTATATCTATGAAGAGCTGGGCTACCACAAGTTCAAGCTGACCGAGCGGATGAAGACCACGGAGAAGATTGCCGCGACTGCGCAGTCCTACTCCGAGCGGAAGTATGAGGGGAACCTGCTTAGCCTGCTTAATTCGCGGATGGCCGAAGCCGATTTCGAAATGCCGAACTTCTCGAAGAACATCAAGGAGGATTTCGCACCGTCCGACAAAATGAGACAGGTCTACCGCCTGCTGTTCAGCTTCCAGGCCAGCATCGACAACAAGAGTATGGAAGGCTTCCTGGAGGGCTTCCGCTCGAAGCGCTGCGACCGGATGGACTGTGACAAGTGCGGCTACTGTGCTGAATGGGCCAGCCGGACCGTGTCCATGGCAAAACCCGGGGATGAGGCGCTGAAGGAATTCGAGCAGCTGTTCGCGGCGCTTGCTTCGGGAAGCTTCTTCGAGTCAGCGGCCGGGGCGAAGGCGGTCTGGAGCGCGGAGGGCGAGAGTCTTCTGGGTGCGGTCATTGGGCGCAAGCCCGAGTTCATCCGCGATATGGCCGGGCCTGAGATCCGGAAGAAGGCCGAGGAGCTGGCAGCAGCCCGGGGAAGTGCCCAGGTCTTACGGCAGGATGTCGCCAAGGCCAATGTATTGTGCACCCCGGCAGACTTCCGGATGTTCGCGCTTAGCGATCTGCGGGCACTGGGCTTCGATACGGCTGAGCTGGACTTAGAGGAGGCAGCCGGATGAAGAAGATCATCGGGCTTGCCGGGTCCATGAAGAAGCATCACAGCTCCAGCGAATATCTGCTCTCCGTTGCGCTTGAAGCCGCAGCGGAGCAGGGGGTGCAGACGGAGCTGCTGAGGCTGAATGATTACAACATTCTGCCCTGTGACGGCTGCGGCAACTGCATGAACGGCAAGCACTGCCACCTGCTGAAGGACCCGGAGGACCAGTTGACGGAGCTGTACGACAAGCTGAAGGAGGCGGACGGGTTCGTCTTTGCCTCCCCGGTCTATGCGCTCTCGCTTCCGGCCGTCTGGAAGAACTGGATTGACCGCTGCGAGCCGTGCAGTGACGAGGATCTGGACTTCGAGTACTACAATTATGACCGGGTAGCCGGAGTGAAGGGCAAAGCGTTCAAGGGCAAGGTCGCCGGACAGATTGTTGTCGCAGCGGGACCGGGGCATGAATGGGCGCTGGCCTCGCTGATGCCCTGCTTCACGGCGATCAAGCTGTCGATGATTGCCAGCGCGGGCATCAGCCTGATTGAATATGACGGCCAGCCGGGTATCCGCAAGCGCTCCTGGAGCAAGCCGATTGAAGAAGCGGAAGAGGCGAAGATGATGGCCCGGGCGGTCGGGATGCGGGTGGCCTCCTCCTTGGGCTTCTCTTACTTCGACCTTCCCGGGCAGTCGGGGGCAGGGCGAGAGCAGGGAAGCGGGGGGCAGGATGCTATGGAGCCGAGCCAGGACCCTATGGAGCCGAGCCAGGAACGCGGGGTGCAGGCTGAAGTCTGGTCTGCCTTCACTGTGCAGGACGTCCGGGATGAGGAGGTTACGCTCGGTGAACTGGCTTCGATTCAGCCGCGCATCTTCGTTATCGGCGATCAGCAGGCCAGCCTCCGCTGCGGGCCGCTGCTGGAACAGCTGGAGCAGCAGTTCGGCGGGAGCGCAGACTGTGCGCTGATTGCAAGAGTGGGGCAACTGCCCCACTTCATCACGCATGAATTCGTGAAGGAGAAGACGAGCCAGACCGTTCCCGGCTTCATGCTCTACTATGACTGGGAGGATAAGCTGGCCTCACGCTGCACCCTGGCGCCTGGACAGCCGGCTATTCTGGTAGGCAGAAGCCCCGGGGAGTGGCGGTTGTTTGCGGTAGATGAAGCAGACGGCCGGGATATAAACCAGGTCGTGGACTATCTGGAGGAGGCTGTCGTATGAGCGGCCCGGCCGGGAAGTTCAAGGGAGGATACACACTACATGCTGAAGACTAAGGGGATACCTTTATTTTATAGCCGGCAGGGCGCCGGGGAGGCCGTGCTGTGTCTGCACGGCAACCGGGACTCTTCGCTCGTCTTCGGGGACCTGGCCCGGGCACTGGAGCCTCATTACCAGGTGATCCGCGCGGACCTGCGCGGACACGGCCAATCGGAATACGCCGGTCCGGCCTTCACCCTGGAGGACATGGTTGATGATATTCTCAGGCTGTTGGATGAGCAAGGGCTGAAGCAGGTCTCGATCATCGGGCATTCCCTGGGCAGCACGCTTGCGCTCCTGCTCTCTGCGCGTGAGCCGGACCGGGTGAAGAAGCTGGTGCTGATGGGGGCCGCCGCCACCTTCGCGGTTCCGTTCAAGCGGCCGGAGCATGGGGAAGAGATCACGCCGGATGCTGTGCGGCAGACGAATGCGGCGGCGGTTCCGTATTTTTTCACCGAGGGCCATGAGGAGGTTCAGCATCAGATTCTGGAGGGCTGGTCCCGGCTGCCTGCCGCGACCCACCGTCTGATGATTCAGATCAAGCATCCCGATCTCCGGCCGATCCTTCAGGGCATCCGGCAGAGATCGCTGATTATTACCGGTGAGGCGGACCGGATTACGCCGCTGCACAAGGCCTTGGAGCTGAACCGGTATTTGCCGGACTCCCGGATGCATTCGGTTCCAGGCGCTGGACACTTTATGTTTCTTGAGGCGGGCGAAGACGTAGCTGCTGCCGCGCTCACTTTTCTTAAGGGGGAGTGAGCATGGGCAGAGTGCTGCTGATCTCGGCGAATACGGAGAAGCGGCCCCCTGTATTCCCGCTGGGTCTTAGCTATATTCACGCCAGTCTTGTCGCTTCCGGCTGGGAGGCAGGCATGCTGGACATGACTCAGCTGGAGTACACCCGGGAGGCCGTTACGAATTACCTTAACGCCTATGCGCCCGATTACATCGGCTTGTCGATCCGTAACCTGGATAATTGCTGCATGCAGTATCCCCGGAGCTTCGTGGATCAGGTCTGCTTGATGGTGGATTGGGTCCGGGAATGGAATAGCAGGGCCAGTATCATTCTGGGAGGGGCGGGCTTCTCGCTCCTGCCCAGGCAGTGGCTGCAGGAGACGGGAGCCGATTACGGCATTGTCGGTGACGGCTGTGACAGCATCGTGGAGCTGCTTAGCCAGCTGGAAGCGGGGCAGGTGCCATCCGCAGTAAGCGGGCTCATGTTCAGGACAAGGGCCGGGGAATGGAATTACTGGTCGCCGTATGCGCCTGAACAGCTGGATCAGGAGTATTACCCCAGCCGCAGCGGGTTTCTGCACAGCTATGATGTGGACCGTAGGGTCCGTCATAATGTATTGACCAAAAGGGGCTGTGCGCTAAGCTGTACCTATTGTGCTTACCCGTCACTGGAGGGCCGGGCCGTCCGCCTGCGGTCGCCTAAGGGGGTGGCTGATGAGATTGAGCAGATGGTGGTGCAGTATGACATCGACTCATTTGATTTCGTGGACAGTGTGTTCAACTATCCCCTGGAGCATGCCGAAGAAATCTGCCGGGAGCTGATCGGGCGGACACTTCCGTTATCCTGGGGCTGCTTTCTGAATCCGCGGTTCTTTACGGCAGAATTCGCCGGGCTGCTTAAACAGGCCGGGTGTAGGGAGGTGGAGTTCGGCATCGATTCAGGCAGCGATATCTGTCTCAGGTCGTTCAAGAAAAACTTCCGGCAGGCCGAGATCCGGTCGGTGGTCCAGCTCTGCCGCGATCAGGCGCTGGACTTCAGCTTCTGCCTGCTGATCGGGGGGCCGGAGGAGACGTCGGAGACCCTGCACGAGACGCTGGATCTGATGGAGGAGCTTGCGGTGCAGCGCATCTTCGGCTTGTTCGGCATCCGTATTCTGCCGTCCACCGATATGTACAGCTATGCAGGTTCGCCGGAGCCGGATGAGCTGCTTCATCCGAAATTCTTCATGTCCCCGCAGCTGAGCCTGGAGCAGGCGAACAGTATCTGTGCGCCGTACCGGGAGCGCAACCCGGACTGGATGTTCATTTGAATGAGGAAGAGCGGGTGGAGTGAAGCATGAGAATACTGGTGGTGTCTACGAATACGCTGCTGAAGCCGCTGCCGGTCCTGCCTGTCGGGGCGGGGATGGTCTACTCGGCCCTCACCGCTGCCGGATTTAAGGCACGCTTTCTGGATCTGGCTTTTGTGGCTGAGCCGCTGGAGGCGCTCCGCGAGGAGCTGCGGGTCACCGGAGCGGATCTGATCTGCCTCTCGGTGCGCAACATCGATAATCAGGTGATCCAGCAGCCGGAGAGCTATCTCTCTTTCTTACAGCAAGTCATGCAGGTATGCCGTACCTGCAGTTCAGCCAAGGTACTGCTTGGCGGGGCTGCAATGCTGGTAATGCCGGGCGAGCTGGTGAAGGAGCTGGGGGCGGATTACGGCATCAAAGGGAGCGGGGGCGAAGCGGAAGCGGTGCGGCTGGCCCGTGAGATCGAGCGGGGGCAGGCCCCGGAGACAGGTACGGTACGTAATGCAGATCCCGCCTATCATCCGGTGTACAGCCGTATTCCGCCGAAGCCGCTGTTCGCTCCGCAGTATTTTATCCCGAACCCCCGCATCAAAAAAGCCTCGATGGGCTACCAGGCCTCCAGAGGCTGCAGCCGGCACTGCATCTATTGCTCGGAGGGCTACATGAATGCCGGTGCCTGCCGGATTCCTGCGGAGCAGTTCAGTGAAGATATGAAGATCCTGGAGAATGACTATCAGGTGCATAACATCACTTTTGTAGACGGGGTATTCAATCATGAGGTGGAGGAGACGGTAGAGTTCTGTAAGCTGATCGGCTGCACAAGCCCCTCGCTGGAATGGAGCTGCGCCTTGACCCCGGCTCAAGTTACGGAGGAATTGATCCGCTCGCTGAAGGAGAACGGCTGCCGCTTCGTGGACATCGGGGCCGACTCGGGTTCACGGCAGATGCTGCGGCGGATGGGCAAGCAATTCACCACGGAGCAGCTTGTTGAGCTGGGACACCTGCTGGAACACTATCAGCTTCCCTATTCGGTATCGCTGCTGTTCGGCGGGCCGGGAGAGAATGCGGAGACGGTGCAAGAGACGGTCCAGGTGGTCAATCAGATGAACCCTGTGTATATTCTGGCCAGCCAAGGCATTCGTGTCTACCCTCACACCGCACTCTACCATATCGCTCTACAGGAGCAGGTGATCCGGGCTGAGGATAACTTGCTTTTTCCAGCCTACTACCAGTCCAAGGACTACAGCGCTGACCTGCTCACCGATGCTCTGTCCGCATCACGCCACATCTATAAAGATATGCTTATGAATTCAATTGGAGGAAGGACTTGATAGAATGAACAAGCCTGTGTACCCGTTCCGGGAGATCGGGATAGGGCACTATCCCATGGGGAACACACCGGTGTCGCCAGAGGACAGCAAACGGCTGCCGTCACTCATGAACTTGAATCAAGCCGCGGCAAGCTCCAAGCTGGTCTATGTACATATTCCCTTCTGTGACTCGATCTGCCCGTTCTGCCCGTACCCCAAGGCGTTCAACGAGCAGGGAGCCCGCAAGGATTATCTGGCTGCACTGTTCCGCGAGCTGGAGATGTACGGGATGACGCCGCAGATCCGCAATTGCTCAGTGGAGGCGCTATATATCGGCGGCGGGACGCCAAGCGTGCTGGACGAGGAAGAGATTACCGCATTATTCGAGCAGCTACAGGCTACACTTCCTATGCATAATATCGAAGAGATCACATTCGAGGGCAATCCTGCCTCGTTCACCGCTGCCAAGCTGAAGCTGCTTCAGGCGCTTGGGGTGAACCGGATCAGTCTCGGGGTGCAGACATTCAACGATGAGCTGGGCAGACGTCTCGGGCTGCTTCAGACCGGGGAGGATTCCCTGCGGGCGATTCAGGATTCCAGAGAGGCGGGCATCGCGAACGTCAGCCTGGATCTGATGTACAATCTGCCGGGCCAGACGATGCAGGAATGGCTTGAGGATCTGGCGAAGGTAGTGGAGCTGGATATCGGTCATGTCACGCTGTTTCCGCTGAAGATTATTCCCGGCTTCGGTCTGGCGAAGCGCATTGCCAGCGGCGAGCTTCCGGCCTGCGGCGGACTTGAGCTGGAGCAGCAGATGTATATAGAGGCTTGCCTTTATCTGGAGTCGCAGGGCTATTCGGTGGAATCGACTTATGATTTCGTCCGGCCGGGAGGCCATCATGTGTATAGCCGCAAGCATTTTGACGATTACCTGGACCTGCTCTCTGTGGGACTGGGGGCGTTCGGCGATGTGGGCGGGTATGCCTACCAGAATGTGAAATTACTCCCTGAATATGTGAAAAAGATTACATCCGGCGACCTGCCCATTGCTTTAGGCTACGAAGTGAAGGCAGAGGATCTGCCCAACCAGTTCCTGGCGATGGGCTTGCGCCGTACAGCGATTGACCGCCAGCAGTTCCGCCGCAAATTCGGCGTTTTCCCGGAGGAGCATTTCCCCGAGCTGTTTGACAAGTTCGTGAAGGAAGGGCTGGTGGAGATCCGCGAGGACACGATTGCGCTCACGCGTTTCCACGGGTTGTTCTGGGGCAACAATGTATGTAAGGAGTTCTGCGAGGAGCAGATCAAGATGGCTTTTCCAAAATGATGGAGGGGTACTGAGATGAATAGTAAAGTAACCAAAAACGTCTTCTATGAGGATCTTCAGGAGGCCGGGAGGTTCGGGGAACTGGAGCAGCGTCTCATGGGCGAGTCGAACCTGCCGGGACCCCGGGCGAATCTGGGCGCGGCTTCCACCTTCGCGGATGCTTTCGCATCGGACTGGGTGGCCAGCGAAGCCTGGGAGCTGCTTGTGGAGTGGACCGGCAAGACGGAGGCGGAAGCGCCGACGGACGATCCCCGCGAGTTCCTGCCGTTCTGCGCGCTCCAGGCGATGGGCAGCTATTACCGTTATGCGGAGCCTGCCCGCCAGGAGACCATTCTGGAGCGCTGCCGGGCGGCGATGAATGACGCCCGCTGGCGGATGCGCGAGGCGGCAGCGATGGCGCTGCAGCGCATCGGTGAGCAGGACTTCGGCGCGCTCCGCGCCTTGTTCGATGGCATGAAAGGCACGGCTAACGCGCTGGAGCAGCGGGCCTTCGTTGCCGCCCTGGCCCACCCGCCGATGCTGAAGGAGCAGGCCAATGTCCTGTATGCGCTGGAGCTGTCTGAGGAGATCCTGGACCAGATTGCCGCCGGACAGACCCGCTACGGCGCGGAAGCATTCCGCGTTCTCTCCAAAGGTCTGGAGTACGCACTTAGCGTCTTCGTGGAACGCGCCCCCGAGCAAGGCTTCCGCATGCTCGCCAAGTTCGCAGTAACGGATGACAAGCGGATGCAGAAGATCGTGAAGTCCAACCTCGGCAAAGCCCGCCTTGCGAAGAAATTCAGCCAGGATGTGGAGCGCATTCAGGTGTTGATGAATGCTTGATGGGGGAGCGGGGGCGGAATGAGGCGCTTCGTGGGGGATTGGAGGGGCTGCGGCGTAAGGCTCCTGAGAAATACGCTTGTTGAGGGAGCGAACCCGTCTGGTTACCCAACTCTGCTGCTCCATGCTCCTTCGCGGACCTGAGGAACGTTATTTTCAAAGAATGGTTACTTCTTTACCGGTTTGCGGACTGTAGTGCGCTTATTGTCTCTCTGCGAGGCGTTTTCAGGTGGCATATCCATCAATAAGCGCCCTGTAGTCCGCGAATGCTGGAAAAGTTGGATTTTTCGCGAAATAAGGGCCTCTGAGTCCACTTGGAAGAGTGGAAGAGAGCACCATACCGAGGCCCTAGTCAAGTTAAAGTAACAGAGATAGCCGGCCTGCATTCATAAGTATGCGGTCCGGCTTATTTGCAGTGTTTTGTGTTTATGTATTTGTTAATTTGGATGCAGTCGCACTCTACGTGTGTAGAGTGCGTGGATTGAACTCAGAATTACTCTGTTTCGATAAATATCTTAAACCACTCTTATCCCGATACGTCTTCTTTGTGTTGCCCACTGTTTTCCAAAGCCGCAGCAAGCCGCGGCAAAGCTATACCTAATTTTTTCGCTTCCCGCACAACTTCATGTATCGCAAAGCCTGCTTTGCTATTGTTGTATTCCATGAAAAGCCGTGCTAAGCTGCCCTTTGCAAAAACCAGCTTGTTAAACAGCGTGCCGAGCAGTGCCGGCGGGATCTTAGTCAGCAGCAGAGAAGTCGCATCAGCTTTTCCGCCTCTGGCTTTTATTACCGGAATCATCTCCCTCATACTCCTGCCAACATTTGCGAAGGAGTCGCTATGATCCAAGATTGCCGGAAAACTTCCCCGTCTCAACACCTCGGTCTCCATCGCCGCATTCATGGCAAAGTGATTCCATAGCCAGTTTTGCATATCCTTGATCCAACGAATTTTAAAATGGGCACTTTCCAATAGCTCTTTGACCTTGTTATTAATAGTTTCAGTGCCTACCCGTGGCTGTTCCAGAAACAGCATTTTTAAAAAGCCGCCTCTAAGCCTGTTGTCCTCAATGCCACCGCCGCCTCCCGGGAATCCAAAGACGACATTGTTCATAGACAAGGGTGAGATCGATGATTTCAAATCCTGCCAAAGGTTATTAAAGATGAGGACAGGCGTGTTCCCAGCAGTAGTCGATAATAGTTGTGCTGCTGCCGGAAGCTGCTCCGTGTTGACACTTACAATAATGAGGTCATAATCAGGTCGAATCTCCTCATGCAGTTTGACGTTCCAGTGTTCTTTTATGAGCTGTTTCCCTTTTCGTGCGTCCCACATTTCAAGCTCGATGCTGCTGCCGAAGGTTTCTTTTCTCCCTTGTCTAACGTAGAACTCCACTGTATGTCCTGCCTGTTCAAAAGCCCAAGCATATTGGACCGATATGACACCTCTGCCGAAAAATAAAATTCTCATATTAGCCTCCTGAGCCTATATATTAATCCTTGTTGATTATCCAACAACGTGTTGTATAATTTATTGTATAGAAGCGCTATAGGACCATCAACCATCAGATTTTTAAAATCTGTCGTGTAATCGGTGTACAGAACCTGGAGGCCAATAATGAATAAGCAACCTGAAATTACGGATAAAACAAGACAAACCTTCATCAATGTATTCTGCGATTTATATAGCCAGAAACCCATTGAAAAAATAACCATCCAAGAGATCGCTAAGCGATCAGGATATAACCGCAGTACCTTTTATCAATATTTTACGGATATCTATGAGTTGTTGGATTACGTGGAAGAGCGTGTTTTTAGATCCATTAAAGAGGAAATGGCAAGCAGAGAGTTCTCCACACATACCTTCCAAGATGCACTTCAATGCCTGGAGAATGCAGAGGAAATTTCAATCCTGAAAGCCCTCTTGGGCGACTATGGTTCTGTTCATTTTATCGAACATCTGAAAAGAGAAATTCCTTTTGAGCGATTAATTGTCGACCTTCCGGCAAATGAAGCTTTAGCACCCTATATCATTGAGTTTTACATATCCACACTAATGTCGATGTTTCGCCTGTGGATACGGAATGACAAAGATCTGTCGTCGGAAGAATTGGTCAAGCTGATAGATACCCTATTTACTAATGGGATTGGGACGACGGTGATTCCTTAATATGTTAAAATACAACAATGAGATGATGAGGGGGATTGTCCTACAGTAAAAACTCAGATCAGACAGCTAACCGTCCAAGACCGGCCTTTTGTATACTGGCATGTGGGTGGTTCCCGCCTCACGTTAAATATTTCGCCCAAGGAAGATAAAACCACAAAAATCACGCTCATTTTCGCAGTCACTCCACCTGAAGAGGATCGTCACACCTCCCGGGAGTTTTATGATATTTCAGCATACAAAAACAACTCCCAAACCACCATTCATCTAGGCAAACCGAGACATATTTCCGAGCTTGTTCTTTAGTTGGAAAAGATAAAAGGGATGAATTAATCAAAGAGTTTACAGAGAAGTACGCCATACCTTGATACCTTGCTATAATTCTTACATATCTAATGAGTGAGGAGATTGAAAAATGACTGATCAAACAGTGGCTAGTAGATTAGCAACATTAGGAATCGTTCTCCCCCATGCAAGCGAACCGGCAGCCAAATACGCAAATTACGTAAAAGTGAACGGGTTGTTGTTCGTTTCAGGCAAGGGGCCTGCTGGTACGCCTAAAGGTAAGTTAGGTCAGGAGTATACCACCGCAGAAGGTTATGAGTTTGCCCGGCAAACGGGGATTGAGATTTTGGCTGTACTACAAACAGCTTTAGATACACTGGATAAAGTGAAACGGGTCGTTAAAATTCAGGGCTTTGTTAATGCGCTCGCCAGTTTTGAAGAGCACCATAAAGTGCTTAATGGCTGTTCCGATCTGATGCTGGATATTTTCGGAGAAAAAGGTATTCATGCCCGTTCAGTCTTTGGAGCTGTTTCGGTTAGAGACAATCTTCCCATCATTATTGATTCGATATTTGAGGTTGAGGAGTAAAGTTCATTGTAGATATTGATCTGGTGTGGATAACTTCACTGAGCTTACGGGCAGGTTTGCGTAGTAGTTATTGAAAAACGCGGGAACACTTATGATGCTTGGTACCAGCAGCATACAAAAGCAGGTATAACTACATTTAATGAGAGTAGATTTCAAGAACACATAGATACTGACCATAGAGAAACTGAAGAAATCATATACAGGAAGCCCGCTCCCTGCAACCGTCATACCTAAGGTGAGCATCAATGTTACAACACCACCTAGAAGCCATTTCGTGACATGAATTCACAACTCTTGTCTTAATGGGGGGCCGCATTATGAATTTTTGGCCGATGAAATTCATTTCAGTTCTAATTTGTTTTGCAATGACGGTATGCGGATGTGCTGGCTTGAAAAGCAAGGGAACTGAGCATGTTATGGCAAGTGACTTCATTATTCCCCTGAACGTTAGCGAAGTGCTGAAGCGTCCAGAGACTGGGGTTATTAAATATTTTCAGAACCGTCGTGAGGACTTTGATATTCTAGGCCGTTATCTGTTAGAGAATGAAAAAGTGTTCCAGTCTCGGCCTGTCATACTTCAACAAGATTATTCCATAGAGAAGATCCAAGACCCTGAAATTCGACAAATCGTTCAAACATTTTTTCAAGAAGGCATTGTACAAAGGATATCCTCCTTAAATGATAACCCTAGTAAAAGTATTGACTTTTTGTTTGATGCCGAAGACAACTTGTATCAACAAGGCATAACCTACCTCAGCCTACCAGAGATGGCCAAAGGGGATCCTTCGAAATTCAGCTATGTGAATGACTATAAAAATCTGGGCGGCGGCTGGTACTATTATGTCTTCCATTATGACAAACTTAAAAATGAAGATGAGTTTCGGAATCTAGCTTGGGCCCAAATCTCAGACAAGGAAAGAAGCACTTTAACCACGCCGAAAGAGAAAGCCAAAGTGATCCTAGAGTCTGGAAAAAACGTTGGCTATTGGATGGATGACAGAAAGTTAGATGTTGTTGTATCCGTTCAATTTGATACGGAAATGAACGGCCAACTGGGACCGATTACAATGTTTTTTGATCCAATGACCAAAGATTTGATCGGGGGCAATCTGCGTTTCTAATAGGCTGGAGTAAAATGCAAACTCCGTTTTTATTTATATCCCTTCCCCAACTCGGTGAACCCGCAGCAGGTTAGTGGTTCCGGCAAAGCCTACAGGGACACCGGCGGTGATGAGCACCAAGTCGCCATTTTGCACGTATCCGGCAGACCTCGCCAGTTCAACGGCAGCTTCTACGGCTGCATCAGTGCTGGAAGCAGATTCGTCGCGGAGCAGCGGAATTACACCCCAGGTCAAGGAAAGGGCGTGCAGCACGTTCTTCTTTGTGGATACGGCGATGACAGGTGCAACGGGCTTATGCTTGGCGATCATCCGGGCGGTAAAGCCGCTTTCGGTCAGGGCGAGAATAGCTTTGGCGGAGAGCGTGAGGGCAGTGCGGACAACAGATTCGCCGATGGCACCTGTTACGTTGACGGCAGCCTCATTACCCATGCAGTTACAGCGGCCATAGCTCCCCAGGACGGACTCAGCGCGGGCTGCGATGCGGGCCATGGTCTCGACGGACTCCAGCGGGTATTTACCTGCGGCAGATTCACCAGACAGCATGACAGAATCGGTGCCATCAAAAATAGCGTTGGCGACGTCACTTGCTTCTGCACGGGTCGGACGCGGGTGCATCTGCATGGACTCCAGCATGTGAGTGGCGGTGATAACCGGTTTTCCAGCCAGGTTACACTTCTTGATCATGTCTTTTTGAACCAGCGGCACATCTTCTACCGGCAAGTCCACGCCCAGATCGCCGCGGGCAACCATTAGTCCGTCGGCTACGCTCAGGATGGCGTCCAGGTTCTCCAGACCCTCGTCATTTTCAATTTTTGCGATGACTTGGATATCGTCGGCCTTGTGTTGACTCAGAATATGTTTAATCTCGAGAATATCTGCAGCTTTGCGGACGAAGGATTGAGCGATGATGTCGATATTCTGCTCAACGCCGAATTTGATGTGCAGGATGTCCTTCTCAGTTACGCCTGGAAGACTGGTTTTGATGCCGGGAACGTTGACGCCCTTGCGTGGCTTCAGCTTGCCGCCGTTCTTGACGAGGCAGGTAATCTCGGTGCCTTCGGAATTTACGACTTCCAAACGCACTAGACCGTCATCGATCAGGATGCTGCTGCCAGGCTTCACGTTTTGGGGTAACTGCTTATAGGTGACTTGGATGCGGTCCTTCGTGCCGAGCACTTCCTCTGTGGTTAGAACCACGGTTTCTCCTGGTACCAATTCCACAAAGTCCGAGGCCATTTTGCCGATACGAATTTCCGGACCTTTGATATCGAGCAGGACGGCCACATATTGGTTTAGTTCCTTGGCTGCTTCCCGGATGTGGCGGATGCGCTCCGCGTGCTCCTCCAGCTCACCGTGGGCTAAGTTCAGGCGGGCGACATTCATACCGGCTTGGATCAGCTTACGGAGCATTTCGGGGCTTTCGCTGGAGGGGCCGATGGTACAGACGATTTTAGTTTTACTCATGGAATTCTCTCCTTCATTGATAAATTATTTAACCTTGTGAAAATTTTCCCTTATCTTTACAATAAAGCATAACGATTCATCAGAAAAATATATATAATTTCGTTCTTCATCAATTTTGATGTAGGAGGCAGGTCATCTTATGAATCTTCATGCCCTTAAAATATTTCACACCATTTCTGAAAAAGGCGGAGTCACCCGCGCTGCGGAGGAATTGCGGATCAGTCAGCCTGCGGTTACGGCCCAGGTCCGTAATCTGGAAAAGGAATTAGGCATACAGCTGTTAGCCCCCAAGGGGCGTGGTATCTTAGTGACCGATGCGGGTCAGATGCTGGCCAGCCATGCCAAACGATTGTTTGCATTGGAGCGTGAGCTGGATGAGGCAGTGCGTGAATACAAGGCCGGGTTCAGCGGCATCTTGCGGATTGTAGCAACCTATCTGCCCGCTAATCTGCTGCTGCCGGAATGGCTGGCCCTCTACAAGCAAGAGCATCCTTCCGTAGAGGTGGTCTTGAATACTGCAAATTCTCGGGAAGCGGTGGAGGGGCTGCTACAGTACGATGCCGAGGTAGCCGTATACGGAGGCGGCTGGGAGGAGCAACCGGGCATTGAATGGGAAGAACTTCTGGAGGACGAGCTCTGGTTCATCGTCCCGAGAAACCATCCATACGGCGGACAGGAAATTACTTTAGCGGAGATGATGAAGGTTCCCTTCATTCTGCGTGAAGAGGGAAGTTCTACCCGGGAGCGTCTCTTCTCTTTATGCCGGGCTTTGAACGTGAGTCCTCCCAAGGTCGGTCTACAATTTAATGGGGTGAACGAGATGGTGCGGGCCGTCATCGCGGGCTACGGGGCCATCTTCATCTCCTCCCTGGCGGTTAGGGATAATGTGGAACGCGGGGAAGTGGAGCGTGTGATGGTTAACGGCACTTCGCTGCTGAATCCGATTGCCGTCTGTACCCGGAAGCAGGAGGCATTGTCGCCAGCGGCGGCAGCATTTCTCTCACTGGTCCGGGAGCAGTCGAAAGGGTGGGTAAGAAATTAACTGTTCTGCTTGCAAAAGAAGAATGGCACTATTAGGACGTTATAGAGAGAAGATTGCGGTTACGCACATCAGTTTTTCGAAGATAAAGAGAGGACGATCAGAACATGAATGTGGAAGTGTATACGTTAAATGCGTTTGCGAAAGGGGGGCGTGGCGGTAATCCGGCAGGCGTTGTCTTGGAGGATGGCCTTTCTCTGGATGCTGCTCAAATGCAGCTCATAGCGAAGGAATTGGGCTTTTCGGAGACGGCCTTTATGGAAAAATCCCTGCTTGCGGATTACAAAATCCGCTATTTCACCCCCGCCAGCGAAGTTGATCTGTGCGGACACGCCACGATTGCTGCGTTTGGACTAATGCATTCGCTGGGTTTGTCAAAGGCAGGGACCTCCTATTCGATTGAAACCAAGGCAGGGATTCTGGATGTCGATATTAGCTCCGAGGGTCTTGTTTATTTGTCACAGGCTTTACCTCAATTTCTTGAAAAGATATCCTGTGAAGAAATCGCCCCATCTTTGGGGATGGACGCCGGGGATCTGGAAACCGGGTTGCCCATCCAGATTGTTTCGACGGGCTTGCGGGACATTATGATCCCGATCCGCAGCAGGAAGCTCTTGAATGAGGTTCAGCCAAATTTTGATGCCATAACCGCCATCAGCGAAAAATATGATGTAGTTGGATATCATCTGTTCACGATGGATACTCCAGACGATGCTGCTGCGGAATGCCGGAATTTTGCGCCGCTGTACGATATTCCCGAGGAGAGCGCGACAGGAACATCCAACGGTGCCCTGCTCAGCTATTTGTACCAACATGGGCAACGATCCTTGCGGGAAGTAGAGAATGTCATGTTCAGGCAAGGGTATTCGATGGATTGTCCTTCTGAAATCAGGGCAGGACTGCGCCTAAGCGAGAGCGGTGAAATCAATCAGGTTCGGGTTGGCGGTGCAGTGGCTGGCATTGAACGAAGACATATCATTATGTAAGCGGAATTAAGCCACCATACCATAGGGGGCAAGAAATGAAGCTCTCAGACAAAACAAGTACATACCATTTGAAGACATCCATTTGGTTGCTAACCAGCGAAGTGATTAAGCTAACTGGCAGGATAGTTGAAGCGATTTAATGTGACTATATGTGATGGCTGCAAGTTAAGCGAGAAAATCACGGATTCGCAATCAATAATAAATGGACAGCGGCAATAATTCCCATCGGATAGATGATGAAACGAGAGAATGTATTCTTAAATTCGTTGCGGGAGTGCTTTTCGAAAAAAAAGTGCAGGATCGCATGGATCATGAGAAAGATATCTAGCACCCAAAACGTAATCGTCTGATATTGGCTAAAAAGTAAAGCGAGTATGATGGTGTACAGGGGGAGATGGATAAAGGTGAACACTTTATAGGCTTTTGCATCATCCATATCTTGTAGAACGAGAAATAGTTTCCATTCCGAACGTCGAATTGCATCCATTTCGTGCAGCAGAAATAAAGACAAGTTAAACAAGAATAGTAACAACAATAAATCAGGCATATCAAACCTCCCAAAATTGTATAACAAATGTTTAATACAGATCAATGAATATGCACATTAAAATGTTAATACGTAAAGCTGTTGGAAATGTAGCAAGAAAAGTTATATCTGTCTAACTTGAATCCGTTGTCGATAATGAATAAGGTGTTTCCCAAAGATGTAATATGAAAAAAATCCCACCCAGAGGAGGAGACGTTACTTAGCGTCACACACCAATCATGCGAGTCAATCGATTACTCTCCATGCTGCTGATCATCTCCGGTCAAGGTACGGTAACGGGCAAGGCGCTTGCTGAGCATTTCGAGGTATCCTTGCGGACGATCTACCGGGATATCGAGAAAATAGGCGAAGCCGGAATACCTATTGCATCGTCCAGCGGCAAGGGTGGAGGATACTATATTATGGACAGCTATAATATAAGCAGCCTCTTTTTAAACCGGGATGAAGCTCATACGTTTGTAGCTGTAATGAAGAATTTACACGGCTTGTTTGGCCGAAACGAAGCTTTCAATGACATCCTGCTCAAGGTGGAACATACCTATAGGCGGGAGCCGGGTAAGGATAAACTGACTCTGGATCTGTCCCATTTCAGCATGGAGCAAGAGATTAAGGAGTACCTCGGGATCATAAGCGAGGCCATCACGGATAACAGGCTGCTAGTGTTCGATTATATCAACAGGGATATGGAATACCTGGAGCGAACGGTAGAGCCGGGCTGGATTGACTTTCGTCACGGCCATTGGTATGTGGTCGGATTCTGCCGGGTCAGAAAGGACTACCGCAGATTTAAGCTCGTGCGGATCAGGCAATTGGAGCAGGGGCTGCCGTTTGAAAAAAGAGAGCTGTCGGCAGAGCGGATCGCCGATGTCATTGAGCACAATTATTCGCAGGCGGGCATACAGGTTGTGTTGAGATTCACTTCGCGAATTGGCGCGCAGCTTTCCGAGTATTTTGAGAAAGAGAAGATTAGCCGGGGTGAAGATGGCTTCTATCTCGTTACGGATACATTTCCTCATGAGGAGGGTCTGCTGAAGTTCATTTTAAGCTTCGGCAAGGAGTGCGAGCTGCTGGAGCCTCGTGAATTACGGGCGGAGCTGCAGCAATATATGCAAAATATGCTTCTATCCTACAATGACTGACCCCCTGGTGTCAGTCATTGTGTTTTAAAGTAGTCATATCGGCTGGAGAAATACATAACGCCGCTATAACTGGGTTAGGAGTGAACCGACTAAATGAAAGCCTGCATTTTGGACGAAGATGTCAATGAATGGGGTACGAAGGACACGCGTACAGAGCTGATACACAAGCTGCACAGATTGGAGGAAGAACAGTATATCCTGCGAGAGGGAGAAAGCATCCAAGACTTTACCGATCTGATGCTGCGGCATATTGGTGACCCGGAGCCTGAGCTTCGTGAGCATATTTATTCTACCTTTTACATATGGCTGAAGCGCGATAATAAGTTCACAGATGAGGAAATGCGGCATCTATTGACTGTCCTGATGGACGACCGGTATTTGTTCTACCGGATTGGAAGCGTGGATGACCACAGCGTACTCACCAGGGCATTCGCGGTTCTGCCGATCGCTCTTATTATGCAACGGGACAGGATTCAACCATTCTTGACGCCAAAAGACTTCCAGCATCTAAAGCGCTCGCTGCTTCGCTACTATCAGGAGGAGAAGGACCTGCGCGGTTATCTGGCAGCCGAAGGCTGGGCTCATGCCGCAGCTCACGGGGCAGATGCCCTGGAGGAGCTGATCCGCTATAAGGAAAGTGACATTGAGGTGCAGCACGAGGTGCTTATGGCGATTACAGGAATGCTGCATAACGGTGTCCGGATTTTTGACGAGGAGGAAGACGAACGTATGGCTAACGTTGTGGACACGATGATCAGTGAATCGCTGCTACCACAGCAGGAGATTGCCGACTGGATTCATAGTTTGGCGCAGTGTATGGAATGGCCGGATACACGCGCACAGAGAGTTGCCAGAGTGAACGGGAAAAATATGGTGCGCAGCCTGTATTTCAGAACACTTGCCCGGCATGACGGGAATCATCGGAGACTTACCAGCGCCATGCTGGCGGCTGAAGCTAAATTAAACCGCTTTAACGGGGCAAACCCTGCATATGGAGGTGATGAAGCTTGAGTACTCACTATTATTTCAGTTGGTTTAATGATTGTTTGCCAGAGAAGCTGGTGGAGTGGCTGCAGGAGGATCTACAAGACAGACAATCGCTTGTTATGATCAGCGCTCAACCCTCTGATTATGAAGACGGGCAGATTCACTTTGAGGATATAACGGAATGGACATGGCTCCATCAGGCTAATCTTATGTTTAAGGAGAACCATTTCATCGATTACCGCATGCCGAAGGATGAGGCCCGGCAATGGATTCAGAACGCGTCGGTCATTTTTTTATGCGGCGGAGATCCTGTTCAACAGAACAACTTTTTGGCGGAATATGAATTAACCGATGTGATTAAGAACAGCAATGCCGTTATCTTGGGGGCCAGCGCCGGTTCGTTGAACATGGCTGCCAAATGGGTAACCTCGCAGAGCGCCGATCATACAGTTGAAATAGATACGATTCAGAATGGGTTGGGATTTGATCCGTTTGCCTATGAATCTCATTCAAAACGCGATTACGCCTCGTTCGTTCAAGGTTATCTGTTCCCCTTATCGGAGGAGATGGACGTATATGCGGCAGAACAGGAGAGTGCTATGCGTGTGAAGGACGGCGCAATCGAAATAATGGGACCGGTATATTTAATATCCCGCTCGAAGATTCAGAAAATAAGTGTATGATTACGAGTTAGTATGCGAAGCAACGACGGAACCATTGAAATACAGTCAGAGATTGAAGCGTTGCTTTTACAGTAAATGAAGCGGAAGCCTGTGACTGTGTTTCGATGAAATATATTATGGAATATATGAATTAAGGGGTAGTATGCTAATGATAGATGATGTCGTTAGAAAAAAGGTAGTTCAGATTCTCAATGATATGTTAAATGGAAAGACAAATATTATTGTTGGGTGTCATGAGCTAGATACTTTATGGATTCAAGGACACGATTTTATTGGAATAGACTTCGGGGATCATTATACCAATTTATCTCATATTCCATTACCTGCCCAATATAAGTTGTGGAACAAAGATGCTTTAAGGGAAAGACTAAATGAACTTGAAGCATATAAGGCTAATGTGCTATATACAGCAAAGTTATTGTTAGAAGAACTTAATGAAATAGATGATAATTATGACTAGGTGACATTGAGGAGGAACCATTAGAATGGACTTTAGGTTAAGACTGGATGGTGCTTTAGACGAAATATATGAACCGCTATGGCAGTTACGGATTCAGCTCGCTGATGAAGAAAAAGCACTGCTCCGAAGCAAAAAGGTGCGGCGGCTTCATTACATTCGGCATGGAGGAGCTTCTTTCATCAATACCCACCATACCTACAGCCGCTTACAGCATACGTTAGGTGTATTTGCGCTTACAGCGCATTTTGAGCCGGATAATCGTACGTTGCGGGCAGCTGCATTGCTGCATGATATCGGACATGCGCCTTTCAGTCATACACTAGAATCCCTCCCAGGCGTGGATCATCATCAATGGACTCAGGAGGCCTTGTTCTCAGAGGAGATCGTTGGCATCCTAGCCCATGCGAATATTCGTACGACAGATGTTATGACTATATTGATGGTTCGAAGCGTAGCCTCTTGAGGAACAAGGACGGAATTCTTCATGCAGATCATCTGGACTCCTGGGTCAGAAGTGCATTTATCAGCGGTTATCTGCCTATTTCGACTGATGTACTTTTAGAAGCGATGAGATATAGAAATGGAAGTCTCCAGTTCACACTGGAAGCTGGCAAGCAGGTCACCGAGCTCATATGGGAAGAAGCACGCATGCACGCTTCCCCGGCTAATATCGGCATAAACGCGATCATGAGGAAATTGGTTGGCCGCTTAATACATAAGGATGAAATTGAAGCAGCAAAGTTGCCGGCCATGACGGATACACATATTGAGCAGTTGCTTTGTAGTGATCCAGACACATGGGAAGAGTATGAGCAGTTGCTCATGGAATCATGGCGAATTTGCGTGTCGCGGGAAAAGCCAGCTTTTCCAGTGGAAACGGCAGTATTAAGTAAGCTCTATCTTGCAATGCCGCTCATCCAGGGTGTTGTGATTACTGAATATTCAGATGAATATTCGCAAGATTGTCTCGCTACGATTAACCAGCTTACAGAGCTGCTAGGCACATACTACGTTTGGTGGGAGTGTTAATCTAGGAACTGTGCATTAAACCTTTCTTCGAATAATCACATACTGGGCTTATGTGCATATAATTGATGATGTGATTATTTGCATTTCTGGAGGTTTAGCTCATGCATAGGATTTATCCGTATTGGTTTAGATCACAATTCGTCCCCGTTTGGGCCACTACAACACAAGAAGCACTTGAATTAATGAGGAATGCCGTACAAGGTGAACGAAATGATGAACTTTTTTATGATCAACTCATCAGACTTGCCCCGAACCAAGAACAAGTTGAAGTGATTACCTCTATTCGGAATGATGAAAGAGGACATAATCAAATGTTCCGACAAATGTATAAGGAATTAACAGGGCATGAAGTAACAGGAGTTAGCAACGAACCTCCGGATAATGTTAATTCTTATATTGCCGGGTTGCAACAAGCCTTCCAAGGTGAATTATCTGCTGTTGAGAAATATCGAAAGATATGGTTCGGTCTTCCGTACGGCATTTACAAGGATACTCTGTATGGCATTATTCTGGATGAGCAAAAACATGCGACTAAATATAACAATCTCCTGCTACAAAACTTAGCTGCAAATCAGTTCTGATCCTACGCACGAAGAGGCCTCTTCTCTCACAGGGAGTGGAGGGGCCTCTTTACTGATTAATACGCGTCTAGTTTTCACTGGCCGTATCTGGTGTAGAGTACATAAAAAATTCTCTTTCTGCTAAGCCCTATCTTCGTACTGTGCAGTATGTGGACATCAGATCAAGTTAGCATGATATAATAGGTTAATTACTTTTTTTGAAAATGAGGTTAAAATATGAAAAACGAAAAGAAGGAAAATCAAAATATATATAAATGGATCTCCATAATTAGTATTATATTAATACCTCTCACTGCTGGCATCGTAATTGTATTCGATATTAATCGAGGTCCAATGCAATTTCTTATTATGACTTTAGGTCTTTTATGCATCTCTTGGATAAATTGGTCAAAGTACAAAGAGAAATCTAATTCGTAAATACTTCTACTTCACAGTTTGCGTCTACTGTTCACTGGTCCGTATCTAGAATTTAAGAACACAGGAGGAAACCTTGGAATGGACTTTCGGTTGAGACTTGATGGTGCTTTAGATGAAATCTATGAACCTCTATGGAAGCTCAGGATTCAGCTCACTGATGAAGAAAAAGCACTGCTCCGAAGCAAAAAGGTGCGACGGCTTCATTACATTCGGCATGGAGGAGCTTCTTTTATTAATACCCACCATACCTACAGCCGCTTACAGCATACGTTAGGTGTATTTGCGCTTACAGCGCATTTTGAGCCGGATAATCGTACGTTGCGGGCAGCTGCATTGCTGCATGATATCGGACATGCGCCTTTCAGTCATACACTAGAATCCCTTCCAGGCGTGGATCATCATGAATGGACGCGGGAGGCCGTGTTTTCACAGGAGATCGTTGACATCCTAGCCCGTGCAAATATTCATACGACAGATGTTATGGACTATATTGATGGTTCGAAGCGTAGCCTCTTGAGGAACAAGGACGGAATTCTTCATGCAGATCATCTGGACTCCTGGGTCAGAAGTGCATTTGTCGGCGGTTATCTGACTATTACAACTGGGGAACTTTTAGAAGCGATGAGCTATAGAAATGGAAGTCTTCAGTTCACACTGGAAGCTGGCAAGCAGGTCACCGAGCTCATATGGGAAGAAGCCCGTATGCACGCTTCCCCGGCTAACATCGGCGTAAACGCGATAATGAGGAAACTGGCTGGCCGCTTAATACATAAGGATGAAATTGAAGCAGCAAAGTTGCCGGCCATGACGGATACACATATCGAGCAGTTGCTTTGTAGTGATCCAGACACACGGGAAGAGTATGAGCAGTTGCTCATGGAATCATGGCGAATTCGCGTGTCGCGGGAAAAGCCATCTTTTCCAGTGGAAACGGCAGTTTTGAGTAAGCTCTATCTTGCAATGCCGCTCATCCAGGGTGGTGTTGTGATCACTGAATATTCAGATGAATATTCACAAGACTGCCTCGCCACGATAAACCAACTTACAGAGCTGCTAGGCACCTACTACGTTTGGTGGGAGTGTTAAGATATGACGAATCCAGAGAATTTAACTTGCAAAGCATGTGGAAGTACTACCTTTGTAAAAGGTGAAGTGAACGCAGTGGATGCTAGAGTGATGCCGATCGGTAAAACTTTTTCTTTTGGCTCCCCGGTTATCTATACATTTTGTAAAAAGTGCGGAGAAGTAGCCTCCATTAGAATTAAAAATCCGGATAAATTTTGATTATAACATTTCGTAATCAAATTTAATGAAGAGTGAATTTATATTGATATTCTTTAAATTAAAGCCCCCAAGTTCAGGCAGTTTAGTTTAGTTTTATTCAACTTCCACCTGGTTTTTAAAGATGCCTGTTTGTATAATTATTCCATACACGGCTAGCCAAGAGGAGAAGTGAATTATGCACATACAGACAGAACGCCTTAGCATTGCTGCTTTTAACCAAGAAAACTACATAAAAGTATCAGAAACCTATTGTATCAGAAATCATATCATTAACTATTTGGATAATCTTAAAGGGGACCCTGAATTATTAGGCTGGGGTGCGTGGTTTGTGACCTTAACGGATAATCATCAAATTATCGGTGACATTGGATTCAAGGGAAAGCCCGATCATCAAGGAATTGTAGAAGTTGGATTTGGCCTTATTCCTGAGATGCATAATAAGGGGATAGCCACTGAGTCGGTAGGAGCTATTATAGAATGGGCCTTATCTTCAAAAAAAGTCCAAAAAATTGTGGCTGAATGTCTTATCGATAACATTACATCTATCAGAGTTCTGGAGAAATTGAATTTTACACGAACTGGAATAGAGAACGGGATGATTAACTGGGAATTAGTAAATGATCAATTTAGAGGTGATTCCGCGTGACCCTTCAAGCTGTATTTGTGGATCGAGATGGGACCTTGGGCGGGAACGGCCATTTCATTCACCCCAGGGATTTTGAATTATACCCATACTCATTAGAAGCATTGCAATTACTCAAAGAACATGGAATTCCTATTATCGCCCTTACAAATCAGCACAATATATCGAAGGGGCGGGCTACAGAATTAGACTTTAGGAATGAATTTGACAGTTACGGATTTGACGCCGCATACATATGTCCGCATGAACCCGAAGACGGCTGTGTATGCCATAAACCGCAACCTGGAATGCTTCAGCAAGCGGCAACTGATCATGGATTAGATTTAACCCGGTGTGCGGTGATTGGCGATGTGGGTTCGACTGATATGCTTGCAGCGGCAGCAGTGGGAGCCAGAAGAATTCTGGTAGAGACAGGCTGGGGGATGCAGTCTTTGGATAAATACCGTCACCTGTGGTATGAACAGGCAGAACCAGATTACATCGCGAAAGACCTTCTGGATGCGGCAAAATGGTTGGTTAGCACAATAAAGCGGACCACGCCTGAGTAGAACTGCGTTGTCCGCTTTGTTTCGCTAGGGTCCCTCGGTTATTGCATATTTTCCGGGTTAAATTCCTTTAGGCGGATCAAAGGCTTTTTCTTCCGAGTTCCTTTTTTCGTTGTGGTATTTCCTTGTTCGTCCGTTCTCCGCTCTATAAATTGTCCGGTCAAAAAATTGATATCATCCTCGTCCGCTTGATCCATAGTGGCTGCTCCGGTGAAGTAGCTTCCGCTTGTCGCTCCGATTAGAAACCAATCCTTATCCTGGTACCGGAATCTGTATTTGTTATACCATCTCCAGTTGCTCCCTCCGTAATCGCTAACCAGGACAGACCCCCGATTAATGGTAAGGCTATCAAAAGGATCGCCCCATATCCCGCCCTCATCCGCTTTTAGAATGACATTGTCTGCGATGATCGAGAGGGTATAAGAATTGTTTTTGCTGCCAAAAGCGATTAAGAGTGACCGGGGAGACGCCTCGTCCTTGAGCGCATTTTTCTCAATGACCATTGCCAGATCGGGGATACCATCTTTATTCAAATCCCCTTTGGCGATAGCCTTCTCTCCCAGACTTGACTCTAACATGTGCCAACCTGCCGGAATTAGTGCATTAATGTTATTTGCTTTGGCTTCCGGTGTTGGGGTATGGGTTGGCGCTGCTTTTGCCTCCGCAGTTTGAAGTTGATAAGGAGCGTTACACCCCACTATGTAGCTTAAAAGGGCAACAATACCTACGGACCTTACTATTAGTTTTTTCATCGAGTCAGATTCCCTTCCTCTTCATGTGTTTCAGCTTAGTACGTGTACCTTCACTAGTATAGCGAATGGATTGATGAACATGTAATACCTTGGACACAACAAAAAAACTACAATATTGAGAGATTTATATTTATGCAGAATTACTTGCGATGAATTAAAATAGAAAAAGAGAATCGGTGCGAATGCCAAGATCCCATGAAATCCCGGGGGGGTTCGCACCTCGGAATTTGTCGAATTTCTGACAGGTCGATAGTGCTAGTTGAATGTCAAGGTGTGATACATACTCTTCTGATATAATATTAAGGAAAAAGAAGTAAAACGATGTGTGAAAGGCATTGGTTATGCTCTTTGCCGCTGTCGCACTCTACATGAGTGCGTGGATTGAAATACGACAAACGCCGTTGTTGCCAATTGCGTCGTATTTGGTCGCTCCTCGTGCAGGAGCGTGCATTGAAAGTAACGTAAGCTCTGTGCCAAAGAACTAGTACAGCATCAGATTTAAAAGAATAGATAAGCTTGTGGAACCCTAGCAACCCAAAATCTAACGGACCGGAGTGACCTTATCCTTGCAAAAACGCCACTTTTTGCAGCTTAACGGACTCAGGCGACCTTATTGTTTCTCTATGAGACGTTTCGGAGTCGAAGTGTGAAGGATAAGGCCTGTGGAGTCCGTTACTCGCCCAAATGACGACTTTCTTTCTTCCTGAATAAGAGCGCGTCAGTCCGTTACACTAAGCCAATCCCCACTGAAGAACAACTCCCCCTTGGAAAATATGTAATTAGAAGGAGAATTGCGTCTGCTCCACTATTTTAAACCTGAGATGGACTACATGGAGTCTCGCTCCTTCTCTAGGGGCTTGGATTGAAATCTCAATCGGTCACAGACCGGTAAGATCGTTCCTGGTGCAGGAGCATGCATTGAAAGGTATGCTATACGATTAATTATCGCTCCTCATACAGAAGCGTGAATCGAGCTTGCCTTCACAGCAATGAATCAGCTGGTGGAGAGACTTGCCATTCCACTCCTCCACCCCCCCGTACATATCCCACAAGTGAGTATCCGACCCGGACCCTGGCATGTTAAAATAGGAGAAATGTGTACATCTAATGTGTGAATTTAATCGGGGGGCAACAGGTGAGAGCGTTGAGATTGAGAGATTACATGGGCCCTTCGGAGACTTCTGCACACCGGCAGGCGAAGTGGGTCAAGCGGTTTCTGTATACGTATTGGCTGGTGATTGCTCTGCATTTCCTGGCCCAGCTGGGGTCTTTTGTATGTTTGCCGTATCCCATGGGAGCGCATGAATTCTACTATGATGTGCTGCTTTATCCGACGCTGCTGATGAGTGCGGTGGTCGGGTTGACGCAGCTGGTGGATGTTGCGGCACCGAAGTATTCCTTCGTGCTGCTGTTTGTGGCGGGGACGATTATCGCGATGATGATTATTCATCTGAATATGGATATCCGGATTATCGGGGCGTTGATGCTGCTGCCGATTATAGCGTCGGCGATCTTTTTTCGGCTGGATCTGACCTTGTTTACGTCTGCCCTCCAGGCGGCCGCATTCTTCATTCTGTATCGCTGGGATTACTGGTTCAAGTATTATCTGACGGATTTCGACCTGATTGCGATCCCGCTCTTTCTGCTGGTCGGCACACTGGTCGCGGGGATTATTATCATTAACGGGCGTGAGCTGGCGAGCGATCTGGAAGCTACCTTAACGGCCAAGCAGGATCTGATGATCGAGAACGCGGTGATCCGCAAGCTGTCGACCACCGATGCACTGACGGGGCTGTATAACCATATTTCTTTTCACGAATTCTATGAAAAAGCGCTGGAATACGGCAGCCAGGGCGCCCCGTTCCATCTTGCGCTGGTGGATATCGATAATTTCAAGCAAATTAACGATAAATATGGACACCGTACGGGGGATCTGGTGCTGGCCCGGGTCGCGCAGGTCATCAAGGACCATCTCTCTGCGGCAGACATTGCTGCCCGCTACGGCGGCGAGGAGTTTGCGGTGTTGCTGTTCGAGAAGAGCTTCGAGGAGGCCTATACGCTCATGGATTGGATACGCCACCAGCTCTCGGAGACGCTCCATGAAGAGATGGAGCGCGGGGCGGTGACCGTCAGCATTGGCCTCAAGAGCTATGACGAAGGCACCACCAAAGAAACGCTCTTCGAAGAAGTCGATAATCTCCTCTATACCGCCAAGCACTCCGGCAAAAATACTACGCTGACCCCGATGACCCAGCGGAACGCTGTGTAGATTACTCCTTTGAAGCTTCACCCTCCGCTGCTTTTTTGCGTGCCCGGAACCGCCGGACCTTCATCAGATTCCCGCACAGCTTGTCGTCGCAGTACCGCTTCGAGCGGTTGCGGGTATCGTCGTAATAGACCCAGAGACAGTCAGGATTCCCGCAAATGCGGAAGCGAGAGAGCTCCTTCTCCAGCAGCGCAGCCGCAAAAGAGGCGGCAATCTCCGCCATCACCTGCCCCCAATCCGCACCCTGAGGCTGGAGGGAGATCTCTGCGTCACCTGCGGGCGTCCAGACCACACGGCGAACAACCGGCCCGTTGCCCATGTATACATTGAGCTGCGCAAGCAGCGCTGTAGACGGAGATTCTCCCGCGACCAGCCGCTGCAGCTCGTCCCACAACAATCCGCGCAGTCCTTTGAGTTGCTCCAGCTCCTCCGGCAACATAGGCCCGGCCGCCGGCAGCTTATGCTCCTCCAGCCATTCCCCCAGCCACTTGGGGTCCTCCAGCCGGTCCTGGTCCGTGCTCCGGTCACTAGTCCGCCAATTCCGCCAATAGCTGTTCATGAAATCTACCCACAGCACGTTCATCGGTCCTTTCGTTTCTTCCTTCCCTTGATTGTAACAGTTCAACATAAGTTTTGCTAGTTACTTGATCCGCTCCGGCAAATATGTTACATTGCTCATGTAACTGTTATTCGGGTTGTTTAGTCGTTACCGAAGCATGTACACCCACAAATTACAGGAGGGATACAGGTGGAAAACAAAATTAGCGATGTGCTGATCGAGAACTGGGATTATGCGATGGATATTGAGGATTGGGCACCGCCGCTTAGCGCTGCGCTGGAGGGTGTGACCAGTGAGCAGGCTCTCTGGAAGCCGGAGGGCGCTGCGGGTAATTCAATCTGGGAGAATGTGAATCATCTGACTTATTATAAGGAGCGTCTGCTGCGTAAGCTTAAGGGACTGGAGAAATTGCCTGATCTGGAGAGCAATGATGCTACATTCACTGTAACAGGAAGCGGGGAAGAGGACTGGAAGCAGGCGGTAGACAAGCTGAAGTCCATTCATGCCTCGCTGCGCGAGATTATTGTAGCTCTGGAGGAAGGCGCATATGAATGGGGTGGCTCCGGACATGCGCCGGGGGAAGAGGTAATGAGCCTGATTCTGCATGATGCTTATCATACGGGACAGATTGTACTGGTCCGCAAGCTGCAGGGCTCCTGGCCGGGCACACGCCGTTTCGATTAAGACGACAGTCATATTTTACAAGCAGTCTGCGTCTCTATACTACTGTTTCAGCTCCAAATCCCCGGGTTAATGGTTGACATGCAGCTAAACCCCGAGAGGAGAGATTGAAGATGGAGCCGAATTACAAGGACAGAAGTGTTGAGGTTGAACGGACAGAGGTGCACCGCAAATCGGATTCCAGTCTGGTCGCATCCACGTTCATTAAATATGCAGCCTACATTATAATCACCTTCGGAGTTCTGTTTTTCCTGGTGAAATACGTATTCCCGATGTTTAAATAAGCCGGCTGCCAAGCGCAGACTTGGCCGGATTTACGCCAAAAAGCCACGATGCCCCTTAGGGGATCGCGGCTTTTTTTTGACATAACCTATACGTTCTTCTGGATCATCTCGTGGGAATCGGCGGTATTCCGGTAAAAGAACCAGCATTCATTCAGCAGTCTAATCTGACGGCAGTCCTTCTTGAAATAGGCCTTCATGAGCTGTTGGCGAAGCCATTGTGGCAAGGGTACCCCTCCTCTGCATGCTTCCTGTGTATAGATAGCATATGGGGGAATACGCCCAAAGGTGCACGGTTAGTTTCAGGTAGCCAAGCCGAATTTCACAAGGCCGCCCGGAACCAGCGTTACTGCACCCGTTCTTCTTCCTCTTCATACCATTGTTCGAGCTGGGCCTGGAGCGCCCGGATTTCGGTCAATAGTGAGATCAGCGGGTAATGCTCCTCCTTAATGGAGGCAAAAGCCTGCTCCAGCCGGTTAATATACGCCAGCCCCGACTCCAGGTGATGCTCCTCGCGCAGCAGCTCCAGCGCCTCGCATTCGGCCACCGCCCGCGGCAGCCCGGGTACATTCTCGGCTGTCAGCTTGTCGATTTCTTTGTTCAGGCGAAGATTGAGGGCACTTAGCTGGTAAGCATATTCCTCCGGCATCTCCACGAATAGCAATTCCTGATCCTGCTGCATAATTACGTAACGCATTCTAGGCATCTTTCATTCTCCCTCCGGACTTGTCTTCCTTCTTGACAGTGTAGCGTATGGGCAAGTTACAATTCAAGTAGTGATCTAATTTCAGGTGGAGAGGACCGTGAAGGAACGCTATGACCAGTATGAGCAACGAAGAGCTGCAGCAATGGATTGAGCAGGTGTCACTTAAGAGCTTTGGCGTGCCTTTCCGGCATACGGCGAGCTTTAACAGCAGACTTACGACAACTGGCGGACGATATTTTACCAAGAGCCATAATATAGAGATTAACCCCCAGCAGCTGGCGATGTACGGACGGGAGGAGACGGAGAAGATCATCAAGCACGAGCTCTGCCACTACCACCTGCATCTGGCGAAGCGGGGGTACATGCACCGGGATGCCGATTTCAAAACACTGCTGGCCCGCGTCGGCGGCAGCCGGTATTGTCAGACCCTGCCGGGCGCCAAGGCCCGTAAGCCGCAGCCTTACCGGTATAAGCTGGTATGCATCGTCTGTGCCACTGAATATCTGCGTAAGCGCCGGGCCGATCCCGGGCGATATCGATGCGGTAAATGCTCCGGCAAGCTGAAGCTGATTACGCTAGAAGCCGGCGCGGGTCCGGCTACTTAATTTTTGATAACCAGACCTAGTAGTCCGGCAAAAGAAGCCGCCTGCTCCGCAGAGATGATACAGCCCTCCAAATCCTGGAGATCCACTAGAAGGCCGGTGAACTCGCAGTCGCTCAGGTCAACGCCCTTCAGCTTGCATCCTGCCAGCGTGGCCTGCTCCAGATTACATTCCGAGAAATACAGGTTTTTCAGGGTGGACTGGTAATAATCTGCGCTGGCCAGCGAGCTGCGCTCGAAGGAAGCTCCTTTGAAATTGGCAAAACGAAACACCGCGAATTCCCCGATACATCCGGTAATGGATACATTTTGAAACCGCGCTCTGGTGAAGTCTGTGCCGGTCAAGCGGCAATCCCTGAACTCGGTCCGGTGTATGAAGGCGTCGCTGAAATCCACATTGGACAGGTCGCAATGATCGAAGACCACATCGGTAAGCTCAATGCGCTGCAGCGAGGATTCCGTGATGGTGATGTTTTTAAAAATAGTCTTGTCGAAAGCTACCCTCGTAGCCTCCTGATATTCAATGAGCGCTCCTTCAATGAGGCAGCGGCTGAATTCGTCTTTGGAAGCAAGGGTGTGAACGTCCTGCGGCATAAGTTGCCCGGGATCTGGGATTCTGGGTGGTTCAATCTTGTTACTCATGTCGGCCTCCTTGCAGTTCTTATACTTAATGCTATTTAATCTGGCCCATGTCCAGGTTGATCCGGTAATTCCCATACTTCAGTAATTCGTCCAAAAAAGCGGTCAGCGCGTCCTGATCCACAGTGCGCACCCTCATCCAATAACAGCCTTCCCCGCTGATGCGGTACAGCTCGGTGACACTCTCATGGGTCTTCGCAAAAGCCTGAAAAGGCGGATGATCCTTGTTGCTGCTGAGAAAAACCGTTATAAAGGCATGAATGTTCTGACCCATCCGCAGCGGGTTATAACGGATGGTGTAGCCTTCAATGATGCCAAGCTCCCGCAATCTGCGGACACGTGCGCCTACAGCCTGGCCGGTCAGATGGACCATCGCCCCGATATCCTTATGGCTTAAGGTGGAGTCTCCGATAAGGAGCTGGAGGATGTGGTAATCGGTATTGTCGATGAGATTAGGGGGCATATTCATGAATTCCTTTCCGGCTGAAAGCAGAACGTAAGAATCTCTTTCGCGGCACAATGTCTTCTGTTCTTGACCTGATTTATACTTATTGTATCAGAAATTGATCTTAAGTAAGACATCCGGGAAGAGGTGCATATGATGAAAATTAAGCTGATCCGCCACGCCACCCTATGGCTGGAATACGGCGGTGCGACGTTTCTGATCGATCCCATGCTGAGTACGCAGGGCGTGAATCCGCCGATTATGAATTCGGGCGATGACCGCCGGAATCCGCTGGTGCCTCTGCCGGGGCCTGTCCAGCAGTGGCTGGAGCCGGATGCTGTACTGGTCACGCATCTGCATCAGGATCACTGGGATGCTGCAGCAGTAGAGCAGTTGTCCAAGGAGTTGCCGGTGTATTGCCAGGAAGGTGATGGGGAGCGAATTGCTGCCCAGGGCTTTGGGCGTGTTACAGAAATTATGGATACCGGCTCTGTGTCCGTCGGCGGTGTGACCCTGACACGTACAGGCGGGCATCACGGGACAGGGGAGATCGGGGAATTAATGGGCAAGGTCTCCGGCTTCGTCTTCCGGGCGGAAGGCGAACCTGTGCTGTACCTGGCGGGAGATACCATCTGGTGCGAAGAGGTTCAGCAGGTGATAACGGCGCAGACACCGGAGGTCATTATAGTCAATGCCGGAGGTGCCAGCTTCCTGAACGGAGGCCCCATTACCATGAACGAACAGAATGTGGTGGAGGTATGCCATGCCGCTCCGGCTGCTTCGGTAATTGCTGTGCATATGGATACGATTAACCACTGCCATGTGACGAGGGAACTATTGAAGCAACGCCTTGAACAGGAGGGCTTACTGAGCCGCGTGGCTGTTCCGCTGGATGGAGAGTGGGTCTGACATAAGCGACACCTATAGGGATACCCTACAGATAGGTAGAGTTTGTAAACGATCTCATAATCTCTCGCTACCCGCTTGACTAACCTGTAGAATCATGATAAATTAATCCTTGTTCATGTTAATGTTCCCTGATAGCTCAGTTGGTAGAGCACTCGACTGTTAATCGAGTTGTCACAGGTTCGAGTCCTGTTCGGGGAGCCATTACTTGGAGAGATACCCAAGTGGCTATAAGGGGACCCTCTGCTAAGGGGTTAGACTGCGTAAGCGGTGCGAGGGTTCGAATCCCTCTCTCTCCGTTTGATATTACTTCCCTGTTAGGGATGAGAACCCTCAGTGGTTCGTTGGAGCATAAGCTTCGTTAGGTTTGCTTCGCAATCTCTCGCGTAGCGAGAGTATCCCTCTCTCTCCGTTACATAAGGAGCTCATAACGAGCTCCTTTTTTGCGTCCACCCAGCGGGAGCAGCTGAATCTCTGAACGATACGATCTCCCTGTCTGATGTCGTAATTCCATATAGTCGATGTCGCATTTATCTACTAAAAATCCTGCTTATTATATGATACTTTATAGGTGATGTCAGAATAATGTATATGGAGGTGCAGGCGGGTGAGCATTAGGATTGGCAAGATCAGCTTTTGGCATGTACATGCCTGGGATTATACGAAGCAGGCTCAGGAGCATGGCGATACGGAAATTGCTGCGGTATGGGATGAGGATGCAGAGCGGGGCAGGAAGGCGGCAGAGAGCTTGAATGTCCCGTTTTATGATTCTCTGGAGGACATGCTTGCCCGGAAGGATATCGATGCCGTGATTGTCGACGCGCCAACCCAGATGCACCGGGAGGTCATAATTGCGGCGGCCAGAGCAGGCAAACACATCTTTACCGAAAAGGTTGTAGCTGCATCGCTGAATGAGGTTAACGAAATCCTCTCCGAGGTCGCGGATCATGGAGTGAAGCTAACCGTGTCTCTGCCGCGGCTAAATGACGGTTACACGTTATCGGTTACAGACATTCTAAGCCAGGGACTGCTTGGGGAGATCACTTATGTCAGAGTCCGTTTATCCCATAACGGCGCAACGGCCAACTGGCTTCCCGAGCATTTCTATAGCCTGGAGCAATGCCAGGGTGGGGCTTTGATTGATCTGGGATGTCATCCCATGTACCTGACCAGACTGTTTCTGGGTCAAGAGGTGACCGGAGTAAGCGCGAGCTTCGGATATGTGACGGGCAAGGAAGTGGAAGACAACGCAGTAGCGACGCTCTATACCGATTCGGGAGCGATCGGTGTGGTGGAAGCCGGCTTTGTGAACAGCTACTCCCCTTTTACCATAGAAGTGCATGGAACGGAAGGAACTCTGCTCTATGGAACGCCTGAAGCGAAGCTGCTCGTCAGAAGTACCAAAGCGGCAGATCAAGGGGCTGCCTGGAACGATACGCCTATGCTGGCCAACCGTGACAACGCTTTTGAGCAGTGGGTTGCCCACATCCAGAACAACACGCTTGCTTCTGACAATATTCAAGCGGCAACGGAGCTTACCCGGTTAATGGAGGCGGCGAATCTCTCGGCGAAGGCAGGACGGGTGGTCCGGTTAGCCGAACTGAAGTCTTGATCACTTACCCGATACCTGACGTAGCTTAAGCAGGAGGTTAACATGAGCCCTTTTCCTTTCGAGATTATGTTTGAGAAGATGGATCTGCTGGAAAGACTGGATATTTCCATCCTATGGGGACATTATGAAATTTCTGTTCTCCGGTTTCATTTGACCTCTTTTCCGCCGGGGAAGGTCATTGATTTCCATAACCATGCTGAATTTGAATTTCATTTCATACCACGGGGCAAGGGAACGGTCATTCTTGGCGATCAGCAGTATCCTTTATCGGAGGGAATGCTCTATTTGACCGGACCGGGCGTTATGCATCGTCAGGAAGCAGATGCGGAAGAATCGATGGAGGAGCTATGTCTGCATATCCATATTGCGGAGAAGCAGAGAGACGATGCAGACCCATGGGAGGTTGCGGAAGCGGAGGAATGTGTGGAGAAGCTGAGGAGGCTGCCGCTTATCCCGGCGCAGGATTATCACAGGGCGATGAAGTGTTTTCTGGAAGCCTATGAAGCCTGTGACGGCAAGCTTGCGGGATATTACACATCCATCAAGCATCTCGTGATCAGTATCCTGCTCAAGGTAACCAGAGCTTATGATACAGGCGGGATGGGAGCTGAGGCACCCGTACGGGATATGTTGGCCTACCGCTATCAATATGCTGTTCAGTACATGGAAGCGAATTATTCAGCAGCCGTGACGCTGGAGAATGTTGCGGAGAAGCTGAATATCAGCCCGAGGCAGCTACAGCGGATATTTAAGCAGGTTGATCCGGATCAACCCTTCAGCCGGATTCTTGAAGAGATCCGGTTGAAGGCAGTGTGCAGCAAGCTTGAAGCCAGCAGCCTGTCGATCGAACACATCGCGGAGTCCGAGGGGTTCACCAATGCGACCTATCTGCATTCGGTATTCCGCAAGCGGCTGGGCATGACCCCGGCTGCCTACCGCAAGGCCCGAAAAATACATGAACAGTGAGGATGAGATGGCGATGAGCAAAGTGTATCGTGTTGGAGTGATCGGCTGTGGAGGGATTGCGAACGGGAAACATTTGCCTGCCTTAAGCAGACAGGATAAGGTTCAAGTGGTAGCTTTTTGCGATATTATCAAGGAACGGGCTGAGGCTGCTGCTGAACAATACGGCAGTGCAGAAGCTGCTGTCTATACGGATTACAAGGAATTATTGAAGGATGCTTCCATTGATATTGTTCATGTCCTTACTCCCAATGATGCGCATGCGGAAATATCTATTGCGGCTTTGGAAGCGGGCAAGCATGTGATGTGTGAGAAGCCAATGGCCAAAACAGCAGCAGACGCCAAACGTATGGCTGAAGCAGCGAAACGTACAGGGAAGAAGCTGACCATTGGGTACGACAACCGGTTCCGGCAAGACAGCTTGTATCTGAAAAAAGTCTGTGAAGCTGGCGAGCTCGGCCATATCTATTATGCGAAAGCACATGCCATCCGGCGCAGAGCGGTCCCTACCTGGGGTGTATTCCTGGATGAGGAGAAGCAGGGGGGCGGCCCGCTTATCGATATTGGAACCCATGCGCTGGATCTGACGCTCTGGATGATGGACAACTACAAACCGAAGGTTGTGCTGGGGACCAAATACCACGAGCTCTCCCAAAAAGAAGACGCTGCCAACGCCTGGGGACCCTGGGACCCGAAAAAATTCACCGTCGAAGACTCGGCGTTCGGGATGATTGTGATGGAGAACGGCGCAACGATTACGCTGGAAGCTAGCTGGGCGCTGAATTCGCTGGATGTGGATGAAGCCAAGTGCAGCTTAAGCGGAACCGAAGCGGGTGCGGACATGAAGGACGGTCTCCGGATTAACGGGGAGAAGCATAGCAAGCTATACACGAACGAAATTGAGCTTGGCGCCGGGGGAGTAGCCTTCTATGAAGGCAAAGAAGAGAAATCTACGGATATCGAATTAAGAAAGTGGATCGAAGCGATCGAACAGGATAAAGATCCGGTCGTGACTCCTGAACAGGCTTACGTGGTCTCCCGGATTCTGGAGGCAATCTATGAATCGGCCCAGACGGGGAAGGCGGTCTATTTGGATTAACGCTACACGACCCTTGCAAGACTATATCTGACAAGAAGCCGGACCTCCGATGATCGAGGGCCGGCTTATTTACCGGTTCAATCCGTTACCCCTTTAATTAATTGAAGGAATGATGCTGTAAAGAGACAAATGTTATATTAATTCCGCAGAAAAAAAGTATTGTATAAGAAAAGGAAACAACTTCTAAAACGTTCCTGCTTAAAAATCCTCTGTTTTTCTCCTGTTTTCTGCGCATTTTTCGTAAACCTACAATAACCTACCGAATCCTACATATATCATGTTATGTAATATAACACCAACTATTGAATTTTGTATTAATTCCCACAAAAATTAGTGACGATTCTCTGACCTTGTGTTAATATAAATGACATCATAATCCAAGAAAAGAGAAGCAGCACAGAGAAAGGGGTATACAAGATGAATATGGGGAGAAGGGGATGGCGATGGAGTACTTCATTCAGCAACTAATAAACGGAATATCCGTAGGCAGCATTTACGCTCTGATCGCCCTTGGTTACACAATGGTGTACGGTATCATCAAGCTGATTAATTTTGCGCATGGCGATGTATTCATGGTAGGGTCGTTCATCGGACTGTACAGTGCCAAATACCTGGCGAATGCGGGATTGCCGCCTATCGTTGTACTACTCTTGTCGCTGATGATCTCGATGACGATCAGTGCGCTGCTAGGTATCAGCATTGAACGTCTGGCGTATAAGCCGCTTCGTAAGTCCACACGGATAGCGGCTCTGATTACTGCGATTGGCGTATCCTTCCTGCTCGAATATACCGGAGTCTTGATCCTCGGGCCGCAGGCCAAGGGCTTCCCGGATATTATGGATAAGAAGCAATATCACCTGTTCGGTTCTTCCATCCAGGTCGAATCCAATCAGATTATGATTCTGCTAACAACCATAATTCTTATGCTAGTGCTGCAATATATCGTCAGGTACACCCGAACGGGCAAAGCCATGCGGGCCGTATCCTTCGATGTAGAAGCGGCGCGGCTGATGGGCATCAACGTAGACCGCACCATTTCAGCCACCTTCGCCATCGGTTCGGCGCTGGCCGCTGCGGCGGGCGTGATTTTCGGCATGACGTACAATTCGGTTGATCCTCTCATGGGCGTAATGCCCGGGCTTAAGGCTTTTGTCGCGGCAGTGCTTGGAGGAATTGGCAGTATACCGGGTGCGCTTGTCGGCGGATTACTGCTGGGAACGGTTGAGACAGAGATTTCTTCGCTCGGGTTCTCCTCCTGGCGTGACGGTGTAGCCTTTGCGGTACTGATTCTAATCCTTATCTTCAAACCATCCGGGCTGTTCGGCAAGAATGTCCGGGAGAAAGTGTAGGGGGAAGCTGCCGTGAAAAAGATAAATAAAAAATTCTGGCTGGGCATTCTTTTTGCCCTTGCGTTCTATGGAATCGTAAAAGTTCTTCTAACAACAGGAATACTTAGTGATGTAAATCAGTCTATGCTGCTGCTCATCGGGGTTAATATCATGCTGGCTGTGTCGCTGAACCTGATTACCGGGATTACCGGGCAGTTCTCCATTGGTCATGCCGGGTTCATGTCGGTGGGTGCGTATACCTCGGCGATTCTTACCCTTGACTACAATGTGCCGTTCATTCCTGCGATTCTTGCGGGCGGACTGCTGGCAGCGGTATTCGGTGTATTGATCGGGATGCCTACGCTCCGGCTTAACGGGGACTATCTGGCTATTGCGACGCTGGGCTTCGGTGAGATTATCCGCATTATTATGCTGAATACGGAATATGTCGGCGGAGCTTCAGGGCTCAGCGGTATTCCGGCCAAGACGACCTGGACCATGCTCTTCTTCTTCACTCTGATCTCAGTCGTACTGATTAATAATTTCATTAGATCGACTCACGGCCGGGCCTGCATTGCGATCCGTGAGAATGAGATTGCCGCTGAGGCGATGGGGATTAATACGACACGCTACAAAATCATCGCCTTCACCATCGGTGCACTGTTTGCTGGTATGGCGGGCGGCCTGTCGGCCCATACGTTCTATGTCATTACGCCGGGCAGCTTCAACTTCCTGAAGTCTTTTGAAATTATCGTCATGGTGGTTCTTGGGGGGCTGGGCAGTACGGCGGGTTCTATCGTGGGTGCGGTGTTCGTTACCCTGCTGTACACCTACTTACGTGAATTCCCGGAATGGCGCATGATTATCTACTCAATTGTGCTCATTCTGATGATGATCTTCCGTCCAAGTGGCCTGCTTGGCGTAAGCAAATTCTCGCTCGGCAAGTTCGGCAAAAAGGAGGCGAAGGCAAATGACGCAATCGAGAGCAGCGGTACTCCTTGATGTAAAAGCGGCCAGCCGGGCCTTCGGAGGACTGAAGGCGGTCAGTGAGGTATCCCTTCATATTGATAAAGGCGAGCTGATCGGCCTGATCGGACCCAATGGTGCCGGTAAAACAACACTGTTCAACCTGTTGACCGGAGTGTACCCGCCTTCGTCGGGCAGCATTCTTTTGAACAATGAGTCTATCGGCGGGATGAAGCCTTACAAGATCAATCATAAAGGCGCTGCGCGTACGTTCCAGAATATCCGCCTATTTACGGCTATGACCGTGCTGGAGAACGTCAAGATTGCCTTCCATCAGCATGCGAAGCACTCGTTGTTCTCTTCGATGCTACGTCTGCCGAAGCATTTCCAGGGCGAAGAGGAGATTACCCGGAAGGCGATGGATATTCTCAAAATCTTCAATCTGGCTGACCAGAGTGAAGAGGTGGCGAGCAACCTGAGCTATGGGAATCAGCGGCGTCTGGAGATTGCCCGGGCGCTTGCGGCCGGACCGAAGCTGCTGCTGCTCGATGAGCCGGCAGCCGGGATGAATCCGAATGAGACACGTGACCTGATGAATCTGATCGCCTGGATCCGGGAGGAGTTCGACCTGACCATTCTGCTGATCGAGCATGATATGTCACTGGTTATGGGGGTCTGTAACCGCATCTACGTGCTGGACCGCGGAATCCTTATTGCTGACGGAACACCGGCGGAGATCCGCAACAATCCGAAGGTCATCGAAGCGTATTTGGGACAGGAGGCGTAACGCTATGCTTACAGTACAAGGGATTAATGTCTATTACGGAGCGATTCATGCCTTGAAGGAGCTAAGCATCACCGTGAAGCAGGGAGAGATCGTGACCTTGATCGGTGCCAACGGCGCCGGCAAGTCAACGCTGCTCAAGACGCTCTCGGGGCTACTGAAGCCTAAGACAGGAAGTATTGAATTCCTGAATAAATCCATAGCGAATCAAAGTGTTCAGGCGATTGTCAAAGAAGGGCTGATCCATTGTCCCGAAGGACGGCGCGTATTCGCCAATATGTCTGTCGAGGAGAATCTCGAATTAGGCGCTTACCTGCAGGATGGAAGCAGCCTGGCTGCTGACTTCGAGAAGGTGTACAACACCTTCCCGCGTTTGCTTGAACGCAAGAAGCAGCAGGCCGGAACCTTATCCGGCGGGGAGCAGCAGATGCTGGCAATGGGCCGGGCTATTATGGGCCACCCGAAGCTGCTGCTGCTGGATGAACCGTCGATGGGGCTGGCGCCGCTGCTGGTCCAGGATATTTTCCGGATTATCAAGGAAGTCAACGATGCCGGAACCACTGTCCTGCTGGTTGAGCAGAATGCCCACCAGGCGCTCAAAATCGCCGACCGTGCCTATGTCCTGGAGACAGGCCGGGTAGTGCTTGAAGGGGATGCCAAGGAAATGGCCGATTCCGATGAGATCAAAATGGCTTATCTCGGGCACTAGCAGGCTATCCATACTACAGCAGCATCACAGAAACAACATATATAAACTAAATAATCAGGAGGCTGGGAGAAACTATGAAGAAAATTGGGGCCATTATCTTGTCGACAGTATTGACTGCGGTATTAGCATCCGGCTGCGGCAACAACACAGAGAACAGCGGTAACTCTGCAAGCGGCGGGAACAGTGCCGGAGGCACGATCAAAATCGGGGCTGACCTGGAGCTTACCGGCGGCCAGGCTTCTTTCGGCGACTCGGCCTCCAAGGGCGCGAAGCTGGCGGTGGACCAGATCAACGCCGCAGGCGGTGTACTCGGCAAGCAGCTGGAGCTGGTAGTTGCAGACAATGCATCGAAGTCGGAGGAAGCTACACAAGCGGCGCAGAAGCTGATCACCAATGACAAGGTCGTGACCATTATCGGCGCATCCACATCGACCAACACACTTGGGATCGTTCCGGTAGCTACGGAGAAGAAGATCCCGCTGGTCTCGGTAGGCGCTACGAATCCGAAGGTAACCGTGGATGAGCGCAGCGGCAATGTGAATGAATATGTGTTCCGCGCCGCATTCATCGATCCGTTCCAGGGTGAGGTTATGGCTAACTTTGCGCTCGATTCCCTGAAGGCCAAGACAGCAGTTATCTATACTGATACGTCCTCCGACTATTCCAAGGGTCTGCAGAAGTTCTTCGAAGAGACCTTCAAGGCCAAAGGCGGCGAAGTGTTGAGCCAGGAGTCTTACCAGCAGAAGGATTCTGACTTCAAAGCAGTTCTGACCCGCATCAAAGCAGCGAACCCGGATGTCATCTACCTGCCTGGTTATTATGAAGAAGTAGGTAAAATTGTGAAGCAGGCCCGTGAGATGGGCATTACCGTTCCGTTCCTCGGCGGCGACGGCTGGGATTCCCCGCAGCTGGCGGAAATCGCCGGTGCCAAAGCGCTGGAGAATACGTTCATGTCCAATCACTACTCGCCTGAAGATACAGCTCCTGAAGTAACCAGCTTCGTAGACGCCTACAAAGCGGCTAACGGAGGAGCGGTTCCCGATGGTATGGCGGCCCTGGGCTATGATGCCCTGAAGCTGGTGGCTGATGCGATTACCCGTGCGGGTGAAGCTGATCCGGCCAAGATTACAGAAGCACTGGCAGCAACTAAGGATCTGCAGCTCGCTACAGGTAAAATCACCCTGAACGACAAGCATGACCCGGTCAAAGCCGCAGTTGTGCTGAAATTCGTGGACGGGAAGCAAACCTTTGAAACCAAGGTTAATCCTTAAGCTGCGAAATTGCATATACTAAGGTGAAGGAACGGGGAGCCGGTCCGCAGGAGGCCAGGGTGTCTCTTGCCTCACCTTAACCGTGAAGAGGAAGGCCCCGAATGGGAGCCTTTCTTTTCGCATCTCACAGGGATAGAATGTTGACTATACTTACACAACTAAGCAGATGCTTCCGAAGCGAGTTGTGGCGGTGAGATATCAAGGAAGACTATGCTAACACAACTTTGAGGGGGAATCGGCATGATTATTGGCGTACCCGCAGAAATCAAGAATAACGAGAACCGCGTCGCCATCACCCCGGCCGGGGTGGAAGCGCTCCGGAAGGCAGGGCATGAAGTGTATATTCAAGCTTCTGCCGGCATAGGCAGCGGTTTCAGCGACATGGAATATTCGGATAAAGGCGCTGTGATTCTGGATACGGCCGCTGAGGTCTGGAGCAAGGCGGAGATGATTATCAAAGTGAAGGAGCCACTACCGGAGGAGTACGGTTATTTCCGCAAAGGGCTGATCCTCTTCACCTATCTGCACTTGGCACCTGAAGCAGAGCTGACCAAAGCACTGGTGGATAGCGGTGTGACTGCTGTGGGCTATGAGACGATTCAGCTTGAAGACGGCTCGTTGCCGCTGCTGATTCCGATGAGTGAGGTCGCCGGACGGATGGCGGTGCAGATCGGCGCCGGTCTGCTGGAGAAGCCGCATGGCGGCAAGGGCGTTCTGCTGGGCGGGGTACCTGGCGTACAGCCGGGTGAGGTGGTCATTGTCGGCGGCGGAATCGTTGGCACCAATGCGGCCAAGATAGCGCTGGGCATGGGGGCACGTGTCACCGTGCTGGATCTGAATGCGGGCCGTCTGCGCGCGCTGGATGATATTTTTGGCGGGCGGCTGGTGACCGTGATGTCGGATTCCTATCATCTGGAGCAGGCTGTGCGCCGGGCGGATCTGCTGATCGGAGCGGTGCTGATTCCCGGTGCCCGTGCCCCCAAGCTGGTCAAAAAGTATATGGTGCAGCAGATGGAAGAGGGCTCTGTAATTGTGGACGTTGCGATTGATCAGGGCGGGTCGATCGAGACGATTGACCGGATCACCACCCATGAGAACCCGACGTATGTGAAGCATGGCGTAGTTCATTACGCCGTAGCCAACATGCCTGGAGCGGTCGCCAGGACCTCGACACTGGCGCTGACCAATGTGACTATTCCTTATGCGCTGCAGATTGCTAACCGTGGCATCCGTGAGGCTGCGGTGAATAACGCGGCGCTTGCGCGCGGCCTGAATGTAGTGGCAGGACAAGTGACCAATGCTGCGGTGGCCGGGAGTCTGGGGTATGAATATACGGATGGAATCCAGGTGCTGGCTGCGGGCCGGGATAGCTGATCTTAAGAGGGGAGAAGCAGAGGCTGCACACTGCAGTTCTCCCCGTATTTTCCGGGAAATGCGACCTTCAAAAAAAGGCTTGTCAAATCCGCCGACGTTTGATATACTCATTTTTGTTGTCACAAAGAAAAACTTTAAATTTGGCTCGTTGGTCAAGGGGTTAAGACACCTCCCTTTCACGGAGGTAACATGGGTTCGAATCCCATACGAGTCACCATT
>NZ_ASPX01000011.1:0-2639 GCF_000517965.1 Paenibacillus sp. FSL R7-277
ATGGTTGGGTGGGGGTGGGAGTGGTGGCGGAAGGGTTGGGGGGCAAGAGGAGTATGGGAGTGGTGAGAGAGGAGCTGGGGGCCAAGAGGAGTATGGGAGAGGTCGGGGAGGAGTAGGGAGACAAGGCGGGAATGAGAGAGATGGAGAAGGAGCTGGGGGGCAGGGTGAATATGGGAGTGGTGGCGAAGGAGCTGGAAGGCAAGAGGAGGATGGGAGTGGTGGGGTTGGAGTTGGAGGGCAAGAGGAGTATGGGAGAGGTGAGAGAGGAGCTGGGGGGCAAGAGGAGTATGGGAATGGTGGGGGAGGAGCTGGGGAGCAAGAAGAGTATGAGCGTGGAGGGCCAGGAGTTGAGGAGCGAGAGGAGTATGGGAGTGGTAGTGTAGGAGTTGGAAGGCAGGGTGAGTATCGGAATGGTGGGGATGAGTTTGGAAGTTTAGGTGGTGGAGGAAGGGAGCTGCGGGGGGCTGCAGGGGTTCTGCGGACCACTGCGGTGCGGGCGTTGTATAGTCTGGGACTGGACAGCGGCGAGGTGGAGCTGCGGGCCATGGGCGGGCGGCGGTACATGGTGACAGGCATCACTCCGGTGCTGCCTGAGCCCGCAGGAGCGCTGCCTGAGCCGTACCGTTCAGCATCCGCAGCGCTTGCGCGGATGCTTGACAGTGAGCAGCCGGGCCGGCCGGGGCTGCTCATGGGCATGGACCCGGAGTTCCTGCTGCTCCGGGAATCCTCTGGCCGCGTCGTGCCGGCGTCGCGGTACCTGCCTATGGACGGCGTCGCGGGCTGCGACGCCGGACCCCCGGGAACGCGCGGCGTGTTCCCGGTGGCGGAGCTGCGCCCCGCGCCGCGCGGGGAACCGCGCGCGCTGCTGGCGCAGCTGATGTCCGCCGCACGCGAGGCGGACCGGCTCATTGCCGACCGCTCGCTGCGCTGGCGGGCGGGAGGTATGCCGCTGCGGGGCTGGGCCCTCGGCGGCCACCTGCACTTCAGCGGCGTCACGCTGTGTGCGCCGCTCTTGCGCGCGCTAGATAACTATCTGGCGCTGCCCTTGTTCCTGCTGGAGGACATCCGGGCTGCGGCCCGGCGTCCCCGCTATGGCGTGCTCGGCGATTTCCGCCCTCAGCCGCATGGCGGCTTCGAGTACCGGACCCTGCCGAGCTTCCTGGTCTCCCCGGTCATCGCCAAAGGCGCGGTCTGTCTGGCTCACCTGATCGTGAGCCATTATGAAGACCTGCCGCTGCGCCCGCTCGACCGGGAAGACCTGCATGCCGCCTTCTACAGCGGCGGCAAATCTCCTCTGCGCACAGCCTGGCCTCCCCTGGAGGCGCAGCTGCGCGCACTGGGCGGCTACGCAGCCGCCGCCCGGTGGATTGATCCGCTGCTGCGCGCCATAGCGGAGCAGCAGAGCTGGGATGAGTCGCGGGATATCCGCGGCTCCTGGGTGCGGAGCGCCCCGCCGGACTCCGGGGCGCTGCCTTCCGGGCGGGCGGATGCATATCAATAGGGCCCGCCGCCCGTCAAATCCCGATAGCCGCCAGTTACAGCTTTTCTGCACCGCTAGGTGTGGGAAGCTCTAACTATGGCGGCTATATTTTTAAACAAACAATCGTACTCATATACTCCGCTCAACTACTCTAAATTACTCCAAGTTCTCTAAATTACTCTGAATACTTAAGTTAGTCAACCAATCATCCCCTTCAAACGTGTGCCCATCCATGAAACTTCGTTTGGAGCGAACATTCAGGGACAGGTGCATTGCGATAGGTGTACTCTGTACAACTATACACACTTCTAAAGAGCCTTTTTCCCTTCTAAGTGTAGTCTGTACAACTAAATTTGCCCGAATCGCGAGAACCCGGGTTCAGATGGATTTTTAAATGTACAAACTACAACTAAACGGATAATCGGTGGAATATCGGACGATTTAGTTGTATGAATTACAATTAAGCTTAACGCCCAATACAACTTACTATTCTAATCACGCTATCGCAACTACATGGGTCTGGTGAAGTAATTAACGAAGTGAATATCAAAGTGATTGCATTTACTACAGCAGAATCGCCGTTTCCCAGTGCTGAGATTCATTCTGATGTAGTTCGTACATTAGATTTCCAGGATTTGGTCCGAAAACTCTCCTTTTAAGGATTTCTACTGTACAAAGTGCAACAGATCCTATTTTTCAGCTAATCACAGGGCCATCTAATGCACAAACTACAATAGAATAAAAAAACTGCCGGGAACACTCTTCACCATACTTGACTATGCCTGCCTGAGCCTCCGTCACCATATTTCGCACTCACACCTGCATCCGCATTTGCCACTTCACACTCGCACTCGCGTATACGCATCTGGACCAAGCATTCTCACCTGTATTCCCGTCACATATGGCCCGCACTCTGACCAAATATTCTCAGCTGCACTTACAGGCTCACCCACATCCCATACTGATTTTTTGACCAGCATTCGTAAACATACACATTACACTCTCATCTACACCTAACATTCGTAAACATACACATTACACTCTCATCTACACCTAACAAGCTACTCACGTCCGCCCTCACATCCTCACCCACATCTTCGCCCGCCCCAGCATCCCGCCTCAACCCGCCCTTACACCCGCCCCAACATCTCCACATTCC
>NZ_ASPX01000012.1:0-39243 GCF_000517965.1 Paenibacillus sp. FSL R7-277
TATCCCTCTCATTTCGCCGTCCAGCCCACTTTCGGCGCTTTTAATGGGATTTATCCCTCTCATTTCGCCGTCCAGCCCGCTTTCGGCGCTTTTAATGGGATTTATCCCTCTCCAGTCGCCCATCAGCCCACTTTCGGCGCATTCAATGGGATTTATCCCTCTCCAGTCGCCCATCAGCCCACTTTCGGCGCATTTAATGGGATTTATCCCTCTCATTTCGCCGTCCAGCCCACTTTCGGCGCATTCAATGGGATTTATCGCCGTAACGCTTCAAGTGGAATGCCGGTCTACACCGCGCCAGCCACGCTGGCGGAGAATCCGCTAAGCCCGCCCATCTGCGGGCGGCCGACGGAGATATATTCGAGGCCGGTGCCCTCGATTTGCTCTTTGGTATAGACATTGCGGCCGTCGATCAGCACCTGGCGGCGCATGGTTCCGGCAAGCTGGTGCAGGTTGATCTCCTTGAACTGGCTCCAGTCGGTCAGCAGGCAGACAGCATCGCTGCCCTCGGCTGCCTCTTCGGCCAGTCCGCACCAGCGGAGCTGCGGGTGATCGTATTCCTTGCGGAAGTTCTCGGCGGCGATGGGATCGTACAGCTTCACGATGGCGCCCTCAGCGACCAGCGCCTCGACGATCTCACGGGCCGGGGCCTCGCGGACATCATCGGTATTGGGCTTGAAGGCAAGCCCCCAGATGCCAATGACCGCGCCGCGCAGGCTGCCGAGCGATTCATGGAGCTTGGAGATAATCATGAAGCGCTGGCCTTTATTGACTTCAACGACGGATTTGAGCAGCTTGAACTCATAATCCACATTCCCGGCAATCTGGATCAGCGCATTGGTATCCTTCGGGAAGCAGGAGCCGCCATAGCCGATACCGGCCTGCAGGAAGGTCGCACCGATTCTCTGGTCCATCCCCATGCCGCCTGCGACTTCGGTGACATCCGCTCCTACCTTTTCGCAAATGTTGGCAATCTCATTAATGAAGGAGATCTTCGTCGCCAGAAAAGCATTCGAGGCATATTTGATCATCTCGGCGCTGCGGATATCCGTGACGAATACATTCTCTGTGAAGCCCTTATGCAGCTCGCGCATGGTCGGCTCAAGCGCCTGATTATCCAGTCCGATTACGATCCGGTCGGGATGAAGCGTGTCGCGGATGGCAGAGCCTTCACGGAGGAATTCAGGCGCAGAGACGATATCGAAGGGATGATTCGTGAGGGAGGAGATCAGCTGGCGGATGCGCTCATTGGTTCCAACAGGGACGGTCGACTTGGTCATAATGATCTTATAGCCTTCCATCGCCTGCGCAATCTCGGCAGCCGCCCCTTCGATATATCTCAGGTCGGCTTCGCCGCCCGGCAGAGAAGGCGTACCCACGGCAAGAATGACGATATCGGAGCGGCGGACCGACTCCTGAAGATCGGACGAGAAGCTCAGCCGCCCCTCGCGCAGATTCATTTCAATCAGGGCCTCAATGCCCGGCTCATAGATAGGGGATTCCATCCGGTTCAGCTTCTCGATCTTCTGTTCATCCTTATCCACACAGATGACATGATTTCCATTTAGGGTAAAGCATACGCCTGATACAAGTCCTACATAGCCGGTACCAATCACTGCGAGTTTCATACTTTCATCCTCCTTTTAGGAAATTGACGTAGGCCTGTTCCACATACTGCTTGAACTGAACCATAAACGCCTGCTCATCGAATTTGCGTGCATGGCCCATAATCTGGTCGATATCCCACGCATAGGACTCCACCTCATCAATGGCCTTAAGCAAATCATCAACTTCCTGATGCTGGAAAAACACGCCGTTAACGTATGGAATAATCGTGTCCAGCGCTCCCCCGGCCTGATAGGCGATGACCGGTCTTCCAGCAGCATTCGCCTCCAGCGGCGTGATGCCGAAATCCTCTTCCCCCGGGAAAACAAACGCCCGGCACTGGGACATCAGCCCTGTGACTTCCTCATCCTCCAGCCGGCCCAGAAACGAAACATTCCCCTTGGCCATGCCTTCCAGACGCTTCCTGTCCGGTCCGTCCCCGACAATATACAGCTTGAGCCCGTTACGGTTGAACGCCTCCACCGCCAGATCGATCCGCTTGTAGGAGACCAGCCGCGAGACAATCAGATAATAATCGCCGATGCTCGTAGAGCTGGAGAAGCGGGCCGTATTGATGGGCGGGAAAATCACATCGGAATCCCGGTGGTAATAATTCTGAATCCGCGTCTTCACGACTGAGGAGTTGGCGACGAACTGGTTCACATTTTTGGAGGTGCGCTGATCCCAGTTCTTGAGCCGCTGCATATACACCTTAAGCAGTCTTTTGAACAACCCGGAATTCGATTGCCGCTCCATGTATGTGTCATAGTCCCAGGCGAAACGCATCGGCGTATGACAGTAGCACAGATGGAAGGTGGACTCGGGCACCTGAATGCTTTTCATAAAAGCACTGCTGGAGCTAAGAACGATATCATACCCGCTGAAGTCCAAATCGCGGACAGCCATGGGGTAGAGCGGGAGCACCCCTTTGAAGTTACGCTTCACTCCCGGAATCTTCTGCAGCCAGGAGGCCCGGATATCGGCATCTTTGAGGTTATCGGTCAGGCGGCTTCCGTTAAAAACCGTTGTGAAGATCGGAGCTTCCGGGTACATGTGATGAAACACCTCCACCACCCGTTCCGCCCCGCCCATCTGGATTAAATAATCGTGCGCGATCGCAATTTTCATGTGAATCATCCTCAAAGTTTTATGGAGCAGCATCATTAAGCAGTACACGCATGGCTAGAGACAGATATGATGCAAGCCTTAAGCATTATGGAGCGGGAAGGTCAGGTGACTGCCAGCAGACCTTTGTAGTAAGCGACAATATCCTTGACCGTGTTCTCGATGACAAAATGCTCTTTCACCCGTCTCATTCCATTGTCCGCCATCCGTCTACGCTCTTCGGGATGGTTCAGCATCCAGGTGATGGAGTCTGCAAGTACAGTAGCATCTCCGGGCTGGATCAGCAGTCCTGTCTCACCAGGAACTACGATCTCTACCGGACCGCCTTCATTGGAGGCAATGACCGGCAATCCGGCTGCCATGCCTTCGACGATGACCTGGCCGAACGGCTCAGGAGTGATCGACGTATGAATCAGTAAATCCGCTTGGTTCATGAGTCCTTGTATATCATCCACATGACCCAGCAGGCTGACATTGGTGATGTCCCCTTGCTGCATCTGCTGAATTAATTCCTGCTTGTATTCTTCCTCTCCGAACAAAGCGTCACCGGCCAGCCAGAACTTCACGCGGCTGTCCTGCTTGAAGGCCTTGGCCGCTTCCAGCACAATATGCTGGCCTTTCCAGTGGGCGAGCCGCCCGACCAGCAGGACGTTGAAGTCCTTCCGGTCCCGCCGGCCGATCCCTTCACCGATCGCCTTGGCGAAGGCCGAGTAGACGACCAGCGTCTTCTTCGAGCGCGGCAGCTCCAGCGCATTCAGCGTGGAGTGGGAATTGGCAATGACCCCGTTCGGCAGCAGGCGTGACAGCAGCCGGATCGCCTTGGCGACAACCGGCTTCAGATAAGGCGCCCCGATGTGATCCCGGATGTGCCAGATCAGCGGCACGCCCGCTTTTTTGGCAGCAACAGCTCCGTAAAAGGCCGATTTCAGGGAATTGGTATGCACGCAATCCACCTTCTCTTCCTTCAGCAGCGGAGCCAGCTTACGGCCATAAGCCAGCAGCTTCATAGCAGCCGCCGGAGCCCCGAGATTCACGGCATTGCGGCCGCGGCTGCGGATGCTCTCATCCAGCGGGATAATGCGGACATCGATGCCCTTCTCCCGCAGACGTTCGGCAAGCGTGCCTTCCTCCGCCAGGATCACCAGCGGCTCAATCTGCTCACCAATGTTGGTGAGGATGTTGAACAGGGCAACCTCGCCCCCGCTCCATTTGGCGGTGTGGTCGATATAAGCGACTTTGATCATCCTACGCTCACACCCTTTCCCAAGGTTTCGAGGAATACAGATTCAATCTTGTCGCCCACATGCTGCCAGGTGTACTTCTCCAGCACATGATTCCGGCATTCGTCCCGGCCCGGCAGCAGCTTGCGGTTGCTCAGCATATGAATCATGCCTTCCGCCATATCCTCGCTGGCCGCACTCTTGAACAGCAGCTCCGGACGGAAGCCCTGGAGAATCTCCTTGTTGCCGCCGACCGGCGTAGCCATCACCGGCAGCCCCGAGGCCAGCGCCTCGACGGTGATCAGGCCGAAGCCTTCCAGCGCCTGGGATGGAACGACGAACATATCTGCCGCCTGATAATAGGAGGCCAGCTCATGATCGGGAATGTACCCGAGCAGCCGGACCTTGTTGCCCAGCCCGTAATCGGCGATCCGCTCTTCCAGCTCCCCGCGCAGCGGGCCCTTGCCCCCGATCAGCAGAATCGCATTCGGGAACCGCTCTGCCACCTGCTTCCAGGCTTCCAGCAGCTGCAGCAGCCCCATCCGGTTCATCAGCCGGCGGACCGTCAGGACGGTTGTTGCGCCTTCCGGCAGATTCAGCGTCCGGCGGACCGCCAGCCGATTGGGGGCGGGTGTGAACCGCTCGACATTGGCCGCTCCCGGAATGACAGTAATCTTATGCAGCGGTACACCATGCAGTTCGTGCAGCATATTGCGGAAATAATCGCTGAGGACGATGAATTTGTCCGCCAGCTTGTAAGCCTTATGTTCTATCGATTTGGCAATCGTTGTTTTGACCTTATGCTTGATACCTTGACCTTCGATCTTCATCTCTTCGTTCCACGGGCCGTGGAAGGTCATGATGACCGGAATCCCCCGCTTCTTCGCTTCAATCGCCGGCCCGATGCCGTAAGGGGCGAAGTGGGTGTAGAGGATATCAATCCGCCCGCTGCCATCCCCCATCAGGGAGGCCGCCTTGCGCTGGAAAGCATCCTTGCGCTTCCAGATCGTCTCCTTCGGATCACCGGCATTGTGAATGATCAGTTCCTTCGGCGTCTCCGGTGTTTCCTGGCTGCAGATCAGGGCATGCACCCGGTTCCGTGAAGAGAGCTGTTCACACACGGATTTGAAATAGGTGTTCAGTCCTCCGGGCTGTAACGAGGGCCAGCTGAGGCCGGTCGTCATAATGTTGAGTCCGTCATTGTACGACATAGCTTCTCTCCCCCTTGTTCTCCTTCTCGGCCTGACCCGCTTCGTTATGCCGGGCCAGCCTGCCTGCGCTGTGCAATTCGTAATGCTTGAAGCCGACCATGAATTCATACATCACCCAGAAGACGGATACCGCGAAGCCCGAGATGCCTTTCTTGAACAGGCCATGCAGGAAATACTTCTGCAGGAACCGTGCCGGCGGACGCAGCAGCAGGTGACTCAGCTTGAACGGCTTGCCGCTGGCGAATGCACTCTCTGCTTCCAGATCGGTGTATTTGTTGAACCGGGCGACATGATCGTTGATGCTGCGGAAGCCTTGATGCCACAGCGTTCCGTTCAGCTTCACGGTCCGTTCCTCGGACACCTCTGGCATCTCATGCACCAGAGAGTTGCGGATACCGTATTCCTTGCGGTTATACAGCCGCACCAGATACTCGCCTTTATCCAGCCATTTGCCTAGGAAGTCGCCAATCCGGTACAGCGAGAACGCGACCGTAGCATCGGTCAGTCCCGGCTTGCGCTCCAGGATATCCCGGGCCAGCTCCTCGCTGACCACTTCGTCGGTATCAATCAGGAAGACCCAATCATGGATGGCACGTTCCACTCCGAATTCCCTTTGCTTCGCATATCCGGGCCATGGGTTGACATACACCCGGCATCCCAGGCTCTCGGATAGCCCTACGGTCCCGTCTTTGCTTCCTCCGTCGATTACAACCACCTCATCGGCGAATAACCGGCAGGACTGAATGGCTTTGGATATCCGAACTTCGTCGTCCTGGGCAATGATGACCGCCGAGATCGGGTAGCTGCCCCGGCCGCCAAGCACGCTTGTTACTGAATCCATGATAGGTATCCTCCTTCTGATGGTCCGGTGTGTGTCGTCGCTCCGAGAAAAGTTTGGGCTTACGGCCGCTGTTGTGTTTAGATTTCCTGATTAGAACCGCTTTTCGCGGTAGAAATCCAAACACAAAGGCGGACGCATTCGCTCCTACAGCTCCAAATTTTCTCTACGTTCCTCCAAGCACCGTCCCATGGTTTTTTAAGCAGATAGGGGCTCGCATCGTGTCTCTGCTCGCTGAAACAAATACAAACCATTTGATTCATAAGCAAAACACTTGAATCAAACCCTTAAATGCTTAGACATCCTCTACACATCCATAGGTTTCTTGCGAATATACGAATTCATCGTCGTCTTCATCCACTGAAGGTCCTGGCCGTTAATGAGCAGCCGCGGAAGCTTAACCTTCAGGTTGTATCTAATATTGAGAATAATGAACAGGAACCGCAGCACAGCCGATGAGAGCATAGCCACCCCGGCTCCGAACAATCCGAACTTCGGCACCAGCAGGAAGAGCAGCGGAATCACGAGGATCAGGCCGACCCCCTGCAGGATGGATACGAACTTCGGCTTGCCCAGCGCCATGAACACCTGAGCCAGAATCAGCGTCCCGCCGCTGATGGTTACTTCCAGCAGCAGCAGGCGGAACACGGTAAGCGCGGTATTGAAATCCTTGCCGTAGAGCAGCGGGATGACAAAGGGCGCTACCAGCATCAGGAACACTGCGCCAAGCAAAGTACAGGTAGTACTTATCCGGAAAGCCTTGAAGGTAAGGGCAACCGCTTCGTCCTTCGACATCTCGGAGGCCTTCGGGAAGAGCACCACCGTGATCGAATTCGCGAAGAAGTTCACCATACGCGACAGGCTGACCGCTACCGCATAGAGCCCCAGATCTGCCGGTCTCAGTAAACCGGCAATGATGATCTGGTCTATGTATACCGAGAATTGTCCGAGCAGATCGTTTCCGTAGGAGCCCAGACCATAGGTGAACAATCTTTTAAAATTAAGATAGGAATCCCGGAGCTTGACCTTGTAGGTCCGCAGCAGCAGGAGGGTCATCCCGATGAACAGCGGAACCGATGGCACCAGATAGGCCAGTGCAGTTGTATAAGGATTCATGTAGCCGGTCAGGATCAGAATGCCGATGGCTCCCAGCGTCAGCAGCGGCACCAGGTACCGCATCCAGTTGAAGGTCTTGTAATCTCCTCTGAACTGGAAGGCCGCGTTGTTGATCTGCGACACCACAATCAGCGGGCAGAGAATCATCGACCACTGGGCGAAGACCACTACCTCATGACTGAAGGACCCCAGCCAATAAGGCAGCACGAGTATCCCGACTGTCATGGCGATGGTTCCGAATGTCAGGCCGATCAGCAGGGCGATCCGGTACAGCACCCCGGCTTCCTCCGGATTCTTCTTGGCATTATAGATCAGCGCCGAGGGAATGCCGAAGCTCATGCTGAAGGCCAGGAACTGCGACCAGTTCACCATCGCTGTCTGCTCCCCCCGGCCTGACGGGCCGAGATAACGGGCGGTCAGTACACCGGTCAGCATATTGACCAGCAGGATCAGCACGCTGACGAACATCGTTTTGACAGCAGCCGAGCTATTGTCCTTACTCTTCGTGAATCTCCGGAAGGTGGACCATACCCGGTTAGCGGGTAGTGATTTGGCGCTTGACTGCTGCATGCGGTAGTCCCTTCTTTCTGCTTTGATTGAGCTCCTTGGCACTGAGGCCAAGTCCGATCAGCATCCAGATCAGATACCCCTTAAGACCGGGAAAGCCGTTATCCGATATCAGGCTGGCTACAGCTCCCATCCACGCCGCCAGCGCCAGTCTGGCGTAAGGCTGAAGTTCATTCCTGCGGGTGACTCTGGCGCCGATCTCCTTGATGACCGCACCGAGCGCTCCGAAGAAAAACAATGCGCCGAGTACACCGAAGGTCAGCAGCAGCGCGATGAAGCCGTTATCCATATTGCCGTATTCCCCAAGCTCTCCGCCGTTGCCAAGCTTGGTGCCCTGGCCTACACTGCCGATCCCCTGCCCTACCGGATTGCCTGCCACCATCGGCAGCATGTTGGTCCAGAGGCTAAGGCGTTCATTGTATGAATGATCCTCCTGCACGGAGGTCAGGGTCTCCATCCGGGCCACCAGCCCCTCTGCTCCAGGCAGCTTCGGAACAATCCAGAACAGCGCGGCTGCCACGAATGCGAGCTGGAGCAGCGTCTTCCATTTGCCCTTGGAGGGAGAGGATGCGATGTAGACCAGCAGCATCACCAGCAGGACCAGCCATGCGGACCGGACGAGCGTAGTCAGCAGGCAGACTACTACGAGCAGAACACCGAGCCAGCGCAGGGTACCCTGCCATCTTTTCTCCAGAATCATCGGCACCAGGGCGAAGACCAGGAAGGTTGCAGCCGGACCCGGGGAGTTCAGGGTCGAGAAGACCCGGATCTCCAGCGGATAGGGAGTCCCGATGGAGATCATATCGGCGTTCCGCATCCAGAAGGCGTCCCAGGGAGGAACGGTCAGATACTGCACGATCCCGTAAACGGCAACCAGCACGGCAATGTTGGCAAAAGCGTACAGCAGCCGGTCGATATCCTTCGGCTTAAACGGCGTCACCGCGAAGAAAGGAATCAGCAGCAGCGGTACGATGTAATTTGCCAGATCGTATACCGAGCCGATGCCGTTCTTCGCCAGACCAATCAATGCGCCGTAGGCCAGAGCGATGGAGAACAGCAGCATGATCCGGGTGGAGGACTTGCGGATCCGGTGAATTTCCCGCAGCACCGGAATGGCTAAGGTCGCTCCGGTCAGCAGCGGGGCCAGACTGAGCAGAGAGACGGAATGATACACGCCTTCGTACCAGTCTGCAATCCGCCGCAGCTCCGGGGCAACCGCCCAGATCAGCAGCGTGTACGGGATGAGCATCCGTGTATTCAGCAAGGCCAGCAGCAAGGCCGGAAAGAGGATGCCTGCCAGAATGATGCCCTGCAGGCTGTTCGACGCGCTCAGGTTCGCACTGGCGAAGCCGATCGCCAGCGGCAGGGCGAGCGCCGAGGCGCAGATCAAGGTCATCATTACAGCCGACTTCACGGCTTGTGCCGATGGAAGATTCAGACTATTCTCATCTCTGCTTAGCATCTTCATTCCCTGCCTCCCGTCTTTCGCCGCACTCTTTAATCCGTACTGCCGTTCTTCACCTTGCCCCGTTTGCGCAGCTCCTTGAGCAGCAGCACCAGGAACTGGGCATCGTCGACAAGGTATCTTTTCCATAACCGGCCCGGCTCCTGGCTAAGTCTCCATAGCCACTCCATGCCGGTTCGCTGCATGAAATCCGGGGCCCGCTTCACCGAGCCGGACAGGAAGTCGAAGGTTGCACCTACGCCGATGGAGACCGGCGCCTGATAGGAGGTATAGTGACGGTAGATCCACTTCTCCTGCTTCGGTGCGCCTACCCCTACGAACACGATATCGGGCTGGCTCTCGGTCAGCAGCCGGATAATATGCCGGTTCTCTTCTTCGTTGTGCTCGAAGCCGTAGGAGGGAGAGTAACAGCCCACTACGTTAATGCCCGGGAAGGCGGCCTTCAGATTCTTCGTTGCCTGCTCTGCCACACCCTCGGCGGCACCGAGGAAGAACAACCGGTATTGCCTCTGCTCGAACGCATTGCCCAGGCGACTGAACAGGTCTGCGCCGGACACCTTTTGCTTCAACGGCTTGCCGAGCATCTTGGACGCCCAGATAATCGGCATCCCGTCCGCGACTACGGCACCTGCTTCGGAGTACACTTCCCGGAACTCTTTATCCTTGCGCAGCTTGATCACATGGTCGACGTTACAGGTCAGGATGTAGGATTGGTTCCTCTCCTGAATGGTTCTGTCGATATAATCCAGCAGGTCCATGAAATCATAGTTATCGAAATTGACATCGAACATGTTCACTTGGTTCATCGTATCACTTCTTTTTGTGGGGAATCGGCCAGCTGTGAAGATCGATACAGGCAGTTCAGGTACCAACAGAACGGAATGATGAATTGGACCGTCGACAGCGTGTTATCCGTGAAAGAATAGATCAGAAATGCTGCAATAAAGAGCAGGAAATAAGGTTTGACCGCCGGCAAAAGAACTCTGTATACCATTAGAAACACAGCGAGCAAGGACAGCAGCAGCAGGATGGCACCAACGTATCCCCCATCGTAATAAAAGCGGATATATTCGTTATGCGGAACCACGAACCCTCCGTAGAGCGTTCCGTCATTCGCCACCGTTACCGCTCCGAGCCCCCGCCCCGCAACCGGCGAATCCGCCGCCTTGTTCAGGAAGTACTCCCAGGCCTCCGCCCGCCCCGACAGGTCAATTCCCGTCTCGGTCGTCCGTTCGAAGGAGCGCTTCTTGAGGTTGTCGAGCTGCATGTATACTGCCGAGGTGATGACCAGCAGTGAACACAGCAGCGGGATCAGAAATCTCTTCCTCCCCTTCAGAAAAGCGCGGGAGATATCATAGAAGTAATAGAGCACCATCAGGACCAGGGCGAGAATCGGCCCGCGCGTGCCTGTAATCACCAGAATGAAGAAATTCAGCCCCAGCATGATGTAATTGAACCGGGTATACTGCGGACTACGCTTGATCTCGATGAACGCGATCGCTACTCCCATGAAGGCCAGCATCGCCAGGTGAGGCGGAATGTTCGCCCCCTGCACCCGCACCGCACCTGTGAACTCCACGGCTACCAGTGAATGTATATTCGCAGCTTGCAGCACCACGCCTATCAGCATGCTGACCAGCGGCAGCAGGGTAATGATCCGGATCTGCTTCTCGGCGACCTCCTTCTTCCAGTTGATCAGCAGAAGTACGAAGGGCAGAGACAGTCCGATGAAGGCTTTGACCGCAATCGATGTGCTCATCTCCGGCAGCCAGATGGAGAAGCTGAAGGTGAGCAGAATCAGGACCAGCATCGCCCATAAGGGAGGGCTGAGCTTGAACCTCAGGCCATTAACCAGAATACACGGCACCAGCAGCATCAGAATCACCAGCTTGTAGAGCGACAGGATCTCAATACCGAACATACTCCCGCTGTACAAGAAGTTAATCGAGACCGCCGTGGTCAGCAGAACGAAATAGCTGATCAGCTCAGGGCGTGACAGGGAGGCAACCAGCAGCAGAATGAAGAATACGGCCGCTACTGCGATGACCGGCTGGAAGATGACGGCTGTTCCTAGGAACAGTGCAGTTACGAGATAGAGCATTCCATATGGCAGACTATTGATTTTGGAGCCCCACTCAAAATGGGTCATCGCGCGTACCTCCCCTCACCCCGCTGCGGATTCCCTCTTCCGGTTAAGAATCATATGAAGAGTTCCGCGAATACTCTCCAGCCGGCATTTATTCAGCAGCTTCCTTCCCTTACTGCGGGAAAGAACGGAATCTGCCAGGATGTAGATGACTTTGGCGCCTGTCTTGCCCAGGAGCAGCAGATGCCCTTTCATTCCTTCACTTTTCATAGCATTCGATATGCCTTGGCTGTAATACCGCTTCATGATCCAGTCCTCCGTCAGCCGGTTCGCCGGAACGAAATGATCCACGGCCATCTCGGGATGATAGAGAATCGAATGCCCTTCCTGCTGCAGCTGGCTGAACAGCCAGGTCTCTTCACCCGAGAGCAGCGAATCGCCCTTGCGGCCCAGCTCCAGCGGGAACAGGCTGATATCGAATACCGGCTTGCGCATCGCCATGTTGGCCCCGCAAGGGTGAAGACGCTTCGGATACTCTTTAATCCGGCTCCCCAGATCGACAATCGTATACGGAAGCTCGAACGGCTTGATCAGCCAATCCGGGCGCTTGCTCTCGAAGATCGGAGCAATCTTGCCGCCCATAGCCATCACCTCGGGCTTATCCGCAAAGGTGCCCACAATGGTTGTAATCCAGGTCCGGCAAGGGATCGCATCATCATCCAGGAAGGCGATGAGCTGCGATTTGGAAGCCAGAATCCCTGTGTTCCGGGCTGCTGACAGCCCTTGAACCGGCTCCAGCAGATAACGGATATCCATATCCGCACCATAGGTTTCGATGAACCCCTTAATGGCGGCCGCCGTATCATCTGTGGACTGGTTATCCACGACGATGATCTCGGCCTGGTGCAAATTCTCCAGCGGCAGCAGCGAATGAAGAGTCTTCACCAGCAGCGCCGACCGGTTATAGGTGCATATGATAATGGAAATCTCAGGTCCATCTCCGTGTACGAACATCGGCATCACCTAATTCCCATATTTTTAATAAGCATTTTTGGAACCTAGCAGCATCAGGCCGGTCTTGACAATAATCTTCAGATCCAGCATCGTGCTGCGCATGTGGATATACGTGAGATCCAGCTGAACCATCTCGTCGAAGCCGACGCTGTTTCTGGCATTTACCTGCCAGTAGCCGGTGCAGCCGGGGGTTACCATCAGCCGCTGCTTGTCGTATTCCGTGTACTGCTCCACCTCTTCAACGAGCGGAGGACGGGGACCCACCAGACTCATATGCCCCATCAGCACGTTCCAGAGCTGCGGCAGTTCATCAATACTGGTCTTGCGCATGAATCTTCCAATCCGCGTAATGCGGGGATCATTCTTGATCTTGAACATCGCGCCGCTTACTTCGTTATAGGCCATGAGACTCTCCTTCAGCTCCTCGGCATTAGAGACCATGGATCTGAACTTGTACATGGGGAACAGCTTCTCGTCCTTGCCGACCCGCATTTGGCGGAAGAACACCTTGCCCTTCGGATCTTCCAGCTTAATCAGGACAGCCACCACTGCGAAGAGCGGGAGCAGGAACAGCAGCCCCAGGGCAGAGAATAAGATGTCGATGATCCGCTTCATGACCAGATAGGACTCCATTCCCTTGCTTTCTTCACCCGAATGCAGCATGTAAAGTTTCGGCAGGACGGCCTCATAGTCTTCCGGCAGTTTTTGCATGCTCATCTCTCCTCATTTCTCGTTAAGGTTTATGCAGCCTTACTTCTTGACTCCGGCTTGTGTCGCTCGCTTTCGGGGAACCGTCTCAGCTGCTGACCGAGGTCTGTTCCGCTTTTTTTAACCATTCCGCCATAGCATCCATGACCTGATAACGCAGATCCTCGCTCTCTAAGGCAAATTCCAGTGTGGTCAAAATATAACCGAGCCGTTCGCCGACATCATATCTGGTACCGTCGAAGTTATAAGCATAGACACGTTCGCTCTGGTTCAGCTTCTGAATGGCATCCGTCAGCTGGATCTCACCGCCCGCGCCCTTCTCTTGTAGATCGAGATACTTGAAGATCTTAGGGGTAAAGACATAGCGGCCCATGATTGCCAGATTGGAAGGCGCCGTGCCAAGTGCCGGCTTCTCCACGAAGTTGTTCACCCGGTAGAGCTTCCCGTCCTGCAGATCCGGCTCGATAATCCCGTAGCGGTTCGTGAATTCATCCGGGATAACCTGTACCCCGATTACCGAGTTCTGGGTCTCCTCATACTGGTCGATCAGCTGCTTCAGGCAAGGGACCTGTCCGGTTACAATATCATCGCCGAGCATAACGCCGAATGGCTCATCGCCGATGAACCGTCTGGCACACCATACGGCATGGCCGAGACCCTTGGGTTCCTTTTGCCGGATGTAGTGAATTTCCACCTTGGAGGACCGCTGTACCTCTTTGAGCAGCTCCAGCTTACCGTCCTCCAGCAGCCGGGATTCAAGCTCAAAGGCGTTGTCGAAATGATCCTCGATCGCCCGCTTTCCCTTACCGGTAACAATGATGATGTCTTCAATCCCGGAGGCAATGGCCTCCTCCACGATATACTGGATCGTCGGTTTGTTGATAATAGGCAGCATTTCCTTGGGCATTGCCTTGGTCGCCGGAAGGAAACGTGTGCCTAACCCGGCCGCCGGGATAATTACCTTTTTTACCTTTTTCATCACACATACCTCCCAATAGTTTCGTTCACATTGCCGCTTCGGTGTTCTACTTGGTCTGGTTCATTGCTATTCCGAGAATCCTTACACCTGTCTGTTCCATGAGACCCTTCAGCTTGCGGAGCGCTTCGCGCTTCGTCCGGCCGTGTCTGGCGACAATGACCACCCCGTCCGAGAGCGGGGCCAGAATCCGTGCATCGCTGTAATCGACCGCCTGCGGCGAATCCAGCAGAATCAGATCGAAGCTTGCCTTCAGCTCTGTAAGCAGTCCGGCCATCTTCTCGCTGCCGAGCAGATCCGGCGGACTGACTGTACTCACTCCGGCAGGGATTACCGCCAGATTCGCCAAGCTGCCGTATACCAGAACGTCCTTAGCTTCCTCGTAGCCGCTCAAGTAAGCTGCCAGCCCCTGGCTGCCTTCCACATCGAAGACGCTATGCAGGCCGGGCTTCCGCAGGTTACAATCCACCACCGCTACCTTCTTGCCATCCTGTACGAAGGATACAGCCAGATTGGAGAGAATGGTGGTCTTGCCTTCGCCGCTCTCCGCTGAGGTGAAGAGCAACACCTGTCCGCCGGGCCCCTTCAGTAAGCCGAGCTGGCGGATATACGTGCGCAGCGAGCGGAAGGATTCGGAGACATGCGATGACGGGTTTATGTCCGCGATTAGACTTCTATTCAGCCGTAACATATTTGCCCTCCCCTACTCTTGCCTTGTCATTGTCCGCACTGCCGAAATCGCGTTTGCGGATGGCCGGAATACTGGCAATGACCGGAAGGCCAAGCTCAAATTCCGCTTCCTTCTCGTTTCTCAGCGTACCGTTCAGCGTCTCCATCAGCAGGATAATCCCGACCGCTGCCATCAGTGACACTACGAAGCTGATCAGAATATTCATGGTCACCCCGCCGTTGACCGGCAGAGGCTGGGCTGCAGGATCAGCCGGAGTCAGGAATGTTACATTATCCAGGTTCATCAGTGCCGGCAGGCTGCGGATGAAGGTCTGCGAAACCGCGTTTACAATCGTAGCTGCGGTGCCGTAATCCTTATCCTCCACGGTCAGATTAATCACCTGGCTTTTCTCCGAGGATTTGATCTGCAGCTTGGCAGCCAGTTGGCCCGCCGTCAGACCGAACTCGGGATGCTCCGCAATCACACTCTTCATAATGGTTGGCGACTTCATGATTTCCTTATAGCTCTCGATGAGGTTAAGACTGAAGTTCAGTGCGTTGAGATTATTGCTCTCGGGGACATTCACAACGTTGTTGACCAGTAGCTGTCCAGAGGCGGAGTAGACGGGTGCAACGAAGTTTTTACTGACGTAGAAGGTGGTGGCGCAGGAGATCAGTACAAATACCATGATTAACCATAATTTTTTCTTTATCAGGTTAATGTAATCCAGAATCGTCTTTTCCACAGTAACCCTCCTTCCGCTTGTGTTCGTTTTGAAAGCAATCATGAAAGTTTCAGATGTCTTGCTTTTATTCTATCAATGCGCAGGATTTATCACATGCCCCCTCGCATCACTTTACACTTCACTTTCGAGTACCCCCGTTTGGTCCGCCAGAGGGGGTGAATGGTATACTTTAGTACCATATCCATGGAAAATGCTAACACCCCCGGTGACACAACATCACCTAACCGGGGGGAAGGCTGCTGGTGCACCTTGGGGCCAGCATTCCGCGGCAGCACAATGTATGCTGTTTTTCGCATACATTCGGCCCGTGGGCCTCACAGCCGCCCATTGTGTTCGGTTTGATTTCCCGGAACACAAAAAAACACGGACAGTATTGTCCGTGCTCCGTCCCCGATCATTCACAGGGATGATTATTAATCGTATGACATCTCATATTTGGTAAGCCCGACAGCATTGGCGTATAAGGCCGCCTGCGTCCGGTCCGCCACCTGCAGCTTCGCCAGAATCTGGCTGACATGCTTCTTGACGGTGAATTCGCTGATGAACAGGCGTGAAGCAATCTCGCGGTTGCAGGCCCCCTGTCCCAGCTCGATCAGAACTTCCTTCTCTTTGGGTGTAAGCTCATCCGTCGGACTGCTGCCGCTCATGCGCATCTTATCTTCCATCAGCCCGGGATCGTAATACTTCCTGCCCTTGTGGACCAGTTGAATGGCAAACAGCAATTCTTCAGGCAGAGCTTCCTTCAGTACATAACCGTCTACCAGCACTTCCTCCGCCTTCAGGAAATCTTCCCGGCTGGCTGAGGATGTCAGCAGGATGAACTTGCATGAGAATCCGCGCACGCGGGCTTCCTTGATAATATCCAGGCCCGATTCATCGGCAAGCTTCAGATCAATCAGCACAAGATCAGGCTGTATCTCCTCAATCACGAGAAGAGCTTCTTGGCCATTCGTTGCTTCGCCGGCAAACTGCAGATTGGACTGCATCGATATCACAGATGCCAATCCTCTTCTCACCAAAGGGTGATCATCAACAATGACGATTTTCACTTGAACGACCTCCTGCCTAAAGTTTATGCATTTTTCAGTTCAGCCACACCGACAGGTATAGAGATTAAAATTCTGGTTCCAGCGTTCTCGCTGCTGGTTAACTGGAAATCGCCTCCAAGGGACTGTGCTAGATATTGCATATTCTTCATTCCCAGTCCGCCTGAGTGATCCTCGGATTCAGCCCAGATCAGATCTGCATCGAAACCGATGCCATCGTCGACAATCGATAGTCTAATCCATTTCGGCTTAAGCGACAGTTCTACATCCACCCGGCTGGCAGCACCATGTCTTATGGCGTTGCCGGTCGCTTCGGAGATAATCCGGAAGAGTGCCTTGTGGTAAGGATAAGGGAGACTGAAATCATCCCCCGTTATTTTCAGTTCAATCTCAACATCATTAAGCCGGGAGAGGCTCTTCAGATGCGAGCGCACCATCCCAAGCCAGCTCGGGCCGCCGCTCTTCTTCGAGCTGAGGCTGTAGATGGTAATCCGAAGCTCCTTGGCTACCTTGGTGGCTGAATCATGGATAAGCTCAATCTGCTCCTCCAGCTCCCGCTCAGACATTTTGCGCCACGTCTGCTTCAGGGAATGGGTCGCATAGACGATGCCGAAAAGACTCTGGGAGACACTGTCGTGCATCTCATCGGCTATCCGGTTCTGCTCGTTCGTGATGATTAGCCGGTTCTCGATCACGCCCAGCTCGTGGCGCTCAAGAATAATCGCACTCAGCTCCGACAGGAACATCAGTTGCTGGATGTACCACCGGCGGCCCTCCAGCCCTTCCGAGGCTTCCAGCTTCACGCCAATCATTCCGACGAACCGGGTGCTCATTCTTACCGGCATCAGCAGGAAGTCGCCGATCCCCGGCATACTCTTGAATACCGGTTCACGCTGCAGCCTCCATTCATGCTCATGCTTCTCCAGCTCCATGAACAGAAAGCGCTCCTCCTCATGCTGCCAGCCCGTCTGACGGCTCTGCGGAGCAGGCTCACCGCTTTTTTTGGCGAACCAGAACAGGGCCTTCTCCAGCTTGGTAAGCTTGACCACATAGTCGGTAATGACTTGGCCAATATTCATGAAGTCATGCTGGCTTGATGTTTCCACGATGTGATAAAGCGATTTGATATGCTCCATGGTATCGTTGGTCCTCGCGTTCGCTTCCTCCCGCTGCCGCTTTATCCCCTTAACCATCTGCATAACTATAACCGCGAGAGCCAGGGCTAGAAACAGGTTACCATTGGCAAGTATAATTTCAGCAATCGTAAGACCCGGAGAACCGGCATCCATGTAGCCCGATACTGCCACCATGGAAATATAACCCAGGATCAGACTCCAGGCACAATACAAAGAGAGCGCACCCGCCGCAAACAGCACCGGATTAAGTACATATAGCTTAAAAGGACTATCGTATCCTCCAGTAAATAACATCAACACCGCAATGAGTGCCGTCTCCATACTGACCATCAGCATTAGAGTACGGGATCTTGCATGGAACTTCCGGTAATAGTACGGGAATAGTTGGGCAAATAAGAATAGCACAATGATTAGTAGGGATTTGTATATTACGGAAGGCCCCGCAGAAACCATGAGGTACATAAACGATGTGAGGGACAAAGAAAAGATTCTGAAAAAGGCGATCGTACGGTCTTCGACTGTTAATTTAATGTTCATCCCACCACCCTATTCTCCAGTTTGTGGAAAATTCGAGTTTATTCTAAGCTATGTTTAAAAGCATCATACATGAGAAAAATCACAATAACAAGTTTCGATTTCTAATGATAGCGTTTACTTTGAAAATAAAATGGGTATAATTATTCTTTTTTCATGAAAAATTAACCAACTATATCCAGCTCCTCAAATGATAGCGTATGCAAAATTATCCAGTACAGCTCCGGGCATGGCAAAGAGCCTCTCCCTCCAGGGACAGGCTCTTCAAAAGAGAAGTCTTCGGTTATCCGGTGAGTACACCCGGCACAGTCTATTCAGTCACCGCCGGCACAGCTTGCTCCGGCTTGGCATTATTACATATACAAATTTGATAGCGCTGTTCGCCAACGATATGATACCCGGTGGACAAAATACGCAAGGTATGATTAGGTCCTACCACCTTATGGAGACTGCGGCAACTGATGCAGTAATACTCTCTCAATAGTCTCATCTCCGGCATAGTCTAGAAGAACTATTCTAGAACTGCTAATATTATCTAGAGCATATCACTGTTTTTTTCTGCGTGTCAACAAAAATCTGCAAAAAACGACATTATTCTGAGACTATTTTAAGATAAAAAGTAGAATTATGTCGTTTAATATGTCACAGATGATTCCGGCAGGTCTGCGGGGAGAGGCCCATATATTTCTTGAATAGCCTTGAAAAATAAAAACTATCCCTATAATGAAGCATTCCCGCTATCTCCTGCACCTGCAGGGAGGTATTCAGCAGCAAATGCTTGGCCTCGGCCATCTTCAGCCTGTGGATATATTCATGCAGCGGGTACCCGCTGCTCCGCCGCACGGTGCGGCGGAGTGTAGACATGGACAGGTGCAGGCGCCCGGCCATCCCCGGCAGATCCGGCTGCTCATAGATGCAGGCATTCAGCGCCTCCCGGATCAGCGGCATGGCTTCCTGCCGCCACGGGCGGCGGCTGCCCTGAAGCTGCAGCGAGCATTCCAGCAGCATCTCCTCCAGCAGCAGCGCAGCCCGGTCCGCATCACCGGGAACATCTCCGGCCATGTACGCCAGAACCTTTTCAAAGGACGCTTTCAGCCCTTCCGCCTTATCCCCCCGGGTTACCTCTCCACCCGCAATCATTCCCGCTTCCAGCCATTCTGTGACACGGCTTCCGCTGAAATTAATATAGTATTCATCCCAATACCCGCCTGGGGGCGGTCCGAAGCTGTAGCTATAACCGGGTCTGAAAAAAAACAGGCTTCCCTCATGGACCTGCTGCTCTGGTCCTCCGTTCTCTGTATAAGTTCCGGCTCCTGCGACTATATATACAAGTGCCCAGTGTTCAAAGGTGACACCCGAGCGAAACAGCGTTCTTCCCGGCAGATGGCCGGCTTGCCCGACACGAATCGACTGAAGGCGCAACCTGGCGGCCTCCACCTTCGGATCAATAATTCTTACTGGATACGGGCTGATCATATAATCCATGAGCTTGGGCATACATTGCATTCCTCCATGTGTTCAGGAGTGATATGTTGATAATGAAGATGATCATATTCTACATGAATAAGAGGTGTCCACGCTATGTCTGATGTTGTTCACTTACTGCTTTTTCCCCGGCCGCAGAAGATCACGGTATCCGCAGGACAGTTCCCCCTTCCTTCCCGGGGCAGCATTGTGCTGGCCGGTGAGGATCAGGTGTCTGCCCTTCCCGCAGCCCGCAGGCTTCAGCAGACCGCTTCCGAGGTGGTCCGTCTCAGTCTGCCTCTGTCCATAGGGCAGCGGGCTGCCACAGTTCCGGCTTGCACCTTCCGCTATAACGCACTGCTTGCAGAAGGAGCCTACGAGCTGCACATTAACGAAAAAGGTCTCATTGCCGCTTACGGTTCTCCACAAGGCGCTTATTATGCAGCGGCGACGCTGAAGCAGCTCCTGCAGCAGTGCGGCCGGACGCTGCCTTATCTGCATATCTGCGATCAGCCGGATTTCGCGGCCAGAGGACTCATGCTTGATATCAGCCGCAACAAAATCCCCACGCTGGATACCCTGTACCGGATCATTGATCTCATGGCGGACCTCAAGCTGAATCAGCTGCAGCTATATATAGAAGGAGCTCCGTTTGCTTACGAGTCCTTCCCGCAGGTATGGGAGCTGGAAACTCCGCTCACCGGCGATGAAATCCTGCTGCTGGATGCCTACTGCCGCGAGCGGTATATTGAGCTGGTGCCTAATCAAAATAGCTTCGGCCATATGGAAGGCTGGCTGACCCGGCCGGAGTTCAACCATCTGGCAGAGATCCCCGCAGGCTTCATGCTTCCGGATCAGATGTATGATAGCGATTTATACCCGGAAGGATTGTTCATGCATCCCGGCACCTTCCATACAGAGGACCCTGAGGTATTGCAGCTTCTGGGCACGATGTACGATGACCTCCTTCCCTACTTCAGCTCAGAGATGTTCAATGTCGGCTGTGATGAGACCTATGAACTGGGACTTGGCGCAAGCCAGGCACTGGCCGAGTCATCTGGCAAAGGCGAGCTGTATCTCTCCTTCCTGCAGAAGATTCACGAACTGGTCAAGCAGCGCGGCAAAACCATGCAGTTCTGGGGCGATATCATCATTCAGCATCCCGAACTGATCCCCCGGCTGCCCAAGGATATCATCGCTATGGAATGGGGGTACAGCGCGGCTCATCCTTTTGAAGCGGATACCCGCAAATTCAAAGAAGCAGGCATCCCGTTCTATGTCTGTCCGGGAACCAGTTCCTGGAACTCGCTCACCGGCAGGACCGACAACATGCTCGCCAATCTGCGCAGCGCTGCGGTGCATGGCAAGAGAAACGGCGCTATCGGCTACCTGATTACCGACTGGGGTGATTTCGGCCACTGGCAGCAGCTGCCGGTCAGCTATGCCGGATTCGCCTACGGGGCAGCACTGGCCTGGAATGTAGAGGGGAATCTGGAGGCGGATGTGGCGCATTATCTGAACACGGCGGTCTTCCAAGACCGCTCAGGAACCATCGGACAATTACTGCTAGATCTGGGGAACTACTATAAGCTGGAGTCGGGCACGGTCCGCCCGAATGACACGGAGATGTCTATGCTGCTGCGCAGCCATCTGGAGCATGTGCAGCTGGCTACGAAGCTGCCTGTAGAGCAGCTTGACAGGCTTGAGCAGTACATCCTCGGCCTTGAAGACCGGCTTGAGCAGCCGGTTCTGGAATGCAGCGATGCAGAGCTGGTTATCCTGGAGCTGCGCAGCGGCATTCACTTCGTGAAGCATGCCGTTCAGCTTACCCGGCTCAAGCAGCAGCTCGCCGCAGCCGATTCGCAGCCCCAGGCAGCGCAGGTTCAGGCGCTGATCCATGACCTGGATCTGCTGCTCCACCAGTACCGCCAGCTCTGGACCCGGCGCAACCGGCCGGGCGGCCTGGAGCGCAGTGTCTCGAAGCTGGTCCACCTGCGCGGGGAATATACCGCACTTGCCGCCAAGCTGGATGCAGAGACTGTTCGGTAGATTATATTACGGAAGAACACAATACAAGTGGAAACGGCTTTGCCGTCCTTTTAAAGGACGGTACCGTTTCAGCGAGAAATAGAAGGATAATTTATTGTGTGCAACATATAAATTCTTATATTTGAACATACAAAAGAAACCTCTCCTTTGAAATGGTTGTGCAGAAGCTCCATTTCCCAAAGGGAGGTTTTTTTGTGATATAGAAAGATTTTGAAAGAATGTTTTTCCGTATACATTCGGGCCACACGCCTCCGTCAGGCCCAATATGGTCGGTTTTTCGATTACATTGGGACCACACGCCTCCGTCAGGGCCAATATGGTCGGTTTTTCGATTACATTTGGCCTACGCGCCGCCCCGGGTCCCATTGTGGTCGGTTTTTCGATTACATTTGCTCCACACGCCTCCGTCAGGGCCAATATGGTCGGTTTTTCGATTACATTCAGCCTACGCGCTGCCCCCGGTCCCATTGTGGTCGGTTTAATACGCATACATTAGCCTTCAATCGGTGAAATCAGGTACACTCCTGCTCCACCCCGCGATCCTGCGCTGCACAGCAACAAAATTTGGATTGAAATAGGTCATTCGCAGGATTATAATGTGATCATATAACCACTTTTTACCTAATATTTTAAATAAAATACATAATTGACAGGAGATATGCCTATGGATTGGCTTCATGCTTATGAGGACGAGCTCCGTGTGGTCTTTGAGGAGAACCGCAGGGTGATCTCTGCGTTTCCAGAGCCGCTTAATGCCCGCGGCCTGTCGTATCTCAATCAGTTCAACGTGTTCCACCCGGACAGCCACAAGAATTACATCTGTTACCTGCTGCCCTTCTGGCTCCAGGACCCTTGTGGCCTGAGTCCTGAAGTGGCCCGCAGGATGTCCGCAGGTAACATCTTCCTCATGCTCTACTTCTTCCTCCAGGATGATCTGATAGACAGCCCGGAGGCCTCGGCTGCGGAAGCGCTGCCACTTGCCAATCTGCTCTATGTCGAGTTTCTGGCTACCTACCTTCCGCTGTTCCCGGCGGACTCTCCCTTCTGGCCCTGCTTCAGCCGTTACATCAGCGAGTGGGCAGACAGCGTGAGCGGTGAAGCCGGCAGCGATTACTTCCTGAATGACCGCATCCGTATCTCCCATAAGGCCAGCCCGCTCAAGCTCAGCAGCACGGCCGCACTGCTGCTCTCCGGCCAGTCCTCCTCCATTCCCGAGGCCGAAGAGATGATTCACACTGTGCTGTTGACCCTGCAGCTGCTTGACGACTACGAAGATTGGGAGCAGGATCTGGAGGACAGCAGCTATAACTGCCTGTTGTCACTGGTACGCTCCAGTACCGGGATGGCCGCAGGAGAACCACTGACCGAATCAACAGTGAAGGACTTCATCTATGTAGCAGGCGGACTTACCGGATATGCTGCGACTGCCCAAGCCAACCAACTCATCCTGGAGGAGGCCAGCTTACAGCTGCCCTTGCTGGTGTCCTTCCATCTCGTGCTCGTGCAGAACCTGCAGCAAATCGCCGCAGCCATTGAAGCGCAGAAGCAATTGCTGCTGGGCGGGGGGCTGGATTACTGGCTGTCTTCGCACTCGAATCTCTCATAATTTATTCAAATAGCAATAGAATTATATAATGGCCTATGCTATACTAAAAAGGCAATTATAACCAATTTGAAAGGGTGATTGTATTGTCAGTAGGAGTTCTTAAGAATCAGGTGATTCAGAAGGCGTGGGAAGATCCGGCTTTCAAACAAAGACTGCTTGCAGATCCGAAGGCAGCGCTCCAGGAAGCGCTGGGCATCAACCTTCCTGACAACATTACACTGAAGACCGTAGAGGAAGGCTCTAATGAATTCTACCTGGTCATTCCCCCAAGCCCTTCTTCCGATGTAATGAAGACACGTATCACCCCAATGGGAACCTGGTAGCATATTCAAGTCAACCTATTATCTTATCGGGAGTTGGAATCGTCCGGCCCTTCTGCACGCGGCAGAATGGTGATGGACTCGGTTCCGGCTCCTTTTTTGCTCATAAAACGAATTTCTCCCTCCATCGCTTCAATAATACGGAAGGTAACCATCAGCCCGAGCCCCGTGCCCTTCGTCTTGTTGGAGGAGAAATACGGCTCGCCCAGACGGCTAAGCACGGCCGGTTCCATACCTGCCCCGTTATCCTTAATATGAATATGCACCTTATCCCCCCGGCTGTACGCCAGCAGATGAATCGTGCCTTCCTCCCCCAGGGATTCAATGCTGTTCTTGATGATATTAATCATCGCTTGCTTGAACTTCGAGGAATTCCCTTTGACCCGCAGGCCGTCTTCCACCTCCAGAATCATTTTGCCCCCGTTCAAATGGCATAAAGGCAGCAGGATGCTCTGGATATGCATGAACTCTTCATTCACATAGAGCAGGGAGACCTGTTCAAATTCCGGCTTGGCAAAGGTCAGAAAATCGGTGATAATACTCGCCGCCCGGTCCAGCTCACTGAGCGCCATGGACAGGTATTTCTGCTCGTCCCCGCTCGACTTCTCGCTGAGCAGCTGGAGAAACCCCCGGGTCACCTGGAGCGGGTTACGCACCTCATGGGCTACCGATGCTGCCAATTCGCTGATAATCTCCATTTTCTCTGAACGCTGCAGTTCGTTGTTGAACAGCTCCAGCTCCTGCGAATATTTCACCACTTGGCTGTGGTTCTGCGCCAGCCGCCGTCCCAGAATTACAATCAGCGAGAGAATGAACACAACCAGCGCCCACTTCCAGTAGAAGAGATCATAATTTCCGCGTTTGAAATAATACCACATCAGCTCCAACACCCCGGTAAGGGCAGCCGTACCGAAGCCGCAGGCGAAGATGATCGCATCCTTATTGCGCTTCAGGGAGAACACGATGACGCAACCGATCAGCAGAATGAATTGAAGAATCATAATAATGCCGACAATATTGGTGGAGATGAAGTAATAGAATTTCAGATACCGGCCCCCGGAGAGTGCATTTATAATGAGGAGGACACAGCAGAATAAGGAATAGACCATCTGGAATTTGCGGAACCTGCGGATGATGCCGTATTTGCCCACGCCGAATATTTTCTCGAACAGGAAGGTCAGTGCGGGTAACAGGGACAACAGCGCCACATCGAACAAAAATACACTGAGCCCGCCCAAATAGCTGTAGAAGGTATACGTGAAGGGAGAGTAGGTCACAGACAGCACACCGGTAGAGGCGATAACAACAGACAGCGAAGCCGTCACGGGGAAATACTCCTTGTTCAGGAAAAATGCGCATACAAACAGCACCGCTGCCACGAAGATAAAAGCACCGCCCAGAATCACATCTATGAGTCCGTTCTTAATATAGTCCTTGATTAGAAGACTGTGCTCACCGAGCACAACCTGCTCTTTGATTCCGATCCGGTCCTGGAGCGTCTGCGTCCAGATATAGAGCGTCTTTCCGTTATCCCGCATATCCAGAGGCACAAGCAAGGAATAGTTATCCATAATGAAGCCGCGGTCCCCTTCAAAAACCAGCCGGTCCTCCACATACACCTTCACATGCAGCGCATAGATCGTCTGAATATAGACCGAGGGGGACACGTAATGATAGGAGGGCAAAGTAATCTTGGTCCAGGCGGAGGATACCCCGGAAGGCTTGTGCGGCATCTCGGCCTTCGCCTCCACATCGATCCACCCTTGGTCTTCCGTTACCGGAGCCTGGAGTCCGTCATCATCCGTCCCCTCCTGCCACTTCATCTGCCAATGTCTGATCTCACCGGCGGGGGAAGCGCTTTGCGCGGATACCAGGAGGCTTCCGCAGGTTAGGCAAAGCAGAAACAATACTAACGCTGTATGTAAACTTTTGACCATCAAAGACATGCAAGCACCTCAGAGGAAAGTTTTAGAAGCAAAGTTCTGTAGTGTTAATATTTCGCCCCATGCTCTGCCCATCCCTTCAAAAAAACGGAATAAACAAAAAAAATTTCTAATTCATGCTGGAGGCCGGCAATTTAATAAGCACCTCGGTTCCTTCGCCCTTGCGGCTGTGGAACTCAATCGTGCCGTTCATCGCTTCAATAATACGGAAGGTGACCATGAGGCCGAGCCCCGTCCCCTTGGTCTTATTGGAGTAATACGGCTCGCCCAGACGGGCCAGTTCGCTAACCTTCATTCCCTCGCCGTTATCCTTCACGCTGATGATTACCCAGTTGCCTGTCCTCCAGGCTGTTACGACAACCTCCCCCTCCTCCTGCAGTGACTCAATGCTGTTCTTGATCAGATTAATGAACGCCTGTTTGAATTTGGCCGGGCTGCCCGTCACTTGAAGCTCCTGCTGCAGACGCAGCTCTATCGAACCTCCCTGCAGATTAGCCAGCGGCAGCAGGATTCCCGACACATGCTTCAGCTCCCCCGAGACTTCGAATACATCCACGATATCCAAGCCCGGCTTGGCAAAGGTAAGGAAATCAGTAATGATTACCGAGGCCCGGTCCAGCTCTCCCACAGCCATCTTCAGATATTCCTTCTCCTTGTTGCCGGAGCGCTCCCCCAGAATCTGCAGGAACCCGCGTGTGACCTGGAGCGGATTACGCACCTCATGGGCTACCGAGGCGGCCAGCTCACTGATAATCTCCATTTTCTCCGAACGCTGCAGCTCATTATTGAACTTCTCCAGCTCCCTGGCGTATTCCAGCGCCTTCTCATGGCTTCCCGCAAACCGTTTCCCCAGAATAGCAATCAGGGAAAGAATGAATACCACCATGCCCCATTTCCACCAGTACAGATGATACCTCTCCATTGAAATGAAGTAACGCAGCAGCTCCGCCACCGAGACCACGGCAAATACAGAGAAGCCGCCCGTGAACAGGGTGGCATCTGAATTGCCTCTGCGGGCATAAGAAAATGCCAGATACAGCAGGTAGATAAGCTGGGCCATCATTAGTACACCGGTTGCGTTAATAGTCAGAATAGAATACAGCGCATCCAGCCGGAAGGACACTGCGGCATTCAGAATAAGCGCTGCGGTACAGAACAGGGAATAGGCCAGCTGAAATTTACGCACCCGGGTAGTGAAGCCCCGCTTGCCCGGTCCGAATAGCTGCTCAAAATAAAGCGTGAACGCCGGCATAATGGTGAACAGGGCCAAATCGAAGCTGATCTGCCTCAGACGATCCCCCCGGCTTAGAATCAGCGTCAGAAACGGAGAGTACGTCAACAGCAACACTCCAAAGGACAGGATGACAAGGGCCAGAAAAAAACCGCTGTAGAAAAATTCGGGCTTAAGGAACAGCAGGCAGATCAATAACGCTCCGGCCATGAAGATCATGGCGGCTCCGAGCACAACGTCCACCAGATCCTGCTTCACATAAAAGGACAGCAGCTGATTATAGCTGCCGATCCTTATGTCCCCCTCGATTCCAAACTCCCCGCTGCCCGCATTCCACAGATAGAGCGGCTGTGCACTGTCTTGTGCCGGTAATGGAATCAGCACCTTGTTGCCGCTATATTCCACATCCCCGCTGGAATCGTAGATTAGCCGGTTGTCTATATATGCTTTCAGGTTGTCGCCAAATACTCTATCGATCAGAATAGCGGGAGTTGCTCCCGCAGGGGGCAAGGTAATCCGCATCCAGACGGAAGGGGTGCCTGGTGGCGCAAGGGGCCTGGCCTCCCTGGCCCGCACCCATGTCCATCCGGCGGCTGGCCCTGCCATTACAGCTTCTATGCCGCTATTCCCGGCCGTTTCCCACTTCAGCTCCCAGGCCGGAATTTCCGCTTCTGTATGTGCATCCCATTCTATGGCGATCCCCGCCGGAATGATGGTTATTACAAGCAGCAGCATAATAAAGACTGCGGCTGTTTTGGTTGATGCTAACTTCATTGTGGCACCTCAGTGAATCCTTAGTTGTATTCATATAGTCCATATGATTCTTATTTTCGACAACGTTTGCACAATACCTGCCATCAGACTGCAAATAACCTCGAAACGGCTCGGTTAATTCATCTATTCCGGTTATTCTGCCGGAGAAATGAATATATTAATCAGATGGGCAGCCTGGATGCCGGGCAGATTCGCCGCTGCTTAATCGGGTATAGTTGTACTATAAGATGAAGAAGACTTACAACAAGGGACAAGGGAGCTGATTCACGATGGGTAACGAATTCAATAAGACGGAAGCCGACTTTGCATATGAGCGCTATACCAAAATGGGCGGTGTCTCCCCGGAGCAGGATATCCCGCTGGAAGAATTGCGTCCGCTTGGCACGATTACTGAGCCAAGCCCCAGTGAGGAAACTGTAGGCGCCGGGAACCGTCCGCTGGAATCTGCACTGGCCAGTCATGACCCTGCTCACTTCACACCGATCGATTTCGACGGTGTAGTGGATGACGGCTCGGATCCGGCGCTGGAGAGCGATCCTATTCTAGCAGCCGATATCGGCCTGAATGTGCCGGACGCCGGTCTTGGACCGCGCGCAGACCGCCCCGCTCCCTCTTCCGCCACCCCCGGTCCGCAGCGGGATGAGCTGCTGGAGTCGGATGCTATATACACGGCCGGTGCAGCCGGATTAACCGGCAGCGTCATTGATTATGCGGATACGGAGGAAGAGGTGGCAGGAGAAGCGGAGGAAGCCGCTCCGTTGGAGGATGTCCCGGATGCGGATGAGCTGGTTCCCGGCAGTAGCATTGACCCGGCCTCCCCGGACCCTGATGCTATGCCCGGAACCGATGTGCTGAACGGCTCGAACGGTGACGAGTAGACACGGCTAAGCGGTCCTGCCGGGGCGTTCACCCAAGGTCCAGGTTCATATTGACTTTTGGAGACATTCGGCATACGATAGTTTCATTCAGTTGCGGCGATGGAGTTCGCCATAACCGCCCTTCGGGGCTAATGACTCCTACCAGTGATTAACTACGCTGGTAGGAGTTTGTTTTGATTTCAGGGTAGTATTTATTTCGGGTCGGGGGGGCGTTAGCTATAATGAAGAGGAAGTATGAACGGTGGGCAGCACTTGCAGCGCGCCAGAGCCAGCTTGCGCTCTGGAGTACATTCGTCAAATGGGTGATCCTGGGGGGACTGGTCGGGCTGCTGGCAGGAAGTGCCTCGGCCTTGTTCCTGGCCAGTCTGAACGCAGTCACCCAGGTAAGGCTGGAGCATGCCTGGCTGCTCTTCCTGCTTCCCGCGGGAGGCGCGCTCGTCAGCGGAATGTATATGCGTTACGGCAAGAGCAGCCTGAAGGGTAACAATCTGATCCTGGAGCAGATCCGCCAGGGCAATGAAGCGATTCCGCTGCGCATGGCCCCGCTGGTCCTTGGCGGGACGCTGATTACCCATCTCTTCGGCGGCTCGGCCGGACGCGAAGGCACGGCTGTGCAGATGGGCGGCAGTCTGGCCGACGCACTCGGACGCTGGCTCAGAATCGGTCCGCTGGACCGCCGAATCCTGCTGATGTGCGGCATCAGCGGCGGCTTCGGCTCCATCTTCGGCACTCCGCTGGCCGGAACGGTGTTCGGCCTGGAGGTCATCGCCATCGGGCTGATCAGCCATAAGGCGCTGCTGCCCTGTTTTGCCGCCAGCTTCACCGGTGATCTGGTAGCCTCCCGCTTGTGGGGCGTTCACCATATCCACTATCAGGTGGATGTCTTCCCCGCTATGGATGCGCTGGTGCTGGTCAAGGTTATATTCGCCTCCATCCTCTTCGGCCTGTGCAGCCTGCTGTTCAGTGAGCTTACCCATTATCTGAAGCGGACCTTCACCGCCCTAATCCGTAATCCCATGCTCAAAAGCGCCGCCGGCGGGCTGATCATTATCGCCCTGGTCTACATAGCAGGTTCCCGGGACTATCTGGGGCTGGGCCTTCCGCTGATCAGCAGCTCCTTCGAAGACGGCGTATCGCCCTTCGCCTTTCTGTGGAAGCTGATCTTCACCGCCTTCACCCTGGGGACCGGCTTCCAGGGCGGCGAAGTGACGCCGCTATTCGCGATTGGAGCTTCCTTGGGGAGCAGCCTGGCCGGAGTGCTTCATCTATATGGGCCTTTTCTGGCCTCACTTGGCTTCATCGCTGTCTTCTGCGGAGCAACCAATACACCGCTTGCCTGCTTCATAATGGGCATCGAGCTGTTCGGCTCCGGCGGAGCGGTCTATATGTTCATCGCCTGCATCATCAGTTATCTGTTCTCCGGGCACAGCGGGATCTACAGCTCCCAGCTTATCGGCGTCTCCAAAAGCGCCTTACTGCCGGTTCCCGAAGGAACGACGCTCGCTTCCGCCAAGGAGCAGCCCGCACCAAAGTAGCGGAATCCGGCAGGGCGCGGAAGCAGGCTTTGCCAGAAGCAGGACAAAGAAGGTATGATACAGAGGTGAATGCACTAGATTATTTAAGGACAAAAGGACAAAAGGAGAGATTCTGAAGTGAAGTCTATCACAAGAAAACCCGTCATCCTGCTTGCGGTGATGTGCCTGATGCTCGTCATTCTGGCGGGCTGCGGCAATAAGCCAGTGAATAATAATGCCGCCGGTAATGGTAACAGCAGCTCCGGAGCAGGCAGTGAGGCTACAGCAGCACCGCAGGAGAGCGCCGCCGCTACAGAAGGCGTGCCTTCAGCCACAGCCAGCCATCCGGTGGTTACGATCGAGATGGATAACGGCGCTGTTATTAAGGCCGAGCTGTATCCCGAGGTTGCCCCCAATACGGTCAACAACTTCATTTCATTGATCCAGAAGGGCTTCTACGACGGAACCATCTTCCACCGGGTCATTCCGGGCTTCATGATCCAGGGCGGGGACCCGGATGGCACAGGAATGGGCGGACCAGACTACAGCATTGCCGGAGAATTCAATAACAACGGCTTCACCAACAATCTGTTGCATACAGAAGGCGTGTTGTCCATGGCGAGAAGCAAGGATATGAACTCTGCAGGCTCCCAGTTCTTCATTATGGCCGCTGCTTATCCAAGCCTGGACGGCGATTACGCCGCCTTCGGCAAGGTTACCGAAGGACTCGAAGCGGTCCAGGCGATCGTCAGTCTGCCGCGTGGCAAGAATGACCGTCCGGATCAGCCGCCGGTAATGAAGAAGGTCACCGTTGATACCCTTGGGGTTACTTATCCCGAGCCGCAAAAAGTACAATAAGCAGCCTGCAAGCCGGTTGCACAGATTAGTCTTGCTCCAAAATCCATGCAAAAGAGCCATCCTCCATAACCGGAGAATGGCTCTTCTTCGCATCCTGCGTATACTCGAAGCATGCAGCTTCTTATTGGAAGTGGGTGTGCTTCGTTCTCCACTGCTCCAGCTTAATAACCACCCAGAAGCCGTAGATCCCAATCGTAATCACCGTCAGCAGGAACCACTTGATCCATTGTCCGAACAGGCTGACGGCTGTACCGTCGAACCGCAGGCGCTGCCCTTCCACCACGGTATGCTCGACCTTCCAGCGGTAGAGCATGACCACAGACCAGGGATAGCAGATGCCGAAGGTACAGACCGTAACCAGCCAGCCAGCGAGGCACCACCCAATGTACTCAATAAGCTTCCCGTCAAAATAAGATTCCCTGCTTCCATAATTCATCGCTGCCGTATTCATGTGCAGTGCTCCCATGGGTCTCCGCCTTTCATTCATGCAAAATTATTCCTGGTTCTATTTTCCTTATTATCCATGGTGAGCACTGCTACATTTCTCACAATTCTATCCCCATCAGGCCCAGTATTGATCTGGCCGGTATTCGATTTCGGACTGCACGGCTATCGTTAAGCGCCCGGAGTCCGCATCATAGGTTACAGGCTGATCTCCAACGTAGTACCAATGCTTGATGACCGGCCCGTCCGCAGGCTCCTCGAAGCGGAATACATTAAGCTCCGCCTTCAGCTCCACCACCGCAGCGCCCTTATCTGCAGCCACATCCGTCAGAGTGATTAAGGTCAGCCCGCCCTGCTTATCGAAGGTATACCCTACTCCATCCATGCTGTTCACAAGCATGCGTCCGGTTACGGAATGCTTCACCAGCACTCTCTCCTGTTCTGCCATTCAAGCTCCTCCTTCATGTCGGTATCCCGCCGCGCATTACGGCAGATCAATCACCATGACCAGTATATTCTCATCTGCCTTCAGCTCCAGTTGCGCTATGTCCTCGATTCTTGCCGAATCACCCGGCTTCAGCACATCATCCCCGTTCAGGGTAAGCTGCCCTTCTACCAGATATACAAAGCTGCGCCGCCCCGGCTCCTGCCGGAAATCCAGTTGCCCTCCCGCTTTGGCCTTCCCGAGATAAATGGTCATGTCCTGGGCTATACCGACAATCTCGTCAGAGGCTTCGGAGGCTACTACCGGAAGCAGCCTTCCTTCAAGCTTGGCCGGATCGAAGCGTCCGGTTGCATAAGAGGGAGCTGTCCCCCGGGCCTTGGGCATGAACCATAGCTGAAGCAGGCGGACCGGCTCACTGTCCGAAGGGTTATGCTCCGTATGAATCGCGCCGGTCCCTGCCGACATCCGCTGAATCCCGCCGAAGGACGTCTGTGCAACATTGCCGAGGTTGTCCTCATGACGAAGCACGCCGGACAGCACAATCGAGACAATCTCCATGTCACTGTGCGGATGGGCGCCGAAGCCTTTTCCCGGAGCGATCGTATCATCGTTACAGACGCGCATCGGCCCAAAGGCCGTATTGTCCGGATCATAGAAATCCCCGAAGGAGAATACATGACTGCCCTTCAGCCAGCCGTGATCGAACTGGTGCGCAGACGCAGCAGGATAGATTGTAATCAATGGAACCGCCTCCTGAGGTTTATTATGAAGTGGTCGATATCTGCAGTTCAGAAACGATGAACCATTTCTTGGACGCAGCATCCTTAAAATACACCTGGATCATGTAGTTCCCTTTGTCGGTAACCTTATAATTATACGCTGCCGATTTGAACCAGAAGCTGTCCTTCTTCTCTGTAATCGGCTGGTTATCCACAACATCCGTCTTGCCTGCCGGGTCTGTAATGGTGATTTTCAGATCGGAGATATCTGTTTTGAGATCATCCACCTGCACCAGGGCAGAGAAGGTATTGCTGGTGTCCATTCTGACTTTGCCGAAAATCTTGCCCGACTCATCCAGCAGCACCGTATTCACATTAGGCTTGTAGATCTTGACCGTCCCTGCTGAGTCGTCCACCGATACAATCGCCTGCATATTCTCGGAAAGCTGTTCCACAGGCACATAGACCCCGCCATCCGAGGATAGTGCAGACTGCTTAAGCAGCATATTATTTACATAGAATGAGAGATCTGTTTTGCCGGCAGCAGCATACAGCAGGCCTCCTCCCGAGACCATCATCAGGCACATTGTTGAAATCGCCAGCTTGCGCATCTTCCCCATTATTCCCGTCCCCCTCTATAATGTCCTATGCTGTTTATACCCTTCAGGCGGCAAGGAGTTGCTGTGAATTGTAAAATAAAACCGGCTGTACTTTTTTCCTGAGGAAAAGGCACAGCCGGTCACGGGACAACCTTCTTACTCCGGGTGCACCCGGAAGCAGCAATTACAGCTTGGCGATCGTCTCGGTAAGAACCGGTACAATCTGAGATTTACGGGACACTACACCCTTCAGCACAGCCTTGTTATCATCCAGCTTCACATTGTAAGCCTGCTCCACAGCGCCGGCTACGCGGCCCAGGGCAAGACCCACGGAATCGTTGTTCAGGATATCGGTAACCACGAACAGGAACAGATCAAGTCCCTTGTCGTCAATAATCGCGGTAAGCGCCGCTTCCAGCTCCGGCTGCTTGGACAGGACATCATTCACATCCACAGCGTTAACCTGGGCAATCTCCACCTTATACTCGCCCATTTTGAATTCCTTGGCATCCAGAGAGATCAGTTGGGCAATGCTCTTATCGCTCAGGTCTGCACCGGCTTTGAGCATGTCCAGGCCATAGCTCTCGGCATCCACTCCGGCAATGACGGCCAGTTCACGCGCAGCAGCCACATCCTGCTCCGTGCAGGTCGGCGATTTGAACAGCAAGGAATCGGAAATGATAGCGGACAGCATCAGACCGGCGATGTTCTTGGGAATGGCCACGCCATTCTCTTTGTACAGCTTGTTCAGAATGGTAGCCGTACAGCCGACTGGCTCAGCCCGGTAATACAGCGGATAAGCGGTCTCGAAGTTCGCAATCCGGTGATGATCAATAACCTCAACCACACGGACCTGATCGATATCATTCGCACTTTGCTGGCGTTCATTATGGTCAACCAGAATCACTTGTTCAGCTTCTGCAGCAACGTTCTCCACCAGACGCGGCGCTTCTACCCCGAAGTGGTCGAGGGCGAACTGAGTCTCTCCGCTGATGTCTCCAAGCCGGACCGGCTCAGCATCCCAGCCCAGTTCCTTCTTCAGTGCCGCATAAGCAATGGCCGAGCAGATCGTATCTGTATCCGGGTTTTTGTGACCAAAGATCAAAGTTTTTGTCATTTCCAATCTCCTTACTATGTTTTTGTGAGAATAATATACCATACATTGATAGAAACCTGCCAGAGACCCGTAAATATCCGGCCTGGGTTAACTCTTGGTATGCTCCTGCACTGCCTCTACAGGTTGACCCCGCTTCGTCTTCGGCAGCGCCTCAGGCGCATTCTCCCCGTATAAAGGCTCGTTATCCGAGAATAGATCCGGGTTCTCTCTGAGCATATCACTCAAGATACGCGTAGTCTCTACAGTGCCGCAGAGCATAACCGCCGCATCGCCGAAGCTGCCCCTGCGCAGCGCCCCGCCGTCCTCCAGCACGGATTCCACCTTCCAGAAATGCTGCGACCAGGACAGTCCGCAGTGTCTGCGCGAAGGCACCGCGATCTCCCTGCCTTCAGGCGTCACGGTATAGAGCGCCTCATGCCCGTCCGTCATCCGGCCGGGAATATCCACCCACTCTTCAATACCGTGAATGAACGTATTCCTCCGCAGATCCACACCGAGCAGCATAATCTCCGCTCCCCGGTCCAGCAGCTTGCCATAGACCGACCCGCGTGCGCACGGTGTATCCCAGCGCTCATCTCCGGCCGTGAACACCGCCGCATCCCTGCCTAGCGCCGCCACCGAATGCGTAGGATGCCAGGAACGGATCACGCCCGGCCGCTTGCGGAACAGCTCCGGCAGAATCCCTACGCAGGCGGGCGACTCCAGCACAGAGAAGCGCGGATTCTGCCCGTCGATATAAGACCAGGTATGCGTGGGCAGGACCAGCAGTCCCTCCTTCATATATTCAGAGAGAACATCCAGTACGGTATCCGCTCCCCCTTCCACTTCACCGATGCTTTTGAGCGAGGAATGGACCAGCAGTGTCCCCTGCGGATCGATCCCCATCCTCTCCAGTTGCTTCATCAGACTTGATCTGGTGTGCATGATTAACCCCGCTTTCCTGAATAATAAATACCATCCTTGAAATACACCTTGCAAAATTACTCATTTACTATTAAAATTATAGTAACTTAATATTAATAAGTAATTTGCGGCTTTTATATAACCAACAACCTAAATTTCAGGAGGTATTCCCATGAGTTTAACATTAAAAGGGCTTCACCATGTATCCGCCATTACCGCCAAAGCGCCTGAGAACTACAAATTCTATACAGAAGTTCTCGGACTCCGCTTGATCAAGAAGACCGTCAACCAGGATGACGTATCCGTCTATCACCTGTTCTACGGGGATGAGACCGGGAATCCCGGCACGGAGCTTACCTTCTTCGAGCTGCCTAACGCAGGGCGTAACCGCGACGGCAACAACAGCATCTCCGCACTCTCCCTGCGTGTTCCCGGGGATGATGCCCTGCTCTTCTGGACACAGCGCTTCACCGTGTTCGGTGTAGAGCATGAGGAAATCACCGAACGCGGCGGCCGCAAAACGCTGGCCTTCACCGACCATGAGGGCCAGCGCCTCATCCTCGTCTCGGATGAGCATAACGAGGGCATGCCCGGCGGCAAGCCTTGGGCCAAGAGCCCGGTTCCTGCCGAGTATGCCATTGTCGGGCTGGGACCGGCACATCTGACCGTCGAGACCGCTGAGCATACGGCACTGATTCTGGAGGACCTGCTCGGCTTCCGCCGCGCAGGCAGCTATCCTTCTCCGATAGCGGGCCAGCCGGATATTATCGTGTTCGAGACTGGTGAAGGCGGCTCTGGTACGGAGATCCATCTGGAGGAACGCAGCGATCTTCCGCAGGAGCGCCTGGGACGGGGCGGCGTGCATCATGTAGCCTTCCGTGTCGATAACGAAGAGGAGCTGAAGCAGTGGATTGAACGCATCCGCAGCGTACAGCTCCCGAACTCGGGCTTTGTGGACCGCTTCTACTTCCGCTCCCTGTACTTCCGCGAGCCGAACGGTATTCTGTTCGAGCTGGCAACGGACGGACCGGGCTTCGCCACAGATGAGGAAGTCGAGCATCTGGGCGAGGCGCTGGCCCTGCCGCCGTTCCTGGAAGCAAAGCGTGAACAGATTGAGGCCCACTTGAAGCCGCTGGACACCCGCCCGCAAGTCTAACGTTATTGACTTAGTGAATTAGTTCAGATGAATTGCACATGAAGAAACTCCGGCTGACTTACAAGCCGGAGTTTCTTTTTAGGTTAGCCAAGCCTGCATAGCAGCTTAACTATACTGGCTCAGATCAGCTCTCCGACCAGGTGATCGTGAAGAGGTTGAAGCCGGGCCGGGCCGTGGAAGCTTTGCCTGTAATGGATACAGGACTTGTCCCGCCAAGTCTGCCCGAAATTTTTACATTGCTGGCGGATACCGACTCCGAGGCATTATCCAGATTTTTAATCCGCGCATATTCACTGTACACGAAGCCCATGATCTCCAGTGTCTCCTGCGTGGAATACGTGAACGCCACCTTCTTCTGGCCGTTAGCATCCGTATCCAGAGTGATCGCAATCAGGGCGTCCTGGGGAATCGGAAAATCCTTAGGCAGATTAACCGGTCTGGCCGTTCCCTCCACTACAGGAGCAGGACTTGTATTCCCACCGCCGGCAGAGGTTCCCGGTGCAGGAGTCGGAGCAGGAATATTTGCGCTACCTTCTCCAATTCTCACTTTATAGTTGACCGAGTCATAATTGATAGGCACCTTCAGCACCGTGGCGATCGATTGGACCGGCAGGTAGGTGAGACCTTCATAGGTAATTGGAGTCAGGGTTTTGCCATTGCCATCCTTCATCCAAAAAGGATTACCATCCACCACAATACCCAAGCTATGGTTCAGATAAGCCTTAATCTGCTGCAGCTTGGTGCCCGCATACACTCCTGCCGAGCCTGTTACCGTCATACCGGTGACCACCGCGGCAATCAGCCATTTTTTTCTCATAATATCCTCTCCCGTATGTTGTTGTTAAAAAAGTAGAAACTTTGCGTCCCTATATATTTAACACGGAAGCGAAACTTTCAACCTGCCTGCCGCCGTTTATTCCGCTTACGCGCGGTTCACGATCTCCACCAGCTCGTCCAGACTGCGGATTTCATAGGTAGGAAGGTTCTCAGGATCACCGGGCTTGCCCAGCGGATTGAACCAGCATGTATCGATGCCATAGTTGTTCCCGCCCCGGATATCCGAGGTCAGGGAGTCCCCGACGATCAGCACCTTGCGTCTATCGGACAGCTTAAGCTTAGCAAAAGCATAATCAAAAATCCCCGTCTCCGGCTTCTGGTAGCCCGTCTCCTCCGATACAATCACCGCCTCGAATACCTCGCTGAGCGGGGAACCCTTAATCCGGGCATGCTGCACATCGCTGATTCCGTTCGTAATCACTGCCAGCCGGCACCCGGTAAGCTCACCGCAGAGCTCGGCAGCCCCCTGAATCAGGAAGGTACCCTCCCCGAGAAAGCGCAGGTACGCTTCACTGAATTCCTCCGGCTTGAACGTGAGCTGACGGGCGGCAAACAGCCGGTTGAACCGCTCCACCCGCAGGGCGGCAGAGGTGATCTTCCCTTGCTCGAAATCCTTCCATAAGGCATGGTTAATCTCCTGGTAGCTGGCCGCATACTCCTGCGCGCCTGTCGGCAGCCCGAAGTGGGCAAAGGCATGGCTCAAGGCGTGGTTCTCGGCCATTCCATAATCGAACAGTGTATCATCAGCATCAAATAGGATACATTCGTATTTCATCTTTACCTCCATCTCGCTTATGTAGTTCGACAACATACATCCTTCTGCGATATAATTTGGGATAGGCCTTAAAAAAATCAACGGGGTGATTGTCATTTTATACGGTTTAGCTTTTCTCGTGTCATTTTTTATCGTTTATCTGCTGATTCCTCCTCTGGGCAGGCTCGCTTTCCGGCTGGATTTCGTGGACAGGCCGAGGGAAGATGTTGAACGCAAAATCCATAGGGAACCCATCCCGCTAACGGCAAGCTATGCCATATTCGTAGGTTTTTTCATTACATATCTGCTCTTCGCACGTGAATTTACCCTGGAGACGCTCGCCCTGTTCATTGGCGGTGTGCTTCTGCTGACTATAGGAACCATCGATGACTGGTACAAAACCAAAGGCAAGGATTTCCCGGCCCTGCCCAAATTCATCGTACAGATTGCCGCCGCCGTTCTGGTGTTCTTTTCCGGCAATGCGTTTACCGGCTTCATTAATCCGTTCTCAGGTGATTATATCTCACTGCCGTTCATTTTGCAGTTCCTGCTGACGATCATCTGGATCTTCGGCGTCACTACGGTCATTAATTTCTCGGACGGCATGGACGGTCTGGCCGGCGGACTTACCGCGATCTCGGCAGTAACCCTGTTCGTAGTCGCACTCACGATGGGCCAATCTACTTCTGCCTACATGGCAATTTCGCTGATCGGGGTTACGCTGGCATACTTGCGCTTCAACAAGGCTCCGGCCAAAATCTTCATGGGCGATGCCGGCGCCACCTTCCTCGGCTTCATTCTGGCAGTGATTGCGCTGGACGGCGCCTTCAAGCAGGCAACGGTGTTGTCGCTGTTCATTCCGATTCTCGCGCTGGGCGTACCGATCTTCGACAATATTTTTGTCGTCATCCGGCGCTTCCTGAAGGGACAAGCCATCTATCAGGCGGACGCCACTCAGGTTCATTACCGTCTGCTCAAGGCTGGTCTGAACCAGAGACAAGTGGTCGGCGTGCTCTATCTGGCCAGCATTTGCCTCTCCCTGTCGTCCATCATCCTGCTGCTGATCCAGACGTAGGCAGGCCGAAAATATGAAAAGGGCTGTTCCCAAAAGTCATGAAATGGCTGATTGGGGCAGCCTTTTTAGTTTGGGTGGAGGCTGTGTGAACGGAATTGGTTACTTGGGAAAACCTTTTACTTTTGAGCAGGATCAACGCTGGCGCTCGGGTGGACGCTCCGCGAACGGAACGTTGCTACAATCGCTGTTGTCTCCAGATTTTATTTATTTCCCTAATCGGTAAAAATCCGGAGACAAAGGCGACCGCTATCGCTTTTCCGCATTCGTTCCGTCCTCTCCACTGTTTAAGCGGGATGCGAAATAAAACCTTGGCCCCACCTACCAAACCTCGCGACTCCACATTGTATGCGGTTTTTAACATACATTTGGCACGGTCACCCTTGCTCCTGCGCATTGTGTTCGGTTTTTCGCATACAATCGGTGCGACCCCCTTATCCCGGAGTCCTCCGTATAAAATCGGTACTTGTTGTAGATATGCTCTTTATTTCGCTTTTT